>CAYUNS010000300.1:0-1544 GCA_964446155.1 uncultured Tepidisphaeraceae bacterium | reverse complement strand
CTGATGCTCTTCCGCCGGAGAGTGCTCTGGGCCGCGTGGATCGCCGCGACGGTCTGGCAGACCCTGAGCTGGTGGCCTAACGCGCGCTATTACCTGCCGATCCTGCCCCTGTTGCTCTATGGCTTGTGGCTGCTGATCCGACGGATCGGCTCGAGACGGGAAGGGTGGCAGCCTTGGGCATGGTATGGATTCTGCACGGCGCTTCTGCTCGTTCCCAACATGATCGAGATTTCGAAATTCGTTCGCACCCAGCATCGCGAGCCGTTTTTGAAATATCATGAGCGTGGGAAATATCTTCCGCTGATGGGCATCATCCAGGATTCCCGCGGGCGCATCGGCGAGAATGACGTCATTCTCGCGGATCGTCATCGCCAGTTCAGTTATCTCAGCGGCGGGCTGCGCGCGATCGAATTGCCCAAGGACAAGCAGGGGCCTCCCAGCGCGGAGCTGGTGGCGGCGTTCGAGGAGAAGGTTCGCCATGCGGAGAACGTGTATGTGCTGCTTCCCGCGGCCAACCGTCTGCGAAACAATCTGAAGCGTTTGAATGTCGAGATCGGTCCGCCGATCGCGGCGTCGGGTGGATTGACGCTGAACAGGGCGCGCCTGGTTCCGCCGGACGCGACAACATCGACGACCTCGCCGGCGGCGACGCTTCCGGGGGAGATCGGGCCTGGTGCGTATCGCACGATCGATCAGATCACCGAGCAAGCCGAGGAGCCGGATGATGCGGAGCAGGAAAACGCGCAATGATCGCAGCGGCGCTTCTTTCTCCCGCCGGGCATTCCTCACGGGATGCGCCGCATTGTCCTGCTCCGTTATCCTGCCGGCGTGGGCGGGCGAGATCGCCGAAGCCGACGCCGCCGATGCCGGTCCTCTCCTCCCGGCCATCGCGCGACCCGGCCTCGATGAGCCGGACGCGCGGATGAAGGCATATCTTTATCTTGGGCGCCGTATCCACTCCCGTACCGCAACTCTGGAGGATGCCGATCTGTTTCGCGAGATCATCCAGTCCGAAAAGCAACTGGATAAAATTCTCAGCGCCCTCGATCGCCTGCGGCGGGAGCCGACGGATGAATTGCATGACCTGCTTTACCTGCAGTTCATTCGCGCCGATTCCCATCCCGATGTGCTTCATCAATACCTTCGGCATTCATTCGCGACGTTTCTGAAACCGGGTGATGAGAATCCCGATCGCGCCTCGCTGCTGTATGCCTGGCCGATGGCGGACGCCGCCAGCGCCGCGCTGTATGCGTTCAATGCCACGGGGGAGCATCGTTTCATCGATCTGATCTTCGATCAGTTTGATCGAATCGCCGATCGGATCGATGCGCGCACGGGCAAAATCGACGAGACTCGAGGCCGCGTTGTCGCATCGTGGGGCTTTCATAACGCCGGACGATGGATGACGGTGATCACCCATGCGGCGCGGATTGGATTCCCGGTTGTTTCGTTGTGCGATGTCATCGCCGGCGATCCCGAGCTGAGCGCGCGTCATGGCGAGCGGGCGGCGGGATGCCTGAAGACGATCGAGGCCGCCATGGCGG
>CAYUNS010000299.1:0-1552 GCA_964446155.1 uncultured Tepidisphaeraceae bacterium | reverse complement strand
TGCGCCGGCGAAGGAAATCGAGGACCTCGCGGGTGACGTTCTCATACGACGGCGCAGCGCGGATGCGCAGGCCCGCGGCATCCCGCCCCATCGCATCCTGATCGATCCGGGCATCGGATTCGGCAAGACCCTGCCCCACAATCTCCAACTCCTGCGCGAACTGGACGCCTTCAAGGCGCTTCCGCATCCCCTGGTCATCGGGACCAGCCGGAAGAAGTTCATCGGCACGGTGATCGGCGAGGCTGACGCCGCCAACCGCGTCATGGGGACCGCGGCGACCGTCGCCCTCGCCGTCGCCGCGGGCGCGGCGATCGTCCGCGTCCATGATGTCGAACCCATGACGCAGGTCGTGAAGATGACCGCCGCCATCCTCGGCAACGTCCCGTAACCACGCGCAGTATCTCCACTGCGCCTGCGTATCCATTATCGGCGGCCTCGATTGACGCCCCATCGACTTGTTTTTCCGAACGATTGATGGCGGTTTGATCGGATGCTCGATATAGTTCCGGACGGTGCTGTTGAACCGGTGCGGTTTGGCGTTGTTTCAGAGATTGAGCGGCCGATGACCATCGCCGCGCGACGCCCGGCCTGAAATCCACCGGGACGATCGCGGCCTCCAAATCCTGATCGCATGAACGACGAACTTTTCAATCCCGAGTATTTCTTCCAAAGCCTCCGCAATTATCCCCTGTGGCAGGTCGCGCTGGAGATGCTGCTCATCGGCATGGTCGTCTACTGGGTGCTGCGTTTCCTCCAGGGAACCCGCGGCGCGCGCATGCTCAAGGGGATCGCGTTCGTCCTCATCACCCTCTATCTCATCGTTCGGCTGCTCGCCAGCACGGTCGATGTCTCGCGCATCGCGTTTCTTTACGAGCGGTTCCTGCTCTTCGCCTCCGTTTCGATCGTCGTGGTCTTCCAGCCCGAGCTTCGCCGCGCGCTGATGCGCCTCGGGGAGACGCGCCTCTTCCGCGGGTGGTCCACGCAAATCAACGACGAGATCGAGGCGCTGGTGGAATCGGCGACGTACCTTTCCCGCCGCAAGATCGGCGCGCTGATCGCGATCGAGCGCGAAGTCGGTTTGGGTGGGATCGCCGAAAGTGGAACCCGGCTCAACGCGGACCTGACCGCCCCCCTGCTGAACACGATTTTCTGGCCGAACTCGCCGCTGCATGACCTCGGGGTCATCATCAGCAACGAGCGCGTCATGTACGCCGGTGTGCAATTCCCCCTGGCCGAAAGCGGCGAGTTGGAGCGAGAGCTGGGCAGCCGTCACCGCGCCGCCGTCGGCATGAGCCAGGAATCCGACGCCGTCGTACTCGTCGTTTCCGAGGAATCCGGGGACGTCAGCATCGCCGAACGCGGGCAACTGATTCGCAAGCTCACGCCCGATGCGCTGCGCGGGCTGCTCGGTGAATTGCTCAGCGGCGGAGGTGGAGGAGGAGGCAGCACGTCCGATGAACGCAAATCATCCGGCGTTCAGCAGGCCGCCGCCTGAGACCGCACACCGGGGTCGCCTCGACCAACCCCGTTTTCGCCCGATGGTCCATACGAA
>CAYUNS010000298.1:0-1581 GCA_964446155.1 uncultured Tepidisphaeraceae bacterium | reverse complement strand
CGACGCGGAGGCTGTCGGCGTGGACGCGCAGCGCGGAGGCGATGCTGGTTCCGAAGCGATCGGCCTGGATGAGCATCGACGCGAGCGATTGCAGCGCCGGGCATCCGGTGCGCTGACCGAGGTTGCGGAGGGACTCCGACCGCGAGATCCCGACGCGGGTCTCCATGTGCGCGATTCCCATCTCCCGGCTGAGCGAGGGATGCGCGATGACCAGCTCGTGTCCGATGCGTTGCATGGCGCCGTCGATGGTCAATCCCGCCTCGACGCAGACGACCATGAGGTCGAGCGCGTCGGGCAGCGCGTGGGTCAGCGCTTCCTGGTTTTTCCTGATCCGGTAGGTCAGCCACATTCGCGGCAGGAGGTATCCGATCAGCCCGCCGAACGACAGCCCCGCCATCGTCGAGTCGAGGAGCATTCCGATGCCGTATCCGATCGCCAGCCCGACAATCAGGCAGATGAACTTGCAGCCGGCGACCATCTTGATGGAGGAAGGCGCGTAAATGCCCGCCTTGGCGAGGCTCTTGCGGAGCGACGACTGGGTCTCGTAGCTGCTGGGCATGAACGGCTTGGCGAACGCCTGCCCGACGCGCTGAAGGACCGGGGTGGTCGGGGCGGCTTTCGCGGCCTGGTTCCGCGAATCGTCGCCCGCGCCTTCGGAAAGGCGTGTAAACAGCTTCTCATCCTGGACCTTGTTCATCATCCAGCGGGAGAGGAGATATCCTCCCGCGCCGACGGCGGCGAAGATCGAGAGATTGATGATCATTTCTTCGTTCATGTTCCTGACCCAATAAGGTTCGCGGCGTCGATCGAGGTTGATTCGGGCGATCAGACGCGAACGGTGGTTATCTTGCGAATGGCGAACAGACCGAGCATTTGCAATCCGAACGCCGACGCCAGCATGATCTGCCCGATGCGTTCATGGAGCAGAAGCCGGGTGTTCTCGGGGCTGAGGAGATACATGAGCACGAACATGACGGCCGGGAAGGCGACGAGCACATACCCGGTGAATCGCCCTTCGGCGGTCTTGGCTTTCACATGATCCTGAAGCCGGATGCGCTGGCGGATCATGCCGCTGATGTTGTCGAGGACTTCGGACAGATCCCCGCCGGTCTGGCGCTGGATGAGCACCGCGGTGACGAAGAAGGCGAAGTCGGGCGATTGCACGTGCCGCACCATTTGCCGGAGGGAATCCTCGAGCGATTGCCCGAGGCTGTGCTGTTCGTAGGCTCGTCGGAACTCGCCGGCCATCGGTTCGGGAAGTTCTTCGGCCATCATTTGCAGACCGGTGCTGAGGCTGTGCCCCGCCCGAAGGATTCGGGAGAGGAAATCGAGCGCCTCGGGAAGCTGATGGGCCATTTGCTTCTGCCGTCCGGCCTTGCGGGTCATCAGGATGAAGAACGGCAGATACCCGCCGACAGCCGCGCCACCGAGGCCCATCGGCAGGGAAGTGGAAAAGGCGAGCGTCAACAGACCCAGCAGGAAGGAGACCGCCAGCACCACGCCCACGAAGTGGCTGAGTTGCCGGTCGGGAAACGCCAGGAGCAGGTTGTGCTGAAGCCGTTCCATCCAGGGCCAGCGGAC
>CAYUNS010000297.1:0-1648 GCA_964446155.1 uncultured Tepidisphaeraceae bacterium | reverse complement strand
GAAAGAACGATTATCCGCATTCATTGGCGCGCATTGGTGGCTGCCGTTCATCTTCGTGGGTTTGCTGGCGATGCGGGGGGCGTCGGCGGGGACGGTGGCTGTTTTTCCGCTGGGCGGGGACGCGAAGGAGGACCTTCGCGCCAAGGTGGGCTATTCTCTGCGGGCCAAGCTTGATCGCCTGGAATCGTTTGAGGTGATCGACGGCCCGATGATGGCCGATCTCGCCGCCGGCGCGGCTTCGCCGCTCACTTCCGCCACTCCCGCGACGGAAGTCGTCGAATTGTCCCGGGCGCTCTCGCCGGAAATCCTCATCTGGGGCGATCTCACCAACGCCGACGAAGGGTCGTTGCTGCGGCTGAGGATTCTTCTTCCCGGCGCCGAGGCCCGCACGATCGAAAAACCGATCGCCAAGGCCACCGATCTGCGCTTCGCGATCGAGGAGGTGATCGAAACCCTTCCCGGCGTCGCGCCGCATGAACATCCCAGCGAGGTCGCCGTGCGGCACGATGCAACGGCCGAGAAATTGTGGGAAACGAACCCCAACCTCGTGGTCAACGGCGGATTCGACGAAGCGGGAAAATGGGATGGAATTTATCTCGCCGACAAGTACCCCGTCGCTTTCAGCGATGCGCTTCCCGAGGTCGATCGGATCGTGATCTATCGCAGCCCCGCCCGCGGTGGACAGGATGCCAACAACGTGTTGGCGATGAACCTGTCGCGCACCGCCGCGGAAAACAACGGCCTGGCCTGTCTTTCGGGCGCGATCCCGATCCAGCCCGGGACCCGCTACCGCCTCAGCTTCCGCTATCGCAGCGACGGACCGCGGCTGCATGTTTTCGTCAAGGGCTACACCACCGCCGAAAACATCAAAGGTGAGAAAACCGAGCGCGAGATCTACCGCCGCCAGGTTCCGCCCACCGGTGAAACGGACGGCGAGTGGGTAACGATCGTCGATGAATTGAACCCCCAGCATGTGACCTTCCCGGTCGAACATCTGCGCGTCGATCTCTATGCGTATCTTCATCCCGGGCTGGTCATGTTCGATGATATCGTGTTGAAGGCGGTCGGTGCGCCGACCCGCCATGCGAAGGACAAGGCGATTGATCCGCCGGTGACGCGCCCAGGCTCGCAATGACTCAAGACAAACCCATTCAGTCCCGCTGGTCGCCGCTCATTCAGAAATGGAAGCAGGAGCAGCTCGATATTCGCGGCCGCATGATCGTCGCACCGCTGTCGCCGCTGCCGCGATTCGTCGCGGGGGCGGACGTGGCCTTTTCGATGGATAAGAAGTCGGTCCTCGCCGTGGCCGTCGTTTACGATCGCGAGGAGCGGCGGATCATCGAGAAGGTCCATGCGACGCGGCCTGTCGAAGTGCCTTACATTCCCTCGTTTCTTTCCTTCCGCGAAGGCCCGACGCTGCTGGACGCCATCGGCCGGCTGAAGCATTCCTTCGGGGTGATCTGTTTCGACGGGCAGGGATATGCCCATCCCCGTCGCTGCGGGTTGGCGACGTATCTCGCGGTGCAGCTCGATGTGCCCGGGGTGGGCGTGGCGAAAAGCCGGCTGATCGGCACGCACGATGATCCCGATCCGCAGGCTGGCGCGTCCGTTCCGCTGATGGACAAGTCCGAGCGGATCGGCCTGGTGC
>CAYUNS010000296.1:0-1680 GCA_964446155.1 uncultured Tepidisphaeraceae bacterium | reverse complement strand
GCGGCAATGGCAGCGGCTTGGCGTGTGGGATCGGGCGTATCACTCCGAGCCGCATGCAGGACGCCGTCGGTGCAAGCCATCGCCACGGAGATTGCCCGACGCAACATGCCGCACGGCAGCCGCTTGGGCGTGTACCGCTGGTTCGTCTCGAACAGACGCTGGCTTTGATGCACCAGTTCAAGCGATTGCGTGTCAGGGATGACCGCGGTGACGAGGTCCATGAAGCGTTCATGACCCTTGCGTGCGCAATGATCTGCAGGCGTCGGCTTCACCGTCGTTAAGCAATATTTTTAGAAGCTCTTAAGTAAATGGCATTCGTGACATTGCCCGAAACATCCTCAATATCGACCGATCACCCCATCAATTCTCGAGCAGGATGCAGCAGGCAGATACCGGTCCGGTTTGTCTGGAATTCCGATCTGGCCGTTCCCCGGATGGCGAAGGTGATGACTATTTTACCGGCTTCAGCATGCGCATCGATCGTCATGTGGACTGCGAAGTCGATGTTCGCTGCGCGATAGAACGTATCGCATTGGATCGAAAATCCGTCGGCGCGTTGTTTGATGGCTACGCCAGACAATGCCACTGAAACGCTTCTCCAGCGCGTGTCGCGAACGGCAGCGTACACGCGGCGAACAACCTCTCGCCCGACCACGGTGAGATATCACAGGTCGCCTTCGCAAAAGATCAGCGACATCGCACCAACATAAAGCGTGGTGGGCGCGGTTTCAGTAATTACGAATGCACCTGGCGGATCGCCGCCAGAAGCTCGTCGCTAGATAGTCCCCCGATTCGCGCGCACCTTGGCGCACCTCACGATCCTTGATCCGGGCGGTCACGCCATCCGCTTCACTCCTCGACCCGGGCAGCGCCATCCGCTGGATGGGGATCAGATCTCGTAGGTGATTTCGTCTTCCTCCACATCCAGTTCGCTCGTGTCGATCGACCGCCCCACCAGTTTCTTCGCCCGCTCCAGCGCCCGTTTCGCGCTGGTGAAGACGCCGAAGCCGGTCTCGAAGACGTTTTCCGGGCCGATGACGTTGAGCAACCCGTAGGCGCGGAGTACCTGCATCAATTCCGGCTTGACGCCGCACAGGAGGACGTGCCCGCCGAGCTTCTGCTGGTCCCGCGTGAAGGTCTCGAGGACGTGAAGCACCGTCGAGTCGATCGAGTGCGTCCGCTTGAGTCTCAGGATCACGACGCGCACACCGCTCCGGGACAGCGCGGTGAGCCGGTCCTGCAATTCATCGGCGACGCCGAAGAACAAGTTGCCTTCGATCTGAAGGAACATCACCTGCTTATGCCCGCTGCGGTCGTTGACGGCGCGTTCCATGAATGGCCCGCCGGGGGTGGTCACCATCTCCTGCATGTGCAGCCGGCCGGCAGTGCGGAGATACAAGCCGAGGTTCAGAAAAATACCGATGAAGATCGCATATTCCAGCGGCGCGACGAGGGTCGCGAGAAACGTGATGACGCAGACCAGAGCGTCGCTGCGATCGGTGCGGGCGATGCGCACCAGGTAGCGCCAGTCGATCAGCGTCACCGCGATGATGAGCAGCACCGCCGCAAGGGACGCGAGCGGGATATATCTCGCCTGCGGCGCGAGCAGCCAGAAGATGATCGCGACGAACATCGCGTTGAAGACCGCCCCGAAGCGCGTCGCGGCGCCGGCGGCGTGGT
>CAYUNS010000295.1:0-1682 GCA_964446155.1 uncultured Tepidisphaeraceae bacterium | reverse complement strand
GTCGATGTGAGCCGAGCGGGCCAGCATGTGCGTGCCGACCGGTCCGGCTCACATCGACGGCGTGCGGATGTGGAAGGGAACCTTGAGCGACGACCTCGCCGAGGACACCGGCCATCCGCCGGCGCGGCAATGAAACGTCGGCCGCATCGCGTCAGCGCAAAGGCCCCGCATCACCCCCGCATCCGCGCGGCTTGATCGACCAGCGCCTCGAAGAGGCGCTGGTGCGGCTTTTCCCCGTGCAGTTTTTCCGGATGCCATTGAACCGCGAGCAGCATGGGAAACGCGGGATCCTCGATGCCCTCGATCACGCCGTCGGGCGCGGTGGCGACGACGCGCAGGTTTCGGCCGGGCGTTGCGATCGCCTGCTTGTGGAGCGTGTTGGCGACAAGGGCGGTCTCCCCGATCACGGCGCACAACGATGACTCGCGATCGATCGACACGGGATGGCGGCGGGAATCGTCATCGAGCCTGCGATGCTCGATGGCGTTGTCGCGCGGATGATGGGGCAGAAACTGGATGAGCGTTCCGCCGCGATGCACGTTGATCACCTGCGCGCCAAGGCAAATCCCCAGAGTGGGTGTTTGCCGGCGCTCGATCTCGTCGAGCAGCGCGCGTTCGAAGCGTTCCCGCCGCGGATCGATCCGAACGGCCTCGGGATGATGCGTCTCCCCCCAGGGCGACGGATCGAGATCGTCCCCGCCGGCGAAGACGATCCCGTCAAGCCGATCGAAAATCTCCGGGATCAGCGCGTGGCTCGCGCAATAAGGGATGAGCAGCGGCAGCCCCCCCGCTTTTTCGACGGAAAGCGCATAGTTGTGCGGACTGACGTATTGCGACTGGTTCCTGTCGTGGTCCGTGGTGATGCCGATGACCGGACGTTTCATGTTCCGAACTCTCCACCCCGCGCTCCAGGCGCCCCGGCAACCGCCCGCCCATCGGGCGCCTAGACCCCGACCGCCTGCGCGACCTTCTTGCCGGCCTTCTTGCGGGCGTTCTCCGTGAGCAGCGCCTTGCGAAGGCGAATGCTCTGGGGCGTGGCTTCGACAAGCTCGTCCTCCTCGATGTATTCCAGCGCCTGTTCGAGCGTCATCCGGCGCGCGGGCTTGAGGATGATGTTCTCATCGCTGCTGGTCGTGCGCATGTTGGTGAGTTGCTTGGCGGTGGTCGGGTTGACGACCATGTCGTTGTCGCGGGCGTTCTCGGCGACGATCTGCCCTTCGTAGACCGGATCCTGCGGGCTGACGAACATGGTTCCGCGTTCCTGGAGGTTGTTGAGGGCGAACGCGTTGACGGTTCCGTTGGTCATGCTGACCATCACGCCGTTGCCCCGGCCGGGGACATTGCCCCGCGTGGGGGCGTATTCGTGGAAGTTGTGGTGCATGATCGCGGTCCCCTGCGTCGCGGTCAGCATCCGGGTGCGCAGCCCGATCAACCCGCGCGCGGGGATGGTGAACTCGAGATGGACCTGCCCGTCGCGGTTGTCCATCCGCACCATCTCGCCCTTGCGGTTGCCGACCAGCTCCATCACGCCGCCCATGTTCTTTTCGCCGACATCGACGACGAGATACTCGATCGGCTCGAGCGTCTCCCCGGTTTCAGGGTCTTTTTTCATGATGACGCTGGGCTTGCTGATCGACAGTTCATAGCCCTCGCGGCGCATGTTCTCGATCAGGATGCCCAGG
>CAYUNS010000294.1:0-1691 GCA_964446155.1 uncultured Tepidisphaeraceae bacterium | reverse complement strand
GACCACATAGCCCTGGCTGCGCAGCGCCGCAGCGTGGAGGTCGAGCACATCACTCATAGCGCACCTCAAGCCGCTTCGGCGGTGGGCCGAGGCCGCGCCGCGTAGATGCCTGTGGCGGCGAGCCGCGCCGGCGTCTCGCGATCGATCGCGATCCGAAATGCGCCGAGCGACATGCCATCGCAGTCGCGACTCGGTCCGAGCGGAGCGGCATCCCAGCCCATCGCCAGGATGCTGTCCCGGAACGCTGGACGCACGACACCCGTGAAGGCGGCGATGCCGACGTCAAGGGCATGATCGACCATCGCGCTGATCACCCGATTGCGAACCGCGAGCCGTTCCGGCGCGCCAAGTCGCGCCGGCAGGCATAGGCGGGTAATTTCCCAGATGTCCGGTCCACGCGGCACAGGGCCGTCGCAGAGCGCGGCAAACAAATCGCCCAGGATGTGCGGATGCAACGAAGGAAGCAGCCGCAGCGAACCACGATGGCCGCCCCGTCCGTCCGTTTCGGCGATATAGACCGCCTGGCCGCCATCGAACCTGTCGATCTCGTAACGGCCGGCGACGGTCGGCACCCGCCAGCGCATGAGGTCGACGAACAGACGTCGGCGATCCTCGAACATGGCGGCATCGATCGGATCGGCGAGGCTGTGCCCTTGGGTGATGCGGATCATCGGTGGCTCCCCTGAAAAAGCGGAGCCGGATAAAAATCACCCGATCGGCACCAAGTCAGGTCACCCGAACGGGGGACAGGACGGCAGCGTATCGATGACGCCGAGGCGGAGCGCCTCGTGTACAAGCTGGCCGCGTGTGACCACGCCGAGCTTGCGAAATGCGCGTTTGATGTAGGTTCGGATCGACTCGAGCGCGATACCCAGAATGTCCGCGATGTCCTGATCGCTTTTCCCGTGCGCGATCCAGTAGATGCATTCGCGTTCGCGGTCTGTGACGTGCGGGACGGGATCCGGCAGCATATCCAGGCCCCTCGCCCGCCGCGCCGCATCGAACGCAATCCGCGCAATGGCATCGATGATCGCCTGCTCCTCGCGGCTCGCTTGCCGGGTCGAGCAGGTCGCGAAGCTGATCGAGCCCTCGGGCTCTCCGGGAACGTTCGCGGGAACCGTTATGCCCTGCCGAATCCCGAGATGGCGTCCGTGGTCGAGGATCGAGCGCTGAAGCTCAGGGAGGCGTGACGCCTGGAGATCATCAGGCCAGAGCAACCCGGATGCGCGGCGTCGGACGGTCAGAAGGATCGGATCGACAATCTTCATGCCAGGGCCGATCAGGTTCCGATCCCAATCGTCCGGGTAGTTGTCGAAGCGAATCAGATGGGGAGAGCAGCGAAGCACACTCCCCAGCAGGCTCCGGGTGTGCAGCATCGCAACACGATCGAAGCCGAACTCTCGTGCCACATCGACCAGCAGCAAGCCGATCGCGCGAATGTCCTGCGCCGTTTCCACGAGATCGCGGAAATCGAGAATGATCTGAGGGGGCCGCATCACGCGGCCGCCCAGCTAGCGCGTGTTCGCTTTCCAGCTCGAGCATCGCCAAAGTCGCGCCCATCGATACGAGCCCGCAGCAGACAGAATAAATAGTTGTGGACTATTTCCGACAACATCTATACACGCCACGATACGCATCACTTTGGCCCGGACAGTTGCACTGAGTCCTTTGACACGCCAGCTGCGCGAGTC
>CAYUNS010000293.1:0-1691 GCA_964446155.1 uncultured Tepidisphaeraceae bacterium | reverse complement strand
CACGGGGCAATCGACATCCACCGTCTTGCTGATGCTCGAGGGGTCGATGTCGATGTGAATGATCTTGGCGTGGGGCGCGAAGCTCGCGAGGTTGCCGGTCACGCGGTCGTCGAAGCGGGCGCCGACGGCGATGAGGCAGTCGCATTCCTGCACCGCGTAGTTGGCGAACGCGCTGCCGTGCATGCCGAGCATGTAGAGGCTCTTGGGATCGGTTTCATCGAACGCGCCCATGCCGAGCAGGGTGGTGGTGCAGGGGATGTTGCCCTTGTCGGCGAGTTTGCGGAGCACCTGCCAGGCGTTGGAGATGATCGCCCCGCCGCCGACGTAGAGGACGGGCTTCTCCGCGCGGTTGATCATTTCGGCCGCGGTCTCCGCCTGCCGGGCGTGGTTGGCGTGGGACGCGGCCTGTCCCCGGCGATGGAGAATGTGCGCGCGGGGCGTGTCGTCCACTTCCTCATCGAGCACACCGGCGGAGATGTCCTTGGGCAGATCGATCAGCACCGGTCCCGGCCGGCCGCTCGTCGCGATGAGGAACGCCTCGTTCACCACCCGCGGCAACTCGCGAATGTCCTTGATGAGGTAATTCCACTTGGTGCAGGGACGGGTAATGCCGGTGACATCGGCTTCCTGAAAGGCGTCATTGCCGATGACCTTGGTGGGAACCTGTCCGGAGAAGACGATGATGGGGATCGAGTCCATCTGCGCCGTCGCCAGGGGGGTGACGGTGTTGGTCGCGCCCGGGCCGGAGGTCACGATGCACACGCCCGGCTTACCGGTGACACGGGCATAGCCATCGGCGCAGTGCCCGGAGGCCTGCTCGTGGCGGTTGAGAATGAACTTGGCCGGGGTCTTGTAGAGTTCATCGAACATCGGCAGGATCGCCCCGCCGGGGTAGCCCCACATGATTTCGACCTTGTGCGGGCCGACGAGCATTTCATGCAGGATTTTGGCGCCCGTCTTGCCCTTGTAGCGGGGTTTGGCGTCGGAGGACTTCACGGTGATGTTGGTGTCTAGTGTGGTCATGGCAGTTTGGGTTCGTTTTTCATTTTCGCGTGTCGCGCCGCCGGTCGGCTTTGGAAAACGCCGCAATCTAACGACGATCCGCGGAGGGTTCAACGATGAATCGTAAATAGATGAATCGTAAATAGATGAATCGTAAATAGATGAATCGTAAATAATGGCCTGAAACGGGAATGGCTCCGTCGAGGCATGGCGGGGCGGGCCGGTCGCGAGGCTTTGCGGGGCGAAACGCCCTTCAAGCCGTTGCGGCGCCGGCCTATCGTACGACCACCGGAAGGGTCGGAGACAGGAGCGAAAGCCTCATCATTGCGGTTCCTTCAATGCCCCGCGCCGGTCCCCGCAGGGGGCGGCCGAACGGAACAATCGATTCTCACCATAGGCGCATCGCCTCGAAAAATCAAGGGTGGCCCGCCTCCGTTTCAGCTCGTCCGGCGGGGGTTTATCGGCAAAAAGAGAGGATGCCCGGTAATTTTTTTGACATCGTCGATTCCCAGACTATATTGTCCTTGTATACATCTATGCATTCCAATAATGTCGGCGGAGAAATTCAGGTCGTGACGCCCCTCGCATTGAGAAGCGAATCGGCCTCGCCTGTTGCGAATGCGGGCCAATAAAACAAGTCTCTTTTCACTTAGGTCGCAGGAGGATCGGATCATGCAACGGACTCACGG
>CAYUNS010000292.1:0-1700 GCA_964446155.1 uncultured Tepidisphaeraceae bacterium | reverse complement strand
CCCTGGACCCGCGGTCCAGGGTTCCCATGCTGACCTGCTACGATTTCACCACCGCCCGGTTGATGCACGATGTCGGAGTGCCGCTGATTCTTGTGGGAGATTCCGCAGGCAATGTCGTGCTCGGTCATGAAACGACGATCCCCGTCTCGCTTCAGTTCATGATCGAGATCACCGCCGCGGTGCGGCGCGGTGCGCCGATGGCGCTGCTCGTGGGCGACATGCCGTTCGGGTCTTACCAGGCGTCCACGTTCCAGGGCGTAAAAAATGCCACCCGAATGCTGAAACTTACCGGCTGCGACTGCGTGAAACTGGAAGTGGCCGATTCGCACCGCGAGCTGGTGCGCCAGCTCGCCGATGCCGGCGTGGCGGTGATGGCGCATGTGGGGTTGCGGCCCCAGGCGGTGGGCCTGACGGGATATAAATTCCAGGGGCGCACCGCCGATGAAGCTGAAGCGATCGTGTCGCTGGCGGCTCGGATGCACGAAGCTGGCGCGGCCGCGATCCTGCTGGAAGCCACGCCCCCCGAAGTCGCCGAGGTGGTGGTGAAAACCGTGCCCATCCCCGTCATCGGATGCGGCGCCGGTCCGGCATGCCACGGCAGCGTCGTCGTCACGCACGACCTGCTTGGGCTGAGCCTGGCCAAGCCGCGCTTCGTGCCCCGTCTCGCGGACATGGCGACCCCGATGCGGGAGCATCTCGCGGAATATGTCCGGCTGGTGCGGGATGGGGAATATCCCGCGCCGAAACACCAGTATGAAATGCCCGCCGAGGAAAAGGCGAAATTTCTGATGACCACATGAGATGAGGAGCCAAACTATGAAATCGACTCGTGCATTACTAAGCGTGCTGCTGATCGGCGCCGTGAGCGCCGCGGCGGGATTTATGGGATTCAACCTGTTTCAGAACGCGCAGTTCGCAAGCGCTCAACAACAGGTGGAAAGCACTCGCGAGCAGCTCGCGCAGGTCGAGGATCTCGCGACGGTGTTCCGACAGGTGGGGAAAGTCGTCGAGCCATCCGTGGTCAACATCGAGGTTCGCAAGTCCGTCCGCATGGCGGGGCGGCGGCAGCTTCCGTTCGATGAGGACATGCTGCGGCGGTTTTTCGAGCGCAACGGGCAGAACCCCCCGGAACTGCCGCACGACAACGACACCTTCGAGCAGCGCGGCGAGGGTAGCGGCGTCATCATGGAGGTCTCCGACGGCGTCGCGTATATCGTGACCAACAACCACGTCGCCGGCAGCGCCAGTGAAATGACCGTCACCCTCTCCGACGGACGCACCATCGAAAACGCCGAACTGGTCGGTGCGGACCCCAAGACCGATCTCGCCGTCATCAAGATCAAGGCCGACCGCATCATCCCCGCCAAGTGGGGCAACAGCGATGAGCTTGAAAAAGGCGACTGGGTCATGGCGTTTGGCAGCCCGTTTGGATACGTCGGCTCGATGACGCATGGAATCGTCAGCGCCCTCAATCGCGACAGCGTCGGAATCCTGGGACGATACGGATATGAAAATTTCATCCAGGTCGATGCCCCGATCAACCCCGGCAACAGCGGCGGGCCACTGTCGAACATTCGCGGGGAGATTGTTGGGATCAACACCGCGATCGCCTCGCGATCGGGCGGCTTCCAGGGCATTGGCTTCGCGATCCCCTCCAACCAGGCCAGGGTCGTTTTCAGCGATTCGTAAACGACCCTGGC
>CAYUNS010000291.1:0-1762 GCA_964446155.1 uncultured Tepidisphaeraceae bacterium | reverse complement strand
ATTGCGATCGCGGAAGCCCGACGCGATGTACCTGCCGGCGAACCATTCCATCGCCGTCATGAAGCTGCTTCGCTTCATGAGCGAAAAATTCTCCGAGCATTTATGCGTGAAATACCACCCCGGCCAGGCGTCATGGTGCTTCACCATGCGATTGAACGATCCGCCGACCGCAAACACCTCCGGGTGCTCCAGATGCCCGATCGCCTCCGCCAGCCAGTTCTCATGTCCCCGGCGGAAGGGGAGCGTGTCGCTCTTGAACCAGAGCAGGTATTCGTTCGACGCGATCGCCCCGGCGGTGTGTTCCTGAATGTAGCACAAATCCTTGTGATTGTCGGGATGTTCCGGGCGGATGATCTGGAGCTTGGTGATCCATCCTTCGGTGAACAGATCCCAGTAAAGCCGCCGGGTCGGATCCTTGCTGCCACCGTCCACGACCACCACCTCGCCCGGCCGACCGTTGAGAAAGGCGAACCAGTCGTTCAGCACATCCCGAAAGGATTCCCCGTTGCCGAAGTTGGCGCAGACCATCGAGACTTTTTTGAGCGGTTCCGAATGTTCCATGATCGATGAACTTCCGATTGTGGCGCAATGGCGGCGGCATTCAGCCTGACCGGGGAGCGGCGATGCTATTTATGGGACCAGGAAGCCGCCTTTTCAAGCTCAACCGTGCCCGGACCTTCCTCATATCGGTTATCGGGTAATTTTTGCAGCGTCTGGACGCGCTTTATGTGATAGTTTCATGGTTGAAGAGTCCGTTTCGGAGGCATTATGAAAGTGGCCGAACTCATTGCGTATCTCCTGGAGCATCAGGACAAGGAAATTCACATCGCCGGTGTCGAGCGCGACGGTCGAAAGCTCTACGAGGCCGACATGCGCCCGTTGCGTCACGTTCACACCGAAGGCAACAAGCTCATCCTTCTCTATGATCTGGATGATGCCCCTGAAGAGGAGTGACCGCGCGGGCGAGCCTTCACGCGTAGTACGGATGCCACCGTACCACATACCGGGACGCTTCAAAATCCCAGTCAAGGACTGGTCCCTTGTAGCGCGCGTCCACGCGCTTTCTGGCCAGCCGCTTCAGTCCCGTGAACCGCCGCACTTTCTGGTAAAACGCGATGTCCCTGGTCACCTGTCGTCGATTCACTTCCGGGTCGTTCAGTGTGGCGTCGCGGCAGGCGATGACTTCGGCGTCGTAGCGGCTTCGGTTCGCGATGCTGCGGTTTTCGTTCCCACGGATGGAAAACCCCGCCAGCAGCGTCGTCGTCGCATACAACTCCGCGTGTTTGGCGAAACGCAGCCACAATTCATAGTCGGCCGCGAATTTCAGCTCCGTTCGCAGTCCGCCGACCTTTTCCCACAGGCTCCGTCGCCAGAACGTGCTCTCCTGCTGGATCGGTCCCAGTCCGCCGGGACCGAAATAAAAACACCCGGCCTTCACGAACTCGCGCGGATACGATCGAAACGACGCGACACGGTGGGGCACGCCCCCCTGGATCGCGCACGGATGCCCCGTGATCCATTGCACCTCGGGAAACTGCGCGAAAATCCATCCGACCGTCCGCAGCGTCCACGGCAGGTAAATATCGTCGCTGTTCACCCAGCCGCAGACTTCTCCGGTCGCTTTGGCGAATCCTTTGTTGATCGTCCCATACTGCCCCATGTTCCGCTGGTGCTCGAAGTACCCGAGCCGCGACTCATACTTGCGGATCACCTCGACGCTGCCGTCGGTGCTGCCGTCGTCGATGACGATGTATTCGAGGTT
>CAYUNS010000290.1:0-1882 GCA_964446155.1 uncultured Tepidisphaeraceae bacterium | reverse complement strand
TTGCACGCCGGCCTGAAATTCCGGGGGGGTGAGGATGTCCACATCCCATCCGGTGAGCCGGGCGGCGAGGCGGACATTCTGCCCGCGCTTGCCGATCGCCAAACTCAACTGGTCGTCGTTGACGACGACCGTCGCCCGTCCCAGCTCGAAGCAGAGCGCGACTTCCGCGACTTCCGCGGGCTTGAGCGCGTTGCTGATAAGAATCTGCGACGATTCGTTCCAGCGAACGATGTCGATCTTCTCTCCGCCGAGTTCGTCCACGATGTTCTTGATTCGGCTGCCTCGCACGCCGACGCAGGCGCCGACGGCATCGACCTTCGAGTCGATCGACGAGACCGCGATCTTGGTGCGATGCCCGGGTTCGCGCGCCAGCGCCTTGATCTCGATCGTCCGCTCGCCGACCTCGGGCACTTCGCGCTCGAAGAGCCGCCGGATCAGCTCGGGATGGGAGCGGCTCATGATGATCTTGACCGCGCTGGGCGTGTCGCGGACCTCGAGGATCAGCGCCTGCACGCGTTCCCCGATCTCGTGCGACTCGCCGGGAATCTGCTCGCTGCGCGGCATGATGCCCTCGGAGCGCCCCAGGTTGATGATCATCGATCCGCCTTCAAAGCGGGCGATCGTGCCCGTCACGATCGTGCCCACGCGATCCTTGTATTCCTCGTAGATGCTGCCGCGCTCGTCCTGGCGGATGAGCTGGATCATCACCTGCTTGACGGTCTGCGCCCCGATGCGCCCGACGACGGACAGGGGAATGTCCTCGCCCTGGCGTTTGGCGGCGATCTGGCCGGTGGCGCGATCGAGCGTCACCGTGAACTCGCTGGTGTCCTCGGTGTTGAACTGCTTGCGCAACCCGGAGGCGATCGCCTGCTCGATGTCCGTGTAAATCTGGTCGCGCTCGATGTTCTTGTCGCGGGCGATGCCGTCAACAATGCGTTTCAATTCCTCGTGATTCATGCGTCCTCGCTATTCAGTTGTACAGCCGTCAAGTTGTACGTATTCGGTTGTTCGCGAGGCGCGAGGCCATGATTTCCTGAAGGAAATCCCGACCGCGAGCCTTCGCGCAGTCCTTTGCCACAGGCAATAAAAATGGCCACCATCCTGGCGGCCACCGATTCGAATCGTACCTGCAACGACATTGAACCCTTATCCGGCGTTCCTCCGGAAAAGGGCCATGTCACTCACGAAACTCGGTCCATGCGTCTTATGCAGTTGCATGGGCCGACTCACTCGTAAGGCTCAGGTTCATCCCGGTCTCTCCGGGTTCGAAAAAGTGGGCCTGATCCAGATCGAGAGCCACGGTGGCTCGTTTTCCAACATCCAGACCCTGCCGCGCCGTCACTCGTCCCACCACATGCGGGTGGTGCTTCGTGCTCATATACACGTCCATATGGCTGCCCAGCGGTTCGATGACGTTCAACATCGCCTCCATCGATCCGCTCGAGCGGTCCCTGGCTTCCAGGGAAAAATGCTCGGGACGGATGCCCAGCACAATGTGCCGTCCGACATATCCCGCCAACTGGTCGCGAAGCCTCGCCGGAACCGAAAGCCTAAACCCATCTCCGGGGAGGGTCAACTCGCCTTCCATCACCACGGGTTCGTCCACCTCGTCGCCCTTGGCGAGCTTTTCCGCGCCGGCGCCGGCGGCGCGGGCGTTGTCGAGCTTGCCTTCCTCGAAGACCATGTCGTCGTCCACCATTTTCAGGGCGCCGTCGAAGAAATTCATGGGGGGCATGCCGATGAACCCGGCGACGAAGCGGTTGGCCGGTGAATTATAGGTCACCAGCGGGGTGTCGGCCTGCTGGATGCGTCCGTCCTTCATCACCACGATGCGATCCCCAAGCGTCATCGCCTCTTCCTGGTCGTGCGTGACGTAAATCGT
>CAYUNS010000289.1:0-2064 GCA_964446155.1 uncultured Tepidisphaeraceae bacterium | reverse complement strand
GACCCGCACATCCACTGCGTCAGCCGGACGACCGACGACTATCTCTACATGGCCCGCGCCGGCGTGGTCGCGGTGAGCGAGCCGGCTTTCTGGGCCGGCTTTGATCGGTCGAGCGCCGCCAGCTTCGCCGACTACTTCCGACACCTGCTGGACGTCGAGCCGCTGCGGGCGGCCCGGTACGGCATCGAGCATTTTTCGTGGCTCTGCATCAACGCGAAAGAAGCGGAGAACGTCGAGCTGTCGCGCGAGGTCATCGCGCTCATTCCGCCGCTGCTCTCCCATCCGCGCGTCCTCGGCGTCGGCGAGATCGGCCTGAACAAAAACACGCGCAACGAGATCACCATCTTCGAGGAGCAGGTCGACCTCGCCGCCCGGCACGACCAGTTGATCCTGATCCACACGCCCCACCTCGACGACAAGCACAAGGGAACCGCGATCATCACGAGCATTCTCAAAAACGACCCGCGGATCAAGCCGCATCGCGTGCTCATCGACCATTGCGAAGAGCACACGATCCGCGTCGCGCGTGACAACGGCTTCTGGGCCGGGCTGACGATCTATCCGGTCTCCAAGGTGACCCCGCAGCGCGGCGTGGACATCCTCGAACGGTTCGGCCCGGAGATGATCTGCGTCAACTCCGCCAGCGACTGGGGCGAAAGCTCCCCGAGCATGTTGACCGATACCTGCCTCGAATTCCGCCGGCGCGGGCATTCCGAGCGGGAGGCCGTCGAAATCTTCCACGACAACCCCTGCCGCTTCTTCGGGCAATCCCCGAAATGGAAAATCCAACCCGTCCAGCCTGTGCCTTCAGGTTAAGCGGCCTCGCGATCGCGCCGATATCCAGAGTATGGGAACATCCACCTTCAACCTGGAAAAGGCTCGCGACACCGCCACGCAAGAGCGCCGGCGAAGCGAGCGCCGACCCCACATCGTGGAAGCCTGGGTCTGGTCCCCCACCGCCATCGATCCGATGGATCGGGAGGAAGTGACCACCGTGGACCTCTCTCGTCATGGCGTTGCGTTCAATCTGCCGCAATCGCTCCCTGCGGGATCGTTCCACATGATCGAAATCGGCATCGGCGAACAGAAGATCGTCGCCGAGATCCGCATCGTCACCTGCCGCGAGCTCGAAAACGGGCTGCATCAGGTCGGCGCGGAATTCTGCTGATCGACGCCCCGGCATTTCAATGACGCCCTTTCGTCGCGCCGCGACGACCCGGGATCGTCTTTCCACGCATCAGACCGTGCGCGGCGAATCAAACGCATCGGCGACCAGTTCATAAGACCGCCGACGTGCGCCGTGGTCGTGGAGAATGTTCACCAGCATCACCTCCTGAGCGCCATACTCCCTCGCCAACGATTCGATTTGAGCGCGCACCTTGTCCGGCGTGCCCACGATCGAACGACGATCGCGGCCGACCAGATTCACCACGCGGTCCTGCTCCTCCAGAAACCGCAGCGCCTTCTCCACCGTCGGAACGGCGATGAGTTGGCCGCGGTGCATCAAGGCGAACATCATCCGGGCGCTGGAGGCGAGACGACGGGCCTCATCGTCCGTCTCCGCGCAGATGACCCACGCGGCGACGCCCAGGCACGGGGCGGGGCGCGCCTCGGAAGGCTTGAATTCGTCGCGATAGCTCGCCGCGATCGCGACGCCGTTGGGATTGATGAAATCCGCGAAAACATAAGGCAACCCCAGCGCCGCGGCCCAGATGCCGCTTTGCGGCGAAGACCCGAGCAACCAGGGCATCGGCGCATGCGGTCGCCCCGGCAGCGCCGCGAGCCGCGCGAAGGGATGCCCCGCGGGCATGCGATCCTCGATGTAGGCAAGAAGTTCTTCGAGTTGATCGGGAAAATCATCCGGCGACTTCTGCCGGCGATCGCGCTGCAGCGCAAAAGCCGCCTGCGAATCCGTTCCGGGCGCTCGGCCGATGCCCAGATCGATCCGATCCGGGAACAGCGCGCTGAGCATGCTGAATGTTTCGGCCACCTTGAGCGGGCTGTAGTGCGGCAGCATCACGCCGCCGCGACCTCGCGCATTCGCGTGGGCAGCGGGGGCGTGAT
>CAYUNS010000288.1:0-2096 GCA_964446155.1 uncultured Tepidisphaeraceae bacterium | reverse complement strand
TCGAGGCGGCAGTGCTCACGGCGAAGGAGACGATGGGGAAGCATCAGGACGAGCTTCGGGGGAAGGTGAGGGTGCAGGAGCAGACATTCACGATCAAAGCAGGGTCCAGTGGATGGCAGCAAACCATCGAGGTTCGCAAGGGAAAGATGATCCAGGTTACTGCATCCGGCCAGTGGTGTGCTGATCCAGGGCGCAGGGCAAAGTACACCGTTGGACCCGAAGCAATAGTAGATGGCGTGTGGTTTGGCCTAATGGGACGAATTAACGACGGACCTGATTTCAAGATTGGAAGTGAGGCCAAGTTCTTTCCCGATCGTGACGGTACGTTGTATCTTCGCTTGGGGGGCGGGTCCAAAACGAATGATGATGATGGCGAAGTGACTGCCGATATCGTCTCTGCACGATAATCATCGGGGCATGAAACGGGGGCGAGGCATGAAACGGGGACAGGCATGGTTTGCCTGGCGCCGCCGCGACATGCTTCTTTCGAGCTTCCCCGATCGGGTCGATTCATCGGCCGGGAGCGCCTTCCGTGAGGTAAGGCCGGATTTCCAGCGAGCCATCCTTGCGGATGATTACCGTGATCGCGCCGTCGCGATGGGTACGGTGGAGGGTGCGGTCCTGGGCGATGCGGTCGAATGCCCGTTGCTTCATGGTCAGCGCGCGGCCGTTGGAGCAGAGGATGACGCCGGGATCGACGGCGTCGATGAAGGCGCGCGTGTTGCGTTCCGCGCTGCCGTGATGGGGAGCGATGAGGATGTCGGATCGAAGGTCGATGCGCTCGTCGAGCAGGCGTTTGATGGCCGCACCCTGGATGTCGCCGGTGAAGAGGATTGACCGGCCGGCGTGAATGAGGCGCAAGACGAGCGAGGCGTTGTTCGGATCGGGAGACCCCGCCTCGATGGGGGAGAGGATGTCGATTCGTGTGTCGGAACCGATCGGGATCCGGTCGCCGGCACGGACGCGGCTGGGAGGGCGTTCGAGGCGGGCGAGCGTGTCCATCAGCAGTTCGGCGGGCGGGTTGCCGATCGCGTGGTCGGCGAAATCGAGTCCCATGATGATCCGTCGCACATCGTATGCGGTGACGATCCTGGCGGCGGCGCTGAAATGATCGTAGTTGGCGTGGCTGAGTACGACGGTGTCGATGGACCATCGTCCCCGGTGCCGGAGATAAGGACCGAGGCACGTGCGCAGCATGTCCTGAAGGCTTGACGATCCCGCATCGAGGAGAATCACCTCGCCGCCGGCAAGCTCGATGACGGCGCATTGCCCGGCGCCGACGGCGAGCAGGGTGAGGCGCAGATCACCTCCCGCGGCGCCGGGGCGTGTCGATCCCAGCATGAATGGGAGCGTGACGGCGAGCAGGCACGATCCGGCCGGCGAGCAGCGCAGCAGACCGCGCAGGCGTTTCCATGGGCAGGGCAGCAGGGGAAGCAGCAGGGGGATGTAAAAGATCACCACTGCCCAGACGGGAGGCGCGGGCAGTGGGACATCGGAGCCGGGGAGCCTCGCCAGCCATTCGACGACGGCGCGCATCCAGCCCACCGGTTCGGTCGCCAGGGTCGCCCATACTCCCGAAAGCCCCGGCCAGAGCAGGGTGAGGATCACCTTGACCAGTCCCATGACCAGCGCCGCAAAAACCGGAACCGCCAGCACGATGCCGCCGAGGACCGCCCATGGATTGAGCTGCTCGAAGTGATAAGCCACCAGGGGCAACGACACCATCCATGCGACGACGGCGGCGCACAGCGTTGTGAGCAGCGCATGCTTCAGCCATTGGATGCCGTCCTGGATTCGGGTTGTTCGCTGAAACGATCGCGCCACTTTCAGGTCCGGGTCTTCCCGCCGAAGCCAGTTCGTCAATCGCGTCGTGAAGAGCATCAATCCGAGCACGGTTCCGAAGCTGAGTTGAAAGCCGGCGTTGTAGAGGTCCATCGGATGATAAACGAGCATGATGAAGACGCTGAGGGCGAGAAGCTGGATTCCGTCCAGGGCGCGTCGGCGAAGGATGCCAAAGCCAAACGCGATGCAGAGCAATACCGATCGGATCACCGGCGGTGAAGGGAGCGCGGCCGCGCCGTAGATCACGACGAAGC
>CAYUNS010000287.1:0-2117 GCA_964446155.1 uncultured Tepidisphaeraceae bacterium | reverse complement strand
AGCGGGCCGATTGAGACTCTCATAACAGATGGACCATGTTTCCGGGAGCAGGCCAGATAGATAATGCTACATAATTACAACCCATCTCGCGCCCAGAAATTGCTAGAACATCTGGCAACTGGCCAGCCAGATACAAAAGGCACTATTTCAAACCGCCTTTTGTCCCAACTTTGGCGAGGCTTTCCCATTGATAGACTTAAAGTTCTGCTCAGATCGGAAGAGGGAGAAGCGAGAAAAAATGGAATTTGGCTTGTTTCTGAACTTGGAGTCAAGGGTAACCCTTTGCTGGATGAGGTTAAGCGACTCCTGAATGATACAGAAGCATTTGTGCGATATTACGCGGTCAATAGCCTGATCTGCATTGCGCCTGAGGATAATCCACAACTGACCTTCACTGTTGCTTGCATGATTGATGACCCCGACAAATCAGTGCAGTTATCTGTGATGAATTTTCTATCACGTTCTTCCCAGCATCGCCTTTCTATTGTGCATTCGTACCTACAGGAATGTCCGAATCACGAAACATTCTCAGTTGGCCTGGAGTTAATTTGCATAGGTTCAATTAAGTTTGACAAATCATTATTTTCAACAAATGTGGTGTTACGGCGTTGTTATGTGGTTGCGCTTGCCCGCCAAAATAATCGAGCCCAAATGCAAGATTTCATACAGGACAATGATCCAGCAATTCACCATTTCGTTTCAAGATACTTGGCTGAATAGAAATATGATAATATCAGCGTAGTGACGGTATGCGCTCGTCGCCTACATCGTCATTGGGTTGCTGGTCGTTGCGATAGGCGCGGCCGCGCCATATTTCGATCAGTGGCGAGCGGCGGGACGGAACCTCTCCGTGTTTCAATGGACGAACATCCTCGAAGGCATTCTCTGGCTGACCATCGGCGTCGTGGTGTTTGCCGTCCATCGTACCAGAGCAGCGGCGGGGATCGCGCTCGCGCTTGCGCTGTTCGGCGTCAGCGACTGGATTGAGGCTTCGACCGGCGCGTGGTGGCGGCCGTGGTGGCTGCTGGCCGTCAAGCTCGCCTGCGTCTCCGTATTGCTGACTTCCCTCATCGTCCACCTCCGCAAGCGACGAGCGGCCAACGATCGCTCCCCGTGAAGGAAATGCGTCCAATGCGGCGCGGCCTCGGATTGACCGGCGCGCTGCTTTCATGCGAACAAAAAGGATCCCGGAGGGTGGAGGAACCGCTCCGGGATCCTGTTTGCCGCACATATGCCGGGGGAGAAGGCATATGCGGCCGGTGGACTTTCGCCCCGGCGGGACGCGCGCCTACAGGCGCGAGATCAGGAGTTCGCGCTGGAAGATCATCTCCTTCGGCAGATCGCTCGCGAGCTTGAGGAACAGTTCTTCCTGGCTGAGCAGTTCCGCCTTGACGTCTTCGGCGCTGATCGACTGGATCTTCTCGAAGTCGGCCTTGTTGATTTTCAATCCTTCAAGGTCGATGTCCTCGGGACGGGGCATCCAGCCGAGGGGTGTTTCCTTGGCATAGGCTTGGCCGTGCGCGCGGTCGATGATCCACTTGAGCACGCGCATGTTTTCCCCGAAGCCCGGCCAGACGAACTTGCCGTTGTCGTCCTTTCGGAACCAGTTGACCATGAAGATGCGCGGGCAGTCCGTCATCTTCTTTCGCATTCGGAACCAGTGAACGAGGTAGTCGCGGATGTTGTAGCCGATGAACGGCAGCATGGCCATCGGGTCGCGTCGCACGACGCCGACCGCGCCGGTCGCCGCCGCCGTGGTCTCCGAGCCGATCGTCGCCCCGACATACACGCCGTGCATCCAGTTGAACGCCTGGAAGACCAGCGGGATCGTCTTGCTGCGTCTCCCGCCGAATAGGATCGCGGTGACCGGCACGCCCCTGGGATCGTCCCAGTGCGGATCGATCGCGGGATTGTTGATCGCGGGCGCGGTGAATCGGCTGTTGGGATGCGCCGCCTTCGTGCCCTTGTCCGGGGTCCATTCCTTGCCCTGCCAGTCGATCGCCTTCGCGGGCGGGGGTTCATCGGAATCCTCCCACCAGACACCGTAGGTTCCGCCTTCGAGGGGCACCAGCGCGACGTTGGTGAAGATGGTGTCCTTGCGGATGGTCTTCACCGCG
>CAYUNS010000286.1:0-2162 GCA_964446155.1 uncultured Tepidisphaeraceae bacterium | reverse complement strand
CCCAACCCGGCACACACCGCCGCTTTCTGGAAACGGCCGCTCGCGCCGGTTTCCCATCACCGGTCTGGACCCGCGCTGGCCGATCGATGCGGCGGGGGTGGCGTTCTCCCCCGATGGAACCCGCGTCGCCGCGCTCTTCGAGCGCGACGGCAATCTGCTGATCGATTCCTGGATCGTCGCCAGCGGCAAACGGCTCCATGAGCACTTTTACCCGGCCGGCGTTTTACCCATCGCCGCGGACCAGCCCTTTGACGGTGGAGGCTTCTCCTGGATCGAGGACGGCGCGGTGTGGCTGTTTTACGGCAACGCGCTGGTCGATGTCGCCACCGGCCGATTGATCGGCGAACTGGGCGTCGCAGGCGTTCTCTCCCAGCGTGTCATTGATCAGGACACGGTGCATCTCACCTATGCCGCGCCTTCGGGAAACAAGGGCCTCGCCGTCATCGACCTGGATCTGAAGGAGCTTGCCGAACGCCGCAGGTCCGCGCCGTAAGCGCTGGCGCTAGGCGCTTGCGAGGGGGTTGATCACCATTCCCGTCGCCACCTTGGGATAGAAGTAGGTGCTTTTCTGCGGCATGACTTCACCGTGTTCGCCGAGTTGCTGAAGCGCGCTCAGCGGAGTGGATTTGAGCAGCAGGGCGATCCGATGCCTGCTTCCATCCGTCATCGGCGCGACCGCGAACGGGTCCGCGGTGTAGCCGCGGGTCAGTTCCTTTCCGCCGCCGAATCGCGGCGTCAGGATCTCGTCCAGCAAGTAGCGCTGGAGAATCGCCACGTCCAGATGCCGCCACGCCTCGCTCCGGTTCGGCTCCAGCGCCGCCAGCACGTCCGGGCGTCGGCAGGTGAGCTGATACAGCTTCCTGGCCTGTCCGTCGTAAAGCCCCATCGTGTGCGCCGGCTGAAGCGGAAGGACATTGTTGATGAACTCATCCACATGGTCCGGCGTCAGCGGCGTCTCGGCCACGTCGAAGACGCCGCGCACGGCGCTCGAGAACGCCGCGATGTCGAAATGCTCCAATCCACCGATCAGCCGGTGCGTGGGAAGAATCAGCAGGCCCGGATCCTGCATGCCCACGAGCACGAACATGCACCAGTTCGCCGGATGCGCCGCCGGCAGCGTCCCGCCGTTCGCGTCCCGCACGTCCTTCTGATATTGCAGCGCCGTCGTATATCGGTGATGCCCATCGGCGATGTAGATCTTGCGCGTGCCCATCAGGTCGATGATCCTGTTCTCCGTCGCCGCGTCGATCACGCTCCACAGGTTGTTCTGCACGTCATCCAGCGTCCCCGACAACTCGGGCCGGCCCAGGTTTTCGTACAGCGCGCCGGTGACTTCGTTCCGGGGATCGGAAAAAAGGCCGAAAATCGGCGAGAGCTGCGCGCCCGTCGCGTGCATCAGCTTGAGGCGATCCTCGATCGGACCCTTGTAGGTCTTTTCATGGGGAACCACATCGCCTTCCCCGAACGGAGCGAGCTTCACCAGCGCGATGAACCCGCGGCGATGAAACGTCCTGCCGTTGTGCGTGTAGCTCTGGGCATAGGGATACAGCGCCGCCCGGCGGTCGCGCTGAAGCACGCCGGCGGACTGCCACGCCTTCAGCGTGATGTCCGCTTTCTCATACACCGCGTCCGGGCCGACGCTTTTGGGAGGCAGAAAGGGAAGATCGACGGTGACGATGTTCTCCGGATGCTTTGCCTGGAGCGCGGCTTTCTGCGGCTCATCGAGCACGTCGTAAGGCGGCGCGATCAGTTTCGAGAAATCGAGATCAGCTCGCCTGGCGTAACGAATCCCCGCGAACGGCCGTATGTCTGCCACGTCGGTGTCTCCTCGTCAATTGTCCAGTGTTCCATCGAATCCGTGCGAGTCCAGCAGAATACGCCGTGGGAGACAAACGTCAATCGCTCCGCATCGCCGGGCTGGTTGTCGCGAGGGGGCTGTTTTCGATGGGATCAATCGCCATAATATTCGCATCGGCTCGTGCAGGTCTCATAGACGATGATCGCCGACAGCATCGGCAGGCGGGGATGGAGCCGGCTCCAGAGCCAGCGGGCGAGCATCTCGCTGGTGGGATTGGAGAGGCCGTCAATGTCGTTGAGATAATAATGAACGAGCTGTCGCACCAGCGGATCGGCGGCGGCTTTGATGTCGCCATAGTCGATCA
>CAYUNS010000285.1:0-2170 GCA_964446155.1 uncultured Tepidisphaeraceae bacterium | reverse complement strand
GGCGTTTGATGATCTTCTGGAACGCCTTGTAGTCGTCGTCCTCGAAACCGAGGTTCTGGATGCCGATCCGCACCGCGTCGGGGCGCAGAATACGCAGCACGACCGACTCGCCGTGATACGCCGGAAGCGTGCTGACGCGAAAATCCACGTTGGCCTTGTCCACCGTCATCTTGATGCGCCCGTCCTGCGGAAGGCGCTTCTCGGCGATGTCGATGCCCGCCATGATCTTCAGGCGGGAGATGAGCGGCCCGCGCATGCGCAGGGGGATGCGGTCGCGCTCGACGCATTCACCGTCGATGCGGTAGCGCACGCGCACGCGGTCCTTCATCGGCTCGATATGGATATCCGACGCACGGTTGCGAACAGCCTCGCCGATCATCGCGGAAACGAGCTTGATGATCGGCGCCTGCGTGGGATCGTTCTGGGCATCCTCGCCCATGCCGGCGATGTCGATGGACTTGTCGATCGAGCGATCCACCGACTTGTCCATCGAGCGGTCCATCGATTTGTCGAGGGAGTCGCGCAGGCGGTCGATGGTGCGGTCCATCGTCTTGTCGATGGTGCTGCTGGCGGTGGTGTTGAACAGCTCGTCGAGCAGGTTTTTGATCCGGCTCCTGGGGGCGAGCACGGTGCGCACCTCCTTGTTCAGCCGGAAGCGGAGAATGTCGAGCATCTCCAGGTCGAGCGGATCATGAATCGCCAGGCGAATGCGACCATTCTCCTTTCCCAGGGGGATGATCAGATACTTGCGCATCAGATCGTCGGGAATGTCGTTCACCGCTCCCGGAGGAATGGCGTTTTTGTCGAGATCGACGTACTCCATGTTGTGCTGCGCCGCCAGCGCCTTGTAGACATTGGTTTCGCTGCAAAGTTTGAGATCGACCAGAGCCTCGCCGAGACGGAGGTTTTTGCTCCTGGCGTGCTCGAGCGCCTTGGCGACCTCCTTGTTGGAGATGATGCCCCATTCAATCAGAATTTCGCCGAGTTTTTTTTGCTGCTTGGCCATGGTGCAATTCCAGATGCGGGTTGAACGCGCAAAGAAGAATGTTCCGCGCGAAGGGCGCTCGGGCTTTCAGTCATACCACTCCAGGCCGCGGGAGGTTCACCGGCCTGTCCGGTTGGGAAGTGTACCTTTACAACCCCTTGTCGAACAAGGCATTTCACCGATTCGGCTCGAATTCATGAATCCGCTCCGGACAAAAAATCCCGGAATCCATTAACGATGTTCCGTCCCGCACGGTAGGTTTTTGCGAATGCGGCCGGAATCCGTCGCAGTCTGGCGTCCTTTCGGCGTGCCGACCCGACGGCCGGCCGTCGGGGTGGCGATCGCGTTCATGCTCGGGATCGCGGCCCATGACCTCCTGCCCCACCGCATCGTCGTCATCCTTTTATTGCTGGGCGCCTCGATCTGCGGCGCGATTTGCTTCTTTTCCCGACCGGGGTTGTGCAGCGCTTTTCTCATCCTCGCCCTCTTTCTCTCCGGCGCCGGCGCGGCGCAACTCTCGCGGTTTCATTACCCCGCCCACGACATCTCGATGTTTTCCACCCATCACCGCCGGCTGGCGCAACTCGAAGCGCGCATTGACTACCCGCCGCGCATCATCACCTCCCCTCCGGGGCTTTTTCGCGCGCTCCCCCCAAAGCAGGTGACCACCGCGACCGTGCGGCGGGTGATGAGCCAGGACGGATGGATCAAGGCGACGGGACGGATTCTCGTCCAGATCGATCAGCCCCACCCGGAACTTGCCGTCGGGCAGACCGTGCGAATCCTCGGCATGCTTGAACGTCCCGCCCCGGCGATGAATCCCGGGCAGTTCAACTGGGCCGATTATTATCGCGAACAGCGCATCCTCACCTCGATCAACATCGACCAGGTCGGCAACGTCACGATCCTGCGGGATACCCCGTTCTCGCCCCTCGCGTGGCTGCGCAAGCAGTCGCGGCGCGCGTTGGCGATGGGATTCAGCCGGGAGCAATCCCTTGATCACGCCCTGCTGCGGGCCTTGCTGCTCGGCGACCACGACCCGCAACTACGCGACGTGCAGGATCAGTTCAAGCGCACCGGGACGGGACATCATCTCGCAATCAGCGGGATGCATATCGCGGTGCTGGGCGGACTGGTGTTCGGCATTTGCCGGCTGCTGTGCCTTCCTCCGCGTCTTGCGTCATG
>CAYUNS010000284.1:0-2182 GCA_964446155.1 uncultured Tepidisphaeraceae bacterium | reverse complement strand
TGCAGATGGCGAAGACCTCCGCGGCGCTGGCCAGGCTGGACGATGCGGGAGGGCTGTTCATCTCGCTGCTGGCCGATCCGACGACCGGCGGGGTGACGGCGAGCTTTGCGATGCTGGGGGATTTCATCATCGCCGAACCCAAGGCGCTGATCGGCTTCGCCGGACCGCGCACCATCTGGAACACCATCAAGGTCGAACTGCCCGAAGGTTTTCAACGCAGCGAGTTCCTGGAGGAACACGGATTCGTTGATTTCGTCGTGCATCGGAAGGATCTTCGCAGCGAGATCGCGCGCCTGATCGACTTCTGCGTCAAATGATCCCCTCCATCGGCGCGGTCGCAAAGCGTCCGCGCGGTTCATCGCCGTCTCATCTGAAACCATGTTTGAAGCACTGACTCAACGACGTTATCTCATTCCGTTCAAGGCCTCGCGGCTTCCGCAGCAATTCACCGACGTGCTCGTGATCGGAGGGGGCGTCGCGGGGCTGCGTGCCGCGATCGCCGCGGCCGATGAAGGCGCGGAAGTCCTCATCCTCACCAAGGACACGGTCGATGAATCCAACACCTGGTATGCCCAGGGCGGCATAGCGGCGGTGCTTCAGCCGCTGGACAGCTTCGAGTCCCACATCGACGACACGCTCAAGGGAGGAATGGGCCTGTGCGACGACGAGGCGGTGGACATCGTCGTGCATGAAGGGCCGGATCGGGTGCTGGAGCTTTTGTCGTGGGGCGCCAATTTCGACAAGCAGGCGGGCAATCCCCACAATCTCGCCTTCACCCGCGAAGGGGGGCACAGCTTCGCGCGGATTCTTCACGCCTTCGGAGACGCGACCGGGCGGGAACTGGCGATGACGCTGATCAACACCGTGCGCTCCCGTGAATCCATCCGTGTTTCGGAGAACAGCTTCGCCATCGATTTCCTGACCGATGAGGACAAGTGCCTGGGCGCGCTGGCGCTGATCGACGGCCGGGTCAATGTCATCTGGGCCAAGCGCACCATTCTCGCCAGCGGGGGCGCGGGGCAGCTTTATCGCGAGTCGACCAATCCGCGCATCGCCACCGCGGACGGGCACGCCATGGCTTATCGCGCGGGCGCGACGCTCCAGGACATGGAGATGGTGCAGTTCCACCCGACGACGCTTTACGTCGCCGGCTCCAGCCGCGCCCTCATCACCGAGGCGGTGCGCGGGGAAGGCGCGTATCTCGTCGATCGCAACGGCTATCGCTTCATGTCAGACTACCACGAGATGGCCGAACTGGCGCCGCGGGACGTGGTCAGCCGCGCCATCGTCGAGCAGATCCGCAAGACCCATTTCACCCATGTTTATCTGGATGTGCGGCATCTGCCCACGGAGCAGTTTCGCGAGCGGTTTCCGCAATTGTCCAAGCTGGTCGATCAGTTTGAGATCGACGTGTCGAAGGATCTCATTCCGATCCATCCGGCGGCGCACTATATGATCGGCGGCGTGGATGTGGACATGCACGGGCGAACGAGCCTCGCCAACCTCTACGCGGTGGGCGAAGCTGCCTGCTCGGGGCTTCACGGCGCCAATCGTCTCGGGAGCAATTCGCTTCTGGAGGGGCTGGCCTACGGCGCGCGCGCCGGCGCGGACGCCGCCCGTGCCGCGAAGGAGAACAACATCAAGTTTCCCCTGTCGCTCGAACATCGGATCGCGCCCAGCAGCAAGACGGAGCTGGACATGACCGACGTGAAGAGCAGTCTGCGCAGCATCATGTGGCGAAACGTGGGGATCGAACGAACCGGTGATCGCCTGAGCGAGACGCGCGAGATCATCGCCTTCTGGGGGCGTTACGTCATGGACAAGATTTTCGCGCCGGAGCTTGGGCCGACCGCGCTGGCGGGGTGGGAGATTCAGAACATGCTGACGGTGTGCTCGCTGATCACGAATGCGGCGTATACGCGATCCGAATCGCGCGGCGCGCATTACCGTCTCGATTATCCCAATCGCGACGATGCCCACTGGCGGCTGCACCTGCTGTGGCGTCGGCCTTTGGAGACCCCGATTCCCGAACTGATCCATTAGAGGATCGCTTGTGCGACAGCCATGAACCGTGGAATCACCCTTGGCGCTCGAATCCTCCTGGCGGCTTTTTTCCTCTGGGCCGCGGGGATGAAACTGGCTTATATGCCGGCGGAGGGTCGAGGCGCGCCCCTCCGCCGGC
>CAYUNS010000283.1:0-2231 GCA_964446155.1 uncultured Tepidisphaeraceae bacterium | reverse complement strand
CCGGAACCGGCATGTCCGGCTTGAGCGGGAGCATTTCGGGACACAGCGGCATCAACGTTTTCGAAGGGGACGAGCCTGAGCATGTCGATCCGGCGGCACAGACCGCGATCTCCGGCGGCATCAGCGACCAGGTCAACCTGGAAGGCATCGGGTCGGGTTCAGGTCTGCTCGATCTGACCCGTGAAAGCGACGACACCAGCCTCGGCGCGGAACTGCTCGATGAAATCGCGCCCGGCGCTCCCCGTCGGGGCGGGGCGCCCGACAGCATGATCGCGACCGGCGTGGACATGGACAGCGTCGTCGATACCCGTCCCATGCGCGGCATGCGCGGTCCGGTCGAAATCGAAGCACCTGATCCCATGGCGCCCGCGTTCGGAGCGGCGGCGCTGGCGGGGGCGGGGATGCTGATCTTCGGTCTGTTCGTCGTCGCTTCGGCGATCGTCGGCACGCGGCCGGAGATCGTGCAAACCCTCTCCGAGAAGGGGCTGGTGGTCATCGCCGGCGTCGGGCTGGGCGCCGCCATTCTCTTCTTCGTTCTCGGCATGCTGCTCGGGAAAATGGCCTCGCGGTAAACCGCCGGGCCGCATACATCGTATTCGTGAAACAGGACAGTGATTGTGAGATTGCTGTCTTGTTTCGTTTGCACAGTCGGGCCGCACCATGACTGACGATGCATCCGGGACTGACGATGGATCCGATCGCGAGCGAAACCCGGACGATCCGGCCGAGGCGCTGGAGCATGTCGTCGACGACCTGGCTTACAGGGAGGAGACGGCCGACTGGATTCGCGAACAATTGTTGCACGAGCGGGTCGCGGAGGAGGTGGTCTCCGAACTGGTGGCGCAGGGATGGGATGCCGAGGAGGCGCACTCACTGGTGGAGCAGGTTCGGCGGCTGACCCGCCGCGAACGCGGCGTCGTGACGCGCGAAGATGTCGCGCGCGAGGCGAATCGACGATACGGCAAGGGCATGTCCGGGGGATGGATGGTGGGGATGCCGACGCTCGCATCGGCTCGCCGGTTGATGCATTCCCTGGGAAATCTGCTGGGGCTTGGTGGAAAAGATCGGTGAAGACACCGACGGAGATTGCACCGTGATGGGAGGATTCCCGCAAAAATTGCGCGATTTTCCCGGACGTGGGGCTTGCGTTTTGGTTCAACGATTGGCAAACTGATTTCCAATCGAGCGGCCGGGCAGATTTTTTCAGGTCGGTTCGATTGGGGATTTGGATTGTATCGTCATCCAGGAACACATTTCCCGACGAAGGGAAGTACAGGCTTGCCGGGCATTCCCGGCTGATCAAATATCGCACGGAGGCTCACATGGCACGGATGTCCCATTGGCTCGGTCTCGTTGCAGTCGGTCTGACTCTGACCGGTTGCGTCACCCAGGAAAAATACAACGCCCTCAAGCTCGATCGCGATGCGCAGGCCGAGCGGCTCGGGCAAGCCGAGGCGGAAGCCCGTGCGGCCCGCGCTGAAGCGGAGGTGCTCCGCAATCAGATCGGCGCGATCATGTCTGGTGGAAGCGGCAAGGACGGGATGATCGTCAGCCTGACGAATCAGAACGCCGACCTGGCCCGTCAGCTCGAGGAGTTGAACGCCAAGTACGCCAGCGCGATGGGGATGGTCGGCAAGAGCAGTCCGCTGCCACCGGCGCTGACGAACGAGTTGAACGCATTTGCGGCCGCCAATCCCGATCTCGTCGAGTTCGATTCGGCGCGCGGCATCGTGAAGTTCAAGAGCGATGTCACCTTCGCGCTCGGCAGCGCCGAGATGACCCCCAAAGCCAAGGAGGTCATTGCCCGGTTCAGCCAGATTCTCAATTCATCGGCCGCCAGTGGATATGAACTGCTGGTCGCCGGTCACACCGACAACGTTCGTGTCGCCAATCCCGCGACGATCGCGGCGGGGCACAAGGACAACTGGTATCTGTCCGCCCATCGTGCGATCTCGGTCGGTGGCGAACTCCAGGCCCACCGGGTCAGCCCCCAGCGCCTTGGCGTCGTCGGTTATGCCGATCAGCGTCCGATCGCGAGCAACGGCAGTGATTCGGGGCGCGCCCAGAATCGCCGCGTCGAAGTCCTGATTCTTCCGACGCAGGTGCGCGGCGCCGCCGTCACCAGCACGCCCGCTCCCCGCGGCGCGCCGGCGTCTCCGGCCAATCTCAACAAGGAGACGATGACGACGATCAACCCCGCGCTGAACAAGTGATCGGCCCGTGAAATCCGT
>CAYUNS010000282.1:0-2339 GCA_964446155.1 uncultured Tepidisphaeraceae bacterium | reverse complement strand
GCGGAACGTTTGGGCGATCCTACAAGGCTCCAACCTTGTCTCAGTTGGACCCGTTGCGGACATTCTCGGCAATACGCCTTGCAAACCCCGCAGACAGCGACGGATTCACCAACACGCTCATCGAAAACTCGCTCGGAAATCCCAATCTAGGCCCTGAACGCTCCCGCTCGTGGACCGCCGGCGTCGACTGGCGACCGCCATATGGGCGATCGACCCGCCTGTCCCTCACCTATTTCAGCACGCAGTTCAGGGACCGCATATCAGCGCCTCCCATCGGTGGCAGCTTCTTTACGGCATTTTCTCGGCCGAACCTGATCGCTCCCTATCTGACCTTGCCGATCGACCGTGTTCTGGTCGACCAGATATACGCGAACTATGTGGTCACGGGAACCGTTCCGGGTGGGCCGGCGGCCATCGAGGCTCTACTGGACCTGCGCCTTCGGAATCTTCTGTTTAGCCAGATATCTGGGGTGCAGGCTTCACTGACACATTCGTTCTCGTTCGTGGGAGGCGCGTTGACCGCTAACGCCGACGCAAACTATCTGATCAATCTCAAATTCCAGTCGGCCGATAATCAGCCGGTGGTCGACACTGTGAACACGGCCTTTAACCCGGTTCATTTTCGCGCACGAGGTGGGCTGACATGGTCGTCGGACAACACGTCCGTTGGCATTCAGGCAAACTATGTCAATTCCTATAGGAACACATCTACTGTCCCGACGCAGGATGTCGCGTCGTGGACCACCTTCGACATAAGCTTCACGCATCGCTTCTCAAGCCGCAGCGAACCCCTTCGCGGTCTGCGGGTCGGACTGGTCGTGCAGAATGTATTCAACCAGGAGCCGCCCCGCATCCTTCCACCGCCTGCTCCTGCGCAGAACATCGGGTACGACCCGGCCAACGCTTCTCCGCTTGGACGCTTTATCTCCGTCCAACTGACGAAGAGATGGTGAGGAGATGGGCGGCGCGCGTGCGGTTAGCGTAATCGGGCTATCCTGTTTCTTGGGTGCCGCGGCGATCGGGGATCATGCATCCGCGGCACCCCTGAGCCTGTCGACCATCAGGGATGTGCCGACGCTCACCGCACATCATGTCTCCTCAAAAGGGGATTACGCTTATGTACTTCGACGGCCACCGCCACTTGATCCCAGTGCCGAGAGCGCGGGATTCGGCGGGCCGAATGGTATCTCGCCCGCGCTGATCGGATCACGAATCTATGTTCGGGATCAGCCGATATGTGCAGATCAACTGAATGGGGCGTCGACCTGGCAACCGACCTGGTCACCCGACGGTGAGCAGATCGCGTTCTACTCCGATGCGGACGGGATACCTCAGGCCTGGCTGTGGTCGAAGGCGACAAACCTTTGTCGTCGACTGGCCCAACAGCCCGTCAAAGCCTCGATGGCTTGGCCGGGCAGCGGCCCGCAATGGTCGCCGGACGGGCTAACCTTGTACGTCCCCTTCCGTCCCGGCGAGCTGCGCTTTCCTGCGTCGCCGCAGCCATCCGCGCCATCGGCTGGGTCGCGGGATACGGACCTGGTCCGCGTATTTCAGGGCTCCAGCGAGGCATCCGGGGCATACGCCGGCTCAGACAATGATAATCGCGGTTTCATACTCTGGGCTCACAATTCGCAGATCGTCGCGATCGATATAGCGACAGGTGCGCAACGGGAACTGGTTCCCGCCGACGCAGAACCGCGGCCAAGCGTCATCCGCCTATCAGCGAGCGGCCGATGGCTGAGTTACATCTCGATCCCGACCTCCGGAGTCGGACCAAGGGGCATCGAATTCGACCTCGTCGTCGTCGATGCCTCGACGGGCGATCGGCATGTCGTGCGGCGAAGTGTCGCTCGAGCCAACGAACAATATACGGAGAACTACCGCTGGCATCCTGACGCGGACGAGTTGATCTATCTCGACAATGGCGAATTGTGGGCCGTGCGGATCAATACCGACGGATCGATGGACCAGCGCCGGCTCGGCGAAGGGTTGGGACCGCTCAAGGATTCCCCTTTGCTGATCTCGATGGATGGATCCGCGGTGCTTGCGGGTGCGGATGATCAGAATTTGCTAGGGCGTCCGGGATTGGCGCATATCGGAACCGCTCGGCACATCCTGCACTGGGTACCTTTGGACGGATCCCGGTCGCGCCAATACGAAATCGCATCGCCACTGGCGATCGATGCACGATATGCGGATCATGGCCCGGTCACCGATCACCGAGGCTATCTCTGGCAGGAGCCCGATGGAGCCTTCTTCGTTCGCGCGCTCGATTCCAGCTCGGGAGAACTGGTCATGGCACGAGTGGGGCCGCAGCGGCCCGTGCGAATTGTCTGGAG
>CAYUNS010000281.1:0-2365 GCA_964446155.1 uncultured Tepidisphaeraceae bacterium | reverse complement strand
TGCGGGGCGACCGGCATCTGGCGTATCGTGCGTTCAAGCGCGCCGTCGAGTTGGATCACCCCTTGTCGAACACCATCACCGGGCTGATGGAGCGGATGCGGAACGCCGTCGAGGACAAGGCGGAATTTTCCGACAAGCGGATCGCCGCCGAACGCGCTCAGGGCGAGGCGTGGTTGAAGGCGTATCAAACATTCGAGGACGACATGCTGCGGGCAAACGCGGACCTGGGGGAAGAGTTGGCCTACGCGGCGTTCTACAAGGAGTTCGGCAAGGCGACGCTCACGGCGCCGTTCAATCCGCTGGACTGGGGGCCGGGAAGCCGTGGCCAGCGGATGGGGGCGCTGTTGATCGGACTGGGGCTGATCGGCTGTGCGTCGTTCGTCCTGTACAGACGCAAACGCGCGCGACAGGCGGCATGAACGCAGGTATTGTAGACTTCCCGGAATGAGCATCGACCATCGCCCCACCATCGTTCTCACCAGCGGCGGACTTGATTCGACGACCTGCATGGCCATCGCCAGGCACGAGGGGTTTTCACCGATTTATTCGATGACCTTCGATTATGGGCAGCGGCATCGACAGGAGCTTGCGGCGGCGGAGCGGGTGGCGCGGGAGTTCAAAGCGAAGGAGCATCGGGTCATCAGGATCGATCTGCGGCAGTTCGGGCACAGCGCGCTGACGGCGGACATCGATGTCCCCAAGGACCGCGATGCGGAGGGGATGTCGATCGGCGTGCCGATCACCTATGTGCCGGCGCGAAACACGATCTTCCTCAGCCACGCGCTCGCGTGGGCCGAAGTGCTGCGGGCGGGAGACGTGTTCATCGGCGTCAACGCGGTGGACTACAGCGGTTACCCGGACTGCCGGCCGGCGTTCATCGAGGCGTTTCAGACAATGGCGAGACTGGGAACGACGCTCGAACGCTTCGAGATTCACGCACCCCTGCTGCATTTGAGCAAGGCGCGAATCATTCAGCGCGGCATCGAGCTTGGGGTGGATTATTCGATGACGCACAGTTGCTACGACCCCGACGGGCAAGGCCGGGCCTGCGGGCATTGCGACAGTTGCCTGCTGCGAAAGCGGGGTTTCGCCGAAGCGGGCGTGAACGATCCGACGATCTACACGAATGCCTGATCCATTCATCCGTCCATTTCGCTTCCAATCCCTCCCCCCGCCCTTACACTTGGGGGATGGATCAGGACACCAATCGATTGTTGCCGGGCAGCGATGGATCCCAGTTTTGGAAAAACGCCTCCTTCTATTTCGATCGCGTGTACCAGACGATCGGAATGGACGAGACCTGGCGGCAGGTGCTGTCGTCGCCGAAGCGGGTGACGACCGTCTCCTGCCCGGTGCGGATGGACAGCGGACGCATCCAGGTGTTCACCGGATACCGCGTGCAGCACAACAACGCGCTCGGGCCGTTCAAGGGCGGACTGCGGTTCGGGGAGAACGTGCACCTCGACGAGGTGATGGCGCTGGCGATGCTCCAGACCTGGAAGAACGCGCTGGTGAACCTTCCCTACGGCGGGGCCAAGGGGGGGATCGTGTGCAACCCCAAGGAACTTTCGGTGCTGGAGAAGGAAGGGCTGACGCGGCGGTATGTCAGCGAGGTCATGCCGGTGATCGGCCCACAACACGACATTCCCGCGCCGGACGCGGGAACGGACGCGCAGATCATGGCGTGGTTTCTCGACACCTATTCGATGATGGTGGGATACCAGGCGCTGGGGGTGGTGACGGGCAAGCCCGTGGGGCTGGGCGGATCGGTCGGGCGGGAGGAGGCGACCGGACGGGGGCTGATGAACGTGCTGAGAAAATTCCTCGCGACGCAGCACAAGACGCTCGAAGGGCTGCGCGTGGCGGTGCAGGGATTCGGCAACGTGGGATATCACGCGGCCAGGCTGCTCGCGGAGCGCGGAGCGACGGTGATCGCGGTCAGTGGAATCGAGGGTGGGGTGTTTGACGAGACGGGGGTGGACATCGAAGCCGCCGGGCTGTTCTACCGCGAGCGCGGCGTGCTGACGGATTACCCCGACGGCGACGCGATCAGCAACGAGGAACTGGTCACCTGCGACTGCGACGTGCTGATCCCGGCGGCGACCGAGAACACGATCGACGCGGAGGTCGCGCCGCACATCAAGGCGCGCATCGTCTGTGAAGGCGCGAACGGGCCGACGACCCCGCGCGCGGATGAAATTCTCCGCGAGAACGGCATCACCGTGCTGCCGGACATCCTCGCCAACGCCGGAGGCGTGACGGTGAGCTATTTCGAGTGGGTGCAGGGATTGCAGAATTTTTTCTGGGACCACAAGCGGGTGCAGGACGAATTGCAGCGGGTGATGGAGCGGTCGAACGCCCGCTC
>CAYUNS010000280.1:0-2424 GCA_964446155.1 uncultured Tepidisphaeraceae bacterium | reverse complement strand
AGTGCCGTGAATCCCAAAACCCTTTTGACCCACGAAGCGCGGCGAGAATTCTGCCAACGTCATCCCCCCTGTGTCAACCATTAAATTTTTTTCTTCCGCCGACCTCCGTTCCGCGAGGCCGGATGGTCCACGAATCAACACCCATGCACACGAAAAGGAGAGCGAAGCCCGCGGCATCATCCGCGTTCATTCGGGCTGAAGAGGCGGCAAAGCGCGCAGTATCCCCAGATTAACGGATTGGTTCGATGAGTCCGCCATGAATCGCGGAAAAGGCTTGATTTTACGCGGTTTTGATGGTTGGACGTGCCGCGCGAGTCCGATAATGTAATCATTTCCCCCGTGACGCCGCCGCGAGGCGAAGTCGGCCTCGACATCGCGCTGGACGGAAGGGAGTGGGAGCGTTGTTGTCGTATGCGTGGACCTGGTCGTTTTGCGTGCTGTTGTGAGATGCTCGAGCCGCGGCGGTTGCTGGCGGTTCATCCGCTGGTCGTCACCGAGGCTTTTTCGGCCGCCGGGGTGCAACTCCGCATCTGGGGAACGGATCGCCGGCAGGACCTGACGATCACCCAGGATGACCAGGGCATCCACGTCAGGAACTTCGACTGGCGGCAAACCTTCACCGGCGATTATTCCAGCATCTGGATCGACGTCATGGGAAAGGACGACCGGGTGACGCTCGATCCGTCCGTCACCCTCGATGCCACCATTTACGGGGGGAAAGGCAACGACATCCTGCTCGGCGGATCGGGCAACGACACGATCCACGGGGGCGCGGGGGATGACATTCTTCACGGCGGCGCGGGGGATGATGTGCTCATCACCCTTCGCGGCGGGAAGAACGACCGCGTGACCGGCGGGCCTGGACGCGACACCTTCTGGACCGACACGGGCAAGCATGAAGTCATCACCGACGCGGGCAACGGCGAGAAGAAATCCGCGCGTCACCGGGTTTCAAAGTTCTACGCTTACCAGTTCCCCGGCGCCGGTCCGGGCGGATCGACGCTTGAATTGCCCGTGCCCAGCACGCTCAAGGGGCAGAATCTCTACGATCCGCATCTCGACGACAATCGCCTGACCTACCAATCCTTCAACGGCCGGCCGCTGTTCAGCTCGAAAGGCCCGTCCCCGAACGACGTGAAACAGGGACTGGCCGGAGATTGTTACTTCATGGCGACGCTGGCGTCGGTGGCGCATCTCGATCCGGGGCTGATTCGCGATCGCATCATCGAACTCGAGGACGGCACTTACGTGGTCCACTTCAAGCGCGACGGGGAAAACGTCTTCGTGCGCGTGGACGCGGAATTGCCGGTCTGGTCGGAAAGCAACCAGCCCGCGTATGCGGGGCTGGGCGCGGAGAATTCGATGTGGGTGGCGATCATGGAAAAGGCGTGGGCCTTTTTCCGCTACGACGCCTCGAGCTACAACTCGATCGAGGCCGGCTGGATGAGCGAAACCTACGAAGCGCTGGGGATCAACCAGAAGACGGTTTTTTCGGCCGTCAGCGAAGCCTACCTGGCGAAATACTTCGGCAAGAAGGTGGAGATCGGCAGGTCGGTCACCCTGGCGACGCGAAACGTCCCGCCGGGGTCGCATCTGATCGATCAGCACGCCTATACGGTGATGTCGCTCGAGCGCAACGGGAGCGGCGACGTGCTCGGGTTCCGGCTGCACAACCCGTGGGGCATCGACGGCGCCGGGGATGACGGCCTGGACGATGGCTACCTCACCGTCACCGTCGCCGATGTCTTCGCCGGATTCTGGGCGATAACGATCGCAAGCGTGTGATGCCCTCTCTCGCGCGACGCTCCCCCGAGCGGGATCATTTCGCTCCACTCGTCGCCGCGGCGGGGATTCGTCTCTCGGGGCGTTGGGATGCCTCGGGAATGAAGTTGCACCAGATTCGTTCGGTCATGCGCATCTTGCTGTCGCCGGCCGCGGAGTTGTTGGGGAGATCGAAATCCACCTTGCTCCATTTCTCAAGCATGTGGTCATACAGCGGGGAAGGATAGCCGCTGAGCATGACCTTGCCCTTGACGCCGAGCAGAAGCCGGAGCAGCTCGCGGTGCTGGTCCTCGGACATTTCCTGCTCGCCGTATTCGCAGGTCGTGCTGCGGGTGACGTGAAGGTAGGGTGGATCGAGATAAAAGAGGGTGTCGGGGGTGTCGAGTTGTCGGATGACCTTGAGGGCGTCGCGATTGAGGATGGTGACGCGGCGCAGGCGCGCGTGGATGGCCGGAAGGCCATCGACGGCCGACATCCAGGCGGCGGCCTGCTCGTTCATCCCCTGGCGCAGCCGGGTCTTGGTGATGGCGGCGAAAGAGGTCCGCCGCCCCGAGTGGGATTGCCGGCATTCCACATAAAACGCGACGGCGCGCTGCACGGGATCCTGCGTGTCGCCGAGACGGGCGTGGGCATCCTTCCACT
>CAYUNS010000279.1:0-2441 GCA_964446155.1 uncultured Tepidisphaeraceae bacterium | reverse complement strand
GAACCCCAAGACCCACCCGCCGATCGGATCGACTGATCTCCTCATCCATCCGCCGGGAAGATCGACCTGACGAAGAACACCAGCCGCGTCGTGTCATTTATTCCACTTGTGCTTCACAAGCCCGCGGGAGCATTGACTGAGAGTCTCCTGCGTCTGACGTATTCCGCTCACAATCCCACCGATGTTTCCTCTGCTACTTCTCCTTTTGCGTTGGAAGGTCAAGGACACCTGCGCATCTGGACGTTGGATGCCGCCACGGCTCGCGGCAAAGCACCGGTCTGGAACGGGGGCGACTACGTTGAACCCGGCACGTACGGCTATGAAGAGATCTTTGGTGAATCGGATGAGGTAACGCTCTACGTGGAGGCCGTCCGGGAAAGCACCGCGATGGCCGATCTCACGATTCAGCTTGAGTGGGATTTGTTCGGGAATGGCCAGTTCATATCGGCGGATCAGGTGCGCGTGACGGCCGTGCGCGTGGAGGTCATCGCCAAGAATGCCGACGGCAGCACATTCAGGACGAACAGGCTGAACCTCTCGCACCTCGATGAGGCGCCGGACGGTCCCATCACCCGCTCGGCGTTCCAGACCTATTGGGTCAACGTCTACGACCCGCGCCAAACGGGGATCTCGACGATCTCGATCGGCGGGCAAACGCTCGATCTGGAACCCACGACGGGCGGGTTCTACCAGACGCCGGAGTTCGTGGTCGTGCATCCGGCCACGACGGTCAACTGGGCGACGGCTTATCCTCGGATCGAGCTGTCGTCGGAAAGCCTGGAACTCAGCTACAATCCGATCTGGCCGTTCCGCAAGGGAGAAACCAACAAGTCAGGCGAAGACTTCAATAAAGTCGCCCGCGAGATGTACGACGAGATCACCGACATGGAGAGCACCGGCTGGACGGGAACGAGCGATGGCAGCTTTGGCAATGAGGTCCATCGGCGCGTCGGCGAGAAGTTCGACAATCAGCCGGGCTGGTTGGTGAATGTCTACGTACGCAACGGCACGAATGAGATATTATCCATCGGGATGGGCAATACGCCGCCGGGTGGCGTCACGGGCACGACACAGATCGATTTGATGAAGGTCTCTGACACATATAATCCCGCCGTTGGTCAAGTGCTTGATCCGAATGAAGTGACCAACCTCTTCGACATCAAAACGAGCATCAATCAGACGATGGACGCCAACCAGCTCCAGCGGCTCAGGAACGCGATCGACGGACGGGACATCGTGATGGCGCTGCCGCACCGGCGATGGTCCCCGGTGTCGGGCTGGGGGGCAGTGAAAAAGCGGGCGTTGGCGTTCAAGGCGCTGGGGCTGGTCGGCGCGGCGTCCGCGGCGTACAGCCTGCTGCACTACAGCGAGTACAATGCCGAGTTGGACGCGATGGCTGCCCATGCGGAACTGATCCTCCAGCGCGATCGGTTTCCCGGTGGGCGGTATCATCAGAACGGCATCGAAGGCCAATCGCTCAAGATCACCGACCTAGGCAAGCTGAACACGATGATGTGCAATTACCTCCGCCACTTCGTGCCCGAGGATACGATCATCGACGTGATCGAGGGCGGCATGCTGTACATCATTGTGAAGGACGCGCTGGAGCCTTCCAGTTGACCACTGAATCAAGAGGCTGTTTCGATGTGGAAGATCACAATGATGTACATGCTGTGGAACATGTTGGGATTCGGATTGCAACCAATTGTCGATCCCATTCCGGTCGCCGGCGTGAACGTGCCGACGACGCCGGAGGTGCGTCGGTTCGAGGGGCACGCCAGCGCCGTGGCCACGGTGGACTTCTCGCCCGATGGGAAGCGCATCCTATCCGGCGGTCAGGGCAGCAACGACAGCACCATTCGGCTGTGGGACATGCAGACGGGAGAGGAACTGCTGCGCATCCGCGATCATTCGAACCTCGTCGATTGCGTACGCTTCTCTCCCGATGGTCAAATGGCACTTAGCGCTTCGGATCTCATCATTTCACTATGGGACTTGTCAGATGGAAAGGAGATCGCAAGGCTGGAGGGGCACGAAAAGGATGCATTTCGCGTCGGATGGAGCCCTGATGGCAAACTCGCGGCATCAGCAGGTAAGGATGGAACTGTCCGTGTTTGGGATGTTGCGACCAGGACGCAACTGAAAAATCTCGATGCCCGCGACCTGCCAGATGAAACATACATCGCGTGCTTTGCTCCTGACGGCAAGACTGTGATGGCCTCGGGAAAAGACTCGGGCACTATATTCCTCTGGGACTGGCCGAGCGGACGGTTGAAACGACGACTCAAGGGACACGAGGGAGGTGTATGGCATGCCGTATTCTCTCAAGATGGGCGCTTCATCGTTTCAGCTGCGTCCATTGACAACACTGTGCGGGTGTGGAACATCGCGACGGGAAGGGAGTTATATCGTCTGGACGGAGAGAAATGTTCTCCCGACGG
>CAYUNS010000278.1:0-2477 GCA_964446155.1 uncultured Tepidisphaeraceae bacterium | reverse complement strand
CCGGGATGGAATCCACGGCGAAGACGAGATCGGTCCCCTCGACGACGATCAAGGCCAGGCCCAGGGGCGTCAGCACCCATCGATTGCCCTTCGCACGGACGGGCGCGGCATCCGCCGTCGAATCCGCCGCAGGTTCGCTGGTCGCGCCAGTGGTCGGCTCCTTCACGCGGGTCACATCATGTTCGTTGACGACAAAGTGCTGGCCGTGCAATTCCTCGGTGATGGGGAAGTGCCTGTAGGCGAATTTGATGAGGAAGTTGTCCTTCGGATTCGGGTCTTCGCTGCTTGACAGCATCTTGATGGCGGTCCAGATCAGAAAAATTCCGAAGAGGTAGAGGATCCAGTGGAACTGATGGATCAGCGCCGCGCCCGCGCCGATGAAGATGCCGCGCATGATCAGCGCGCCGATGATCCCCCAGAACAGCACCCGGTGCTGATACTTCGCCGGGATGCGGAAATAGGCGAAGATCAGCGCGATGACGAAGATGTTGTCCACGCTGAGGCTCTTCTCGATCACATATCCGGTGAAGAACTTGACCGCGGCGTTGTGCCCGTTGAGCGGAAGCCCGTCCACCTTGTCGACGGCCACGCTCGGGTTTCCATCCGCGTCCAGCGCCATGCCGATGCCCAGCCAGTGGTTGCTGTAGGCGAAATAGATGAAGACATTGAACAGCAGCGACATCGTGATCCACACCGCGGACCAGGTGAGCGCTTCTTTGACGCTGACCACATGCGCCTTGCGATGAAACACGCCCAGGTCGATTGCGAGCATTGCGAGAACGAAGACGATGAAGCCGATCCAGAAGAGTAACATGGGGTTGATTGCCGGTGGTTAGAGGTTGGGGTCATGGATTCAGGTTCCGAAAATTCGGTCCCCCGCATCCCCGAGGCCGGGAAGAATATACCCTTTTTCGTCCAGCTCGCGGTCGATGGCGGCGCAGTAAAGGGGGACTTCGGGGTGCTGGCGATGGATTGTCTGGATGCCTTCGGGCGCGGCGACGAGGCAGATGAATCGGATGCTCGCGACGCCCTCTCGCTTGAGGATCGCCACCGCCGCCGATCCGCTGCCGCCGGTGGCGATCATGGGATCGATCAGCAGCGCCTCGGTCGAGGCGATGTCGGGGGGCAGTTTTTGATAATACGACATGGGTTCAAGGGTCTTTTCGTCGCGATGAACGCCCAGATGACCGATGCGCGCCTCGGGCAGCAGGCGTTGCACGCCGTCCACCATTCCCAGCCCCGCGCGGAGGATGGGGACGAGCGTGATCCGCCGGGCGAGCACCCGGCCCGTGGCGCGCTCCATGGGCGTCTGCACCGGCCTGGGCACGGTGGAAAAATCGCGGGTGACCTCGTACACCATCAACAGCGTGATCTCATCCAGCAGCGCCCGGAACTTGCGATGGTCGGCCGTGAAGTCGCGCAGCTCGGTGAGCTTGGTCTGAATGACCGGATGATCGATGACGATGACGTTGGGGAAAGCCATTGTGGGATCGGGGAGAGGCGGGAAACGAGGTTTCGCCGCTCCGTTTTCACCTCCGCGCTTTGCCGGCTATTTCAGCATGCCCGCCTGCTTGGCATAGGAGAAGATTCCGCCGGCCTCGATGATCGGCAGCACGTCGCCGAGCGGTTGCAGCTCGTATCGCGTGCCCTGGGTCTTGTTCAGGACATATTGCTCGTCGAGATGCACTTCCAGCATGTCGCCGGTGCGAACCTGATCGACGAGCCGCTCAGTGGATTCGAGGGGGACGACGTATCCGCCGTTGACGCTGTTGCGGAAGAAGATGCGGGCGTAAAACTCCGCGATGACCAGCGTGACGCCGGCTTCGGCCAGCGCCAGCGGCGCATGCTCGCGGCTGGACCCGCAACCGAAGTTCTTCCCACCGACGATGATCGAATATTCGCTTCGAAATTCATTTTCCGGCACGAATCGCCTGTGGCCCTCGGGCAGCCCCGCCTGCGCTTCGGGCACGCCGGAATTGGCGTACATGCCGAAAAACCGGCGCTCCTCCGGAATCGCCGGATTGAACGAAAGATACTGCGCGGGAATGATCTGGTCGGTATCGATGTTGTCGCCCAGCACATACGCCTTGCCGGTGATGACGGATTGCATGACGCCCTTTCTCAATGGGTTGCGTTCTGATGTTCCTGAACCGTCGAATAATAGACGCTCGACGCGGGATATACAACGAATATTGCCCCGAATCGACGGCTCGGCCAGGGCAGAATCATTTGGACGTAAACCCTCCATTTTCATCATATACTTTATAGTTTGCTGACCCTGATCTGAATGCGGAGGTGCGGATTGACCGCGCGATTGTAAAGCCAAATGATTTTTCCCTGACGGCTCGGCTGTCACCAAGAGGGTTGGGATTGGCTTGCGGAGGGATATTTGAATAGTTTAGAGCTTCTAAAAATATTCGTTCCCTCCCCCAGCAATCTGGAAGATCATATGCGTCTGGTCAATCATCACGGAGGAC
>CAYUNS010000277.1:0-2533 GCA_964446155.1 uncultured Tepidisphaeraceae bacterium | reverse complement strand
CGCGACATCATGCCGCACCCAAACCCCGGCGCGAACGGCGTGCCGAACGGGATTGAGTACGTCCCCCTTAACTCCGCCCTCGCCCAGCATTCCGTCGCGTGACGACAACACGCTCATTGTCAACTATGTCTATGACGATGCCGGGCGGCTGTGGAAGATGACTGATCCGAAAGGGATCGAGTCGCGGACATTGTATGACGCTCTGGGCCGCACCGTCGCGACGATCGAGGCCCATGAGGATGGCGTGGTGGAGTCGGCGGAGGCGGACCGTGACCGAATCACCCGCTACACCTACGACGGCAACAACAACGTGCTGACATTGACGGCCGCCCTGGCGAGCCATGACCAGACGACCACCTACGCCTACGGCGTCACCACGGCCGGCGGGAGCGCCATCAACAGCAATGATTTGCTGGCGAGCGTCACCTATCCGGACGATGGAAACGGTGCCACCTCCGAGACAGAGACATTTGCTTACAACGCCGTTGGTCAAACGGCCGGCAAGCAAGACCGCAACGGCACGACGCACGCCTACGGTTATGACGCGCGGGGGCGGCAGACCAATGACACGGTGGAAGTCCTTGGCGCAGGCGTCGACGGCGCGATCCGCCGCCTGGGCTTCACCTACAACAGCCAGGGGCTGCCGTGGCAGTTCACCAGCTACAGCAATGTCTCGGGCACGAATGTCGTCAATCAAGTGGAGCGCGAGTTCAACGGGCTGGGCAGTTGACCGTCGAGTACCAGGCGGTCGATGGCTCGGTGAACACCGCCACGACGCCGAAGGTGCAGTGGCGCCGCGCCCGGCAACCCCAACATGCGATACAGCAGGTGTCTTGCGGTATCGATGAAGCTGATGCGATCCACGTCCACCTGCTGCCGCGCTGCGGCCTGCAGCATCCGCAGCCGCACCAGGTTGTACACCGGCAGATACACCGCCAGTTCCTTCAACATGCCGGTTAATTCCGCACGGTGGCAAGCGATGACGCCGCAGACAAAGTGGAGCAGGCCGATGTAATTCGGCGTCTTTTTCTGGCGGATCAGGAGACGGCAGAATCAGCGGCCGCGTAAGCGGAGAATCGCCAGGGAAGAGCCGGCGGAGAACCGCTTAACGAATGTGCGCCTATTGACGGACATTATCTCCACGCGGAAGGTTTCCAGAGTTGGGAGACGCCGCCCATGAGGGCTTCGGCGCAGAGGAGCAGGAGTACGAGGGCGATGGGGATGGACCAGCGCGGTTCGGGTTCGCGGAGGGTTTCGATGCGGGCGCGGAGCTGGTCGATCGAGCGGGCGACGAGGATGTTGTCGGCGGGGGGGATGAGCTGGTCGGCGGGGCGGTAGACGAGGTCCGCCTCGGCGGATGGATAGCGGACGTTGCCGATGGCGACGGGATCGGCTTCTCCGGCGCGAAACCAGCGGTAAAGGCCGGCGGCGGCGGTGTCCGTGAAGACAAAACGATTGCCGGCGTCGGTGGATTGCGCGGGGACGACGTGCATCGCCTGTGCGGGCGTTTCAAGTTGCAGTTCGCGAACGTTGTCGAACGCCTTGCCGGAGAGGACAAGCGGCTCGCCGAGTTCGACGTTCTGCGCCAGGCCCTGGGCGGTGGATCGCAGCGACATGCGGACAAGCATGGGGAGAAAGGCGGGATGCGTCGCGAGATTGGTGAAGCGATTTTCGGGAAGGGTGGTCCAGGTGTGGACGACGCCGTTGCCGATGGGCCGGCGGAGGAGCAGAGGGAGCGGGCGTTGGCCGGGCGCGGGATCAGATGGGGCGGCGGAGAGAAGCGTGGTCGCGGAGGCATCCGCGGGAAGCATGGGAACGAGCCGGCGGATGGAGAGCGAAGACCATTGCATGCCGGCATTGGTGAGGGATTGAATCAACGCATCGTGAGCGCCGGTGGGCGTGGCCTGATGGACGTCGGACGCCGCGGATGAATCAAGTGGGACGGCGGGCAGGAGCGAGGTGAGGATTTGCTGATGCGATGGCGTCAGTCCGGTCCAGGATTGTTCGATGCCCGGCTGGAGGAAGAGGATGAGCGAGCCGCCTCGGATAACGAAGTCGCGGAGGCGCAGGGCCTCCGGTTCGTCCGGCCAGGCGTGGAGCAGGAGGACAAGGGTGTCGGCGGCGTTGTCGATCGCCTCGGAGACGCGGACCGCGATGGGCCAATCGGCAAGCCGGCCTTCGCTGGGATCCAGCGCGAGGCGCACGACACGGGAGGCGGCGGGGAATCTCGGGTTGTCCTGAAGCCGGACATGCCGGCGGGGCGGAATCTCGATCAGATGTGACCGCTGATTGTCCCATGCGAGCGCATCGTCGGCCTGGAGGGAGGCGTTGATGAGCAGCCATCGTTCCGTGGGCAGCTTGAGAGGGAACCGAAGCCGGCTTTTGCCGGAAGCGTCGAATGTCGCCATTTGCGGCGGAGTGAGAAGGAGGGATTGCCCGGAGAAGGATTGGACCTCGATGGCGGTGGCGCGGGTGTCGTTGACTCGTCCGGCAAGCTGAACGGACGCTTCGACGGCGATGCCGGGGATCGGTT
>CAYUNS010000276.1:0-2575 GCA_964446155.1 uncultured Tepidisphaeraceae bacterium | reverse complement strand
TGCCGGCGGAGGGGCGCGCCTCGACCCTGTTTGAAGAACTGGGCGGACGTGGTTGGGCGGGGGGGGCGCTGATCGCGATTGAACTGGGCCTCGGCGCGTGGCTGCTCATCGGCCGGCGATTGCGATGCGCCGCCCTCGCGGCGCTGGTTCTCCTCGCGGCTTTTTCAGGATTGATCGTCGGAGAGATGTTGAAGGAATCCCCCAATCTCTGCGGTTGCTCCGTTGTGGAGATTACGCCGGCCGGTCCTGTCGAAGTCCGGCGGGCGCTCGGGAAGTCGCTCGCGACCAATCTGTTGCTCATGACGGCGGCGGGATGGGCGCTGGCGAATGCCCGGCAATCGCGCGACATGGATGAGACATCGTGACGAAAGCATTGGACGTGCCCGCATTGAGCGACTTCAGCGTGGCCGGTTTGGCCGGATGGCTGGAGGAGCGCGGGTATAAGACCTCGCATGCCCAGGGCATCCTGCGGGCGTACTTTCAGTCCGGCGGGGAGATGGCATCCGATCGGCTGAAACTGGGCAGCCGGCTCGCGCGCGACTTGCGCGAAGGCCTGACGCCATTCACCTCAAGAGTGGCGCGGCGTCACGAAAGCATGGATGGAACGATCAAGCTGCTGCTGGCGATGCGGCGGGGCGGATCGGTCGAGACCGTGCTGATGCCGGCTTATCGGCCGGATCGCGCGGCGGTTTGCGTTTCGTCGCAGGTCGGGTGCGCGATGGGGTGCGATTTCTGCGCTTCGACGCGGGAGGGGCTTGAGCGAAATCTCACCGGCGGCGAGATCGTCGAGCAATTCCTGCATCAGCGGCGCGAAGCCGGACAACTCGGCCGGCGAATCGCCTCGATGGTCTTCATGGGCATGGGCGAGCCGATGCACAACCTGCCGGCGGTCGTCGACGCGATTCGCCGCATCAGCGATGATCGCCTCGGCGCGCTCGGTCGAAGGGGAATCACGGTCTCCACCGTGGGCGTGGTTCCCGGCATTGAAGCGCTGATGCGGGAAGACCTGGGGGTGCATCTGGCGTTGTCGCTGCACGCGCCCGATGATGAAACGCGATCGCGGCTGGTTCCGATGAATCGCAGATGGAAAGTGACGGATGTGCTCGCGTCGGCAAAGGCGTTTTTCGAGCGGACCGGCCGGATCGTCACGATCGAATACTGCATGCTCGCGGGTGTGAATGATTCCGACGCGCAGGCGAGCCTGCTCGCCGAGCGGCTGCGCGGTTTTCGCGCCCATGTGAATCTCATTCCCTACAACACGATCGGCGAGGGGATCAGCGGAATGGTGTATGAGACGCCGACGATGGAGCGGATGCGGCATTTCGCCGGCATTTTGAGCGCTGGGGGCGTGGTCACGCATTTCCGCCGCACCCGAGGCGACGATGTGAACGCCGCCTGCGGTCAATTACGGCAATCGACCCTGTTCACGTGACGTGACGACCCGATGGACCAAACGAAGACGGGCGGACCCATCACATGGTCCGCCCGTCTTTGTTTACGTTCGGTGGATCGATCGGAGGATTTACTTCATCTCGTTCGCCTTGGCGCGGACTTCGTCGATGTCGCCGACATAGAGGAAGGCCTGCTCGGGAAGGTCGTCGGCGCGGCCGTCGCAGATTTCGTCAAAGCTGCGGAGGGTGTCGGCGATCTTGGTATAGACGCCTTTCTTGCCGGTGAATTGCTCGGCGACGTAGAACGGCTGGGAGAAGAATCGTTCGATCTTTCGGGCGCGGGAGACGATGAGCTTGTCTTCCTCGCTCAGTTCGTCCACGCCGAGGATGGCGATGATGTCCTGGAGGTCGCGGTAGCGCTGGAGCATGTTCTGCACCTTGCGGGCGACGCGATAGTGGTCTTCACCGACGATCTGGGGATCGAGCGCGCGGCTCGCGGATGCGAGCGGGTCCACGGCCGGGTAAATGCCCTTGGAGGCGATCGAGCGTTCGAGATAGATGAACGCGTCGAGGTGGGCGAAGGCGTTGGCCGGCGCGGGGTCGGTGGGGTCGTCGGCGGGGCCGTAGACGGCCTGCACGGAGGTGATCGCGCCGTTCTTGGTCGAGGTGATGCGTTCCTGCAACTCGCCCATTTCCGTCGCGAGGGTCGGTTGATAACCGACCGCCGAGGGCATTCGCCCGAGCAGCGCGGAGACTTCCGCGCCGGCCTGGGTGAATCGGAAAATGTTGTCGATGAACAGGAGGGTGTCCGCGCCCGATTCATCGCGGAAATATTCCGCCATCGTCAGGGCGCTGAGCGCGACGCGGAGGCGCGCGCCGGGAGGCTCATTCATCTGTCCGAAGACCATGACGGTCTGGTCGATGACGTGCTTGCCGGTGCTGCCGATCTCGGCTTCCTGCATTTCCAGCCACAGGTCGGTTCCCTCGCGGGTGCGTTCGCCCACACCGGCGAAGACGGAGTACCCGCCGTGCTGCTGGGCGATGCGCGCGATCAGTTCCTGGATGACGACGGTTTTGCCGAGACCGGCGCCGCCGAACAGTCCGGCCTTGCCGCCGCGAAGGAACGGCGTGAGCAGGTCGATGACCTTGATGCCGGTCTCGAAGACCTCGGCCTTGGGAGTGAG
>CAYUNS010000275.1:0-2588 GCA_964446155.1 uncultured Tepidisphaeraceae bacterium | reverse complement strand
AAACCGAGACGGCGACTTCCGCATGGATTCATTTCTTCTTGCCCGCCGATTCGAACAGTGGATTTGAAATCTCCATATTCAACGTCGCCGGCGCCTGCGGCTCGGGGGGAAGATCGATCGGATCTCCCTCCCCCGCGTCCGGCGGGGCGACATCGGGGCGATAAAGCCTTCCCCCGAACGCCTTCATGTACTCCGTCCAGTGTCCTTCTCCGGCCGTCGTTTCCCCGCGCGTGGCGCCCAGCGACATCATGAGCTTCGCATCCAGGTTCTCGATGAAATGCACCGCGATCGCCTCCGGCGTGCTTGGAGGCTTGATCGCGCCGAACTCCGGCACGCCATGATGCGACAGGATGATGTGTTGAAGCACCTCCACCAGCGGCTGCGGGATTTTCTCCCCCAGCACCGCCTCGGCCGACCGCGCTTTTTCGTCCACCCACATGGCGCTCTTGGCGATATGCCCCACCAATTGCCCGCCGTCGGTATAGCCGAACGCGCAGTCGTAGCTCAGCTCCCAGGTCTTGGCGATGTCGTGCAGGAAAATCCCCGCGATCACCAGATCGCGGTTCAGCTTCGGATAGAACTTCGCCACCGCGTCCGCGACCTCGATCGCGTTCAGCGTGTGTTCGAGCAGTCCGCCGATGTACGCATGATGAAAGCTCATCGCCGCCGGCGCTTTGCAAAACTTCGTCATCAATGATTCATCATCGAGATACGCCTGGACCACCGCCGCGAGATGCCGGTTCTGAATGCTCCCCAGCATCTCCGTCAACCGCCGGCACATCGCCGGAATCTCCTTGTCCGTGTGCGGGATGAGATCCGCCAGGTCATACGTCCCCTCCTTCGCGGGCCACATCTGCTCGATGATGAGTTGCAGGTTGTTCTGATAATTCTCCACCCTGCCGCGAATTTTCAGAAACCCGCCGTCCGGCATCGCGTTGAAGATGTCGCGCGTCGCGTTCCACATTCGCGCCGCCACCTGCATCGTGCGATCGGAAACGAAAGCCTTGATGAAAAACTTGCCCGTGCTCGAGGCCGACAATTGCTTGTTGGTGATGATGAAGACATCCTCGACCAGGTCTCCGGCCGCATACTGGCAAAGAAAGGTTCGGCGCATCCCGATCTTGTACGCCCCCGCGTCCCCGCCTGCAAGCCCCGCCATCCGGCAAGAAGACCATGGCCCGATTCCGGGCATTGAATCGCCGACCGCGGGGAAGCTCCCCCCGTCGATTGGCAAGACCGCGCCCTTCCCTTTAGCATGTCGCCTCGTGCTTGAACCTCGAAAGGAAGTGAGATCGTCATGGACAACGCTGTACGACAGAAGCTTGCATCAATCGGACAGGAACAGGTGCTGCGGTTTTATGATTCGCTGGATGCGGCGGGACAAAAGAGGCTCGCGGGGCAGATCACGGCCTTGAATCTCGATTCGATCGCGAATCTCGCGGAAACGGCCGTCAGGCAAAAGCCGCAAGTCGTCATCCCCCGAAACATCGAGCCGGTGAAGGCGTATCCGCAAAAAGGCGGAAACCAACACGCCGAACCATATGAGAAGGCGGAGGCCCGCGGGCGCGAGTTGCTGTCACAGGGGAAGATCGGCGCGTTTCTCGTGGCCGGCGGGCAGGGCACGCGGCTGGGATACGACGGGCCGAAGGGGGAATATCCCGTCACGCCCATCCGCAACAAGCCGCTGTTCCAGGTTTTCGCCGAGCAACTGCTCGCCTATGCGCGCGATTTCGCCCGGCCAATCCCCTGGTACATCATGACCAGCGACATCAATGACGAACCCACCCGCGGCTTCTTCAAAAAGCACGACCATTTCGGGTACGACCCGGCCGACATCTTCTTCTTCCAACAGGGAATGATGCCCGCCTTCGCAATGAATGGAACCCTCCTGCTGGCCGAACGGGATTCGTTGGCGCTCAGTCCCGACGGGCACGGCGGCTCGCTGCGCGCGCTCGAGCGCAGCGGCGCGCTGGCCGATATGAAGCGGCGCGGCGTCGAGCATCTGAGCTATTTCCAGGTCGATAATCCGATCGTCCAGTGCATCGATCCCCTCTTTCTCGGCCTGCACGATCTCACCGGCAGCGAGATGAGCAGCAAAACCATCCCCAAGGCGGCGGCGACGGAAAAGGTCGGCAACTTCGTCGTCGCGGACGGCGTGTTGCAGGTGATCGAATACAGCGATCTCCCGGAAACGCTCGCAATGGAGACAAACCCTGACGGAAGCCTGCGCTTCAACGCCGGATCGATCGCGATCCACGCGCTGCGCGTCTCGTTCATCGAGCGCCTCAACACCGGCGGAGAGCTGAATCTGCCCTGGCATCGCGCGGAAAAAAAGGTCCCGCATATTGACGCCTCCGGCAATGCCGTCAAACCCGACAAGCCCAACGCGGTGAAGCTCGAGCAGTTCGTCTTCGACGCGATCCCGCTGGCGAAAAACGCGATCGTTTACACGACCGATCGCGCGGAGGAGTTTTCACCCGTGAAAAACGCCGAAGGCGCCGACTCTCCGGCCACCAGCCGGCGCGACCAGGTCCGCCGGGCCGCGCGATGGCTCCGCGACAGGGGAATCGAAATCCCCCTCCGCGGCG
>CAYUNS010000274.1:0-2750 GCA_964446155.1 uncultured Tepidisphaeraceae bacterium | reverse complement strand
GAATGTCCGCCTGGCCGCCCGCCTGACCGGATGGGATGTGGACATCCTCACCCCCCCGGAATTTCAGGCCGGCGTGCAACGCCTCGAACAGACGCTGCGCGGCATCGAGGGCTTCCCTTCGGAAGCGGTGGATAAGGTCATCGCTCTCGGATTGATCGATGTGCGCGACATCGAGGAAGTCGGGACAGGTCCGTTGATGGAGGAACTGGGGCTGGAGGAGGAACTCGCGGTGGGAGTCGTCGAGCGATGCGCCAGCGAGGCGAAGATCGTCGCGTCCGAGCAGGAAGCGAAGAAGGCGGCCGAATCCGCGGCACGAGCGGCGGACCGCGCGGCGCTGATGGCGGCCGGCATGAAGGGCATCGACGGCGAAGCCGCCCCCGCAACGCCACCGACCGAAGATACCGCCGTCTTCGGAGAACCGTCCGTCGAGGAAGCCGCCTCTGAACAGGATGCCGTCGAGGAGGATGCGTCCGATCGCATGCCCGGCGCGATGGAGTCCGCGCCCGGTGGCGCGCCCGAGGTGATGGTGCATGATGAAACCGCCGGCCGGGCGATCGGGGAAGACCTCTCCCCCGAGGAAGAGGCGATCCAGGGCATTGCCGAAAGCAATGGCGGACCGCGCCGCGAAGTGGAAGATGAGAATGAAGACGCCGCCGCCCTTGCGGAAGGCCGGCAGCCTCCCCCCAGGGAGTAGCCGCGACGCGCGGGCGGTGATGAAAGGTCGAGAGTTGAGATCGCCAATGGGCGGCGATTCGCGATCGGATTTGTGGTTTTTCAGCCCGTCCGGGAGATGCCCGGGCGATCCGCCGCAGGTTGCGGACGTAGATAATGCTTGTCAGTTCACCGTTGTCGTCCTGTCGCGATCGAATTCGATCCGGCCGGATCTGAATCACAACTGGCAATCGACATGAGACAACGGACGAAATCGGAGAACGTTTTGGCAAAAGCGAAATCAGGCATTCGAATCAACCAGTTGGCCAAGGAGCTTGGCGTGGACAGCAAGGCGGTGCTCACCAAGCTGCGCGACGAGGGCCTCGGTGAACAGGCGCCGAATCACATGAGCACCATCCCCCTCGGTCTGGCCGAGTCGGTGCGCGAGTGGTTCAGTTCCGGCGGTGGTGGCACGGCGGTGGAAACCGCCGCGCCCGTCAAGGTCGTCGCCAAGCCCCGAACCCGTCGCAAGAAGACGGCCGACGACGCTTCTGCCGACACGGTCGATACGGCGACCGACGCCGAGCCGGAGAAGGAGCCGAAGATCGCCGTGGCCACCGAGACCGCCGGTGAATCCGAGGCCCCCCCGGCGCCCGCGCCGGAAGTTCCCGCCGAGCCGGTCGTCGAGACGCCGGCCATCGTCGAAACGCCCGAGGCGCCCATCGTCGAAGCGCCCCCCGCGCCCGTCGAGGAAACGCCCGTTGTCGCCGAGGCCCCGCCCGCCGCACCGGACATCCCGGCGGCGCCCGAGGCTTCCCCCGCGCCCGAAACCTCGCCTGCTCCAATCCCCGAAGTGGCCAAACCGAGCGCGCCTTCCGAGCCGCATCGTCCCCCGTCGCGCCCGACCATCACCCTCGCCAATCGCGCCGGTGCGCCGGTTCAACCGCATACGCCCGAGCGTCGTCCCATCACGCCGGCGCCGAAGCTCCAGGCGCTGGAACCGGCCAAGATTCAAGGCCCGCGCGTCATCCGCGAGGAAAAGCCCGACGTCGTCCCTGCGCCGCGTCCCCGTCGCCCCATCGGCGGCGGCAGCGCCACCGACGCTCAGTCCTTCACCCAGGCCCGTCCCACCACCGGCCGGGGCGTTCGTGTGACCGAGGACGAAGGGGAAGAGGAAAAGAAGAAGGCCGCCAACAAAGGTCGCACCCTTTCCGCCCGCCGGCGCGGACCCGATGGTCGTCGCGGAGAGGCGATGGAGAAGCTGCGCGAGTTCACTGAAGCCGATCTCATCGAGCGCCGCGACCGCCTCAATGCCGCCGCCGCCTCTCGATCCGTCTTCGAAAGCCACCTTCGCAAAAGCGAAAGCCGCGGGCATCACCAGCACGCCAAAACCGGCGTGGAACGCGGCGAGCCGATCTCTCTCGAGGAGCCGATCACCGTCAAGTCGCTTTCGGCCGCACTGGGCATCAAGGCCGGCGACATCATCGGGAAACTTATCCGGCAGGGTGTCTTCGCCACCATCAATCAGGGCCTCGACCGTGAAACCGCCGAGCTGATCGCCCTCGAATACGGCATCGAGCTGCGCATCGCGAAGGATGAAACGCTCGAGGAGCAGCTTCTGGCCGAGTTTTCGCAGCGCGAAACGCCTGCGGAGAATCTCCGGACCCGCCCGGCCGTCGTCACCATTCTCGGTCACGTCGATCACGGCAAGACTTCGCTGCTCGACAAGATTCGCAACGCCAACGTGGCTTCCGGGGAGGCCGGCGGGATCACGCAACACACGGCGGCTTGGATGGTCGATGTCGGGGAAGGCGAGGCCCGCAAGCGCGTCACCTTCGTGGACACGCCGGGACACCAGGCGTTCACCAGTATGCGCGCCCGCGGCGCCAACATGACCGATGTCGTGGTGCTCGTCGTTTCCGCGGCCGAAGGCGTGCAGCCGCAGACGATCGAATCGATCAACCACGCCAAAGCCGCCGGTGTGCCCATTATCGTCGCGTTAAACAAAATTGATCGTGACGATGCCAACCCCGACATGGTTTTGGGTCAGCTCGCCGGCAATGGTCTAAATCCGGTTGAGTGGGGTGGCGATACCGAAG
>CAYUNS010000273.1:0-2792 GCA_964446155.1 uncultured Tepidisphaeraceae bacterium | reverse complement strand
TGATGGCGAACACCGACTGGAACGTGTCCTGCGAGACGAAGAAGATCCCCGCCATGGCGGCAACAATCGCCAGCACACCCACGATGAGCGGCAATCCCGCCGCGATCAGCGACCCAAAGACCACGATCTGGATGATGATGGTCAGCGGAATCGAAACCATTTCGGCCCGCACCAGACCAGCCTGGACTTCTTCTTCAATCGCGCTGCCAACGAGCGAGAAGCCACCCGCGGAAACGGCCAATCCCTCCGCCGATCCGGCGTCCTCGACCTGCGACACGAACGCGTTCAGGTCATCGCCTTCGAGTTCGCTGCCTGGTGCCATGTAGACGAGGGCGAAGGTCGACATCCCGTCGGTGGACACCAGACCAGGATTTCCACTGGCCCACGACGTGACCACCTGGGCCACACTAGCATCGTTCGTCGCGCTGGCCAAAGCAGTGTCAATACTTGCCTGCACGGCCGGTTCGCTCACTGGCTCGGTGGCATCGAACAGGAAGATGATCGGGTCGCCGTCCTGGCCAAAGTCATCGGCCAGCACGTCGGCCACGTGCGCCGACTGCGAGTCGGCCGGCACGAATCCTTCCGACGAAAAGGTTGGCGCCACGGTGGCCATCGCGGCCACGGAGCCCAGCATGGTCAACAGTGCCACCGTCAGCACAAGCCAGCGATGGGCCGCGACGAAACGTCCCCAGGTGGTAAACACGGCAAACTCCTTCCAGGCCGGGTTCGCAATCGCTTGCAAACCGGTGCTCCAAATGCTCTTCAGGGAACAGGAACCCTTCCCGCGCCACCCCATGGGCAGCACAGGCGATCAGGTCTCTGAGAATGTGGGTGGGTTACCCGCGATCGTTACCGCCGGGCCACGCCGTGGAGAAAGGCTTCGATGACACCCTCGAAGGCGGCGTTCCGACGCGCCATCCCTTCAGCGGGGTCCTCAGGAGGGAAACCAGGCAGGTCTCCACCGGTAATGTGGTTCGTCAGCTCGAGGCCCACGAACCCATGAGCAATTGACCAGGCCGCCGCCAGCAACACGGGCGCTGGCAGGTCGATCAGCACGCCTTCGGCCAGGCCCCGCCCGATGACATCCTGCAGGAGGGGATAGCCACCTTGCGAAATCGGATCATCTGGATCGAAATCGAGATCATCCACGCACATCACCATGGAGAGACCCAATCGGAAGAGATCGGGGTTGGCCAGGGCATGTGCCCGGTAGGCGTGGGCCAGGGCCCGCATTTCGTCAAGCACACTTGTACCGGACGGCAACTCCGCGACGCTGCGGGCCATTGCCGCGCCCAGTCCATCGGCTCCCTTGAAATAGAGACCATGGATGATGGCGTCCTTGTCCCGGAAATACTCGTACAACGCGCCTGGCGAATATCCCAAATTGCGGGCGATCGCCCGAATCGAGAGCGCTTCCAATCCTTCCTCGGCCACGATCCTGCTGGCCTCGTCCAGGATGGCCTTGCGCATTTCCTGGCGGTTCTTCTGACGCCGGACCTCGGCCCCAGTCAACATTGCACCCGACACGTGATCACCTTCCTAAACGCTGTTCAACGCGTCGCACTTGCATGGTAGCGACCGAGCTCCTGAATGTCAATAGGTTAGCCGAACACTGTTCAGTTGGCCATCATTTCCTCGATCCGGCGCGATGAGACCAATCAGGATGCGGGCGGGACTCGCCTTTCCGAATCCACCAGGCTGGCCATGTGGTCTTCGGTTCGACGTGTGATTCGCACCGCGCTCATTCGACCATTCGGTACGTGAGAAAACGTTGATTCCATGGGCCAAATGGTTCGTATTTACCGCGACTTCGCGCGATTTAACGCGGAATGGTGACGGAGTAAAGAGAAACGAGGAAAGAGGAAAGAGGGCGGTCGTTGTTGCTGGCGACGCACCGGGCAGACCAGTCCTTCGCTTTGCTCTGGACAGGCTCCGTCTGCCCCGACCGGAATGACTCTGCTCGAAGCCGTAGCGCGTCGGCTCCATTCCAACCCGTGCCTATCGTACGCATCGAAGGGGCGAAATCTCGCCACAGTTACGATGCATTCGTATCTCGATCGCGAATCACCCGGATAGAACCCGATGTCTGCCCAGCGCCACGGTTCAGACATCGAACCACTACCGTGCGAATGCCCGGAATGGATTGACCCGCGTCAGCCGATCGACCGTCACCTCGTCCACGCCCGCCGCCGCGAGTTTTGGCAGGAAATGCTCGGCCAGATAGGTATACGGCTGGGGTGTACCGCCTCCGGGTTGGGCCGGGTCGTACCACCCCCGGTCGTGACTCAGCAGCACACGATCGCCCAGCCCCGCATCGAGCGCCCGCAAGACCAGTTCGACAAAGCGGTCGTCCGCGGCCGGATCGCCAATTCCGTCGTACTCCAGCCAGACTCCGCGCCGCGCCAGTTCGTGGTGAATCGCAATCTCGGGTTCCTGATGGGCGTGGATCCAGATGAATCGCCCCGGATCGCCACCAGTCTGCTCGATCAGGTTCGCCTGCGCTCGGGCGACCTCCCCGCGCACCGTGTGACTGCCGATCGCGGCACCGGTGTGGGCAGAGGCTCGGGCCGCCGCCCGCAGCACCTTTGCCTCCGATTCGGTCATCCCATCGTCGGTGGCGGCCACCTTGATGAACCCGGCGCGAATGCCAGTTGCTTCGACTCCATCGGTCAGTTCACTCTGCATCCAGTCTCGCAAATCGGATGCACTCGCGGCGTGCGCCCAGGGCGGCAACCACGGTTCGCGATAGATGCCGGTCGGCACTACCAATGGCATGCCGGTTGCCTGCGAAA
>CAYUNS010000272.1:0-2846 GCA_964446155.1 uncultured Tepidisphaeraceae bacterium | reverse complement strand
CCACCAGTGTGCTGCCCTGGGGACGCTGGGCTGTTCATGTCTTCAAAACCTTCCGATTTCCCGAGCCGCTGGACCCCGTTCCTCCGGGTGATCTGGACGCCCTGGGCTACACCAGGGATTACACCCCCCCGATCATGCTTTGCCCTTCGGACTATGAACCCGTGACCGGCCATTCATACATCGTCAACAAGCACCTTTGCACCAGCCCCGAGGAATTGATCCGCTATCACAGCCGCGTCAAGGACGGGCGATCCCCCAGCGAAGTCGTTCTGATCGGGGAAAAGGTGACGACCGAACCGGACTACTACATGGAAAAAGAGTCTGGCCAGACCTATGGTGAATTCTTCCGCATCGTTGAGCCATACCGTCACGGCACGAAGCTCGGGTCCAATTACCTCTATCTCGACATGCACGTTGACATTCAGCCGCCGCGGCAGATTTATGCGGCGCTGGACCCCTGGGACGTGGTTGATCCGGAATCCGTCAACGTGAATGAATAGAATTCGACCGACACCTGATCGCACCGTCGCGGCGATTCGTTCTTCCTGCGGCATGCGAGGCTTTTCAACGATCATTATTCCCCGGGAGGGCGCGACATGCCTCAAGCCAACCTCGAACGTCGCCGCGATCTCCCCATATGGCTGAGCCTTCTCATCATTCTTGCCTGCCTTGCGGGCGGCGGGTGGTTCGTCCGGTGGTATTTCGACAGCGCGCCGATCTCGCGCACCGTCAGCGTGCCGACCGCCCAGCCGCGGGACAACGACACCCCCGCCGAGCGACGCGAACGACGCGCCCCATCTGTGCGGCGGCAATCCCCGCTGACCGCGCAAAGCCCCGATGGCGTCGCCTCGCTTGGCAACCGTCAATGGAACGCCAAATCCGGTGATGTGCTGCTCAGCGCGCGCGGACTGGGAAATGAGACCCGGATCACCCTGAGTTATCTGCGCGGGGATGTGCCCGACGACCAGCAGCGAATGCTGCTGCTGGCGAGGCGGAGGCTGGCGTTCGATCCGGGCATACGTGAGGCGTTGGAGATAACGCCCGAACAGATCGAGAAGCTGCGCGCCGTCTCCGGCTTCAGCGGAATCGGTCTCACCGACGCTGAAACGGATCGCGTGCGCGACGCATGGCAAGCCTACCTCTCAGCTCGCGGCGATGCCCGCGATCCGGCCCAGGCTAACCTGCTCGCCCTGCTGCGCGAGCTGGGCGCCGCCAAGCTCGACGACACCCGACAGGCCATCGCCACCCGCACGGAGCGAATCCGGGCGATCCTCACCCCCGAGCAACTCGAGCGGTTCATGAGCCTCTCCGCATCCCCGTCGTCACGGGGGCAATGAACCGGAAACGAGCCGACCCAGACTTTCGGATCGAATGATCACGAGCGCTTCGCGTTTCCCCAAAACGAAGCCGCCGCGAAAAATCGCGGCGGCGGGGTCTTCGTTTTCTTTTCCGGCACTCCGAATGGATCGACACAAGCGCCGCAAGACGATCAGTATTGATCCACCTCGAGGTTGAGCCACTTCACCTCCGTCGGCGACAGCTCGATCTCCAGCGCCGGGAAGCTGGTGCGCGTTTCGCTCAGGTATCGCGGTCCGATCAGAGGAAACGTCGGGAACGGCTGGCACAGGACATAAGCCAGTGCGATGTTGATCGGCAGGACGTTGCGCTTCTTCGCCATCTCGACCACGCGCTGGCGACGGCGGAAGTTGTCCTCGCTGTACCAGCAGCGAACCAGCATCGGATCGCTGGTTTCCTTCGGACCGGCGACATCCGTGAAGAATCCACGCGCCTGGCTGCTCCAGGGCATGAGGGGAAGCTGCGTCCGGGCCAGCCACGCGCGCGACTCGGGATCGGACGCGGCGATACAGCCGTCCCACACCGGATCGACCATCCGTGCGAGGCTGAAGTTGTTGCTCACCGCCGAAAAGCCGACCTTGCCGTTTTTGCGGGCGTATTCGTTGGCCTCCTCGACGCGCTCGAGCGACCAGTTGCTCCCGCCGAAGGCGCGCATCGTCCCGGCGGTCAGGTGTTCATTCAGGACATCGACGAACTCACCGACGGGAATGTCGAGGTTGTCGCGGTGCATCATGTAAATGTCGATGTACTCCGTGCCGAGGCGCTCGAGGCTTTCCTTGTGCTGACGGGTAAGGCTTTTCGGATCGCAGAACGGCGTGTGCGCGCCCTTGTCGAGGATGACGACCTGCTCGCGGACGCCGCGCGACTTGATCCAGCTTCCCAGCGCCTTTTCCGCCTGTCCGCCGCCGTAGATGTACGCCGTGTCCCAGACGTTCCCGCCGCGCTCGAAGAAATCGTCCCACATCACCGCGACATGTGACGGCGAGGTGAAGTTGTCAACGCCCATCACCAGGCGCGACACGGGCTTGTCCACGCCCTGCACCTTGCCGTATTTCATGATATTGGGCTTCTGGACCGCGAGCGGACGGCGATGAACGGTTTGGATGTTCTCGGCCTTTTCGATGTCGTACTGCTCGCCGATGGAAAGCCGCCACTGCTCGATCGCCCGGATGTTGCCCAGCGTGTCGTCCCAGGTCATCGCCGGGGAATCCGCCTGCCGCTTTCCGGCCAGGATCGCCCGGCTGGCGACGTCGGCTTCCATCGCATACGCGGTGACGTCGGTGTTGATGATGATCTCCTCCGGCCCCGACGCGCCTTTCCGGTTGACGATGATCTTGAACGACCCGCCTTCGGTGCGATGGGAGGTCCAGGGAACGGGAACGACAATGCTGCCTTCCGAGCCGAAGATGCGGATGACGTTGTCCTGGTTCAATCCGACACCCCCCGCCACCTGGGCGGCGATCCCACCGGGAAAGCTCAGTGTCGCGACG
>CAYUNS010000271.1:2541-2871 GCA_964446155.1 uncultured Tepidisphaeraceae bacterium | reverse complement strand
AACCGAAGTATTGATCCTCCAGTTCCTGCCCCTTGGGCGGCGGGGCGCCGAAGAGCGTTCGCCCGCAGGTGACCAGGTCGGGACGAAGATAGTAGAAATTCTTGTCGATGAGAAAGTATTCCTGCTCGGGGCCGACGGTGGTGAAGACCTTGACGGCCTCGTTGTTGCCGAACAGCCGGATGACGCGCAACGCCTGCTGGCTGAGGGCGTCCATCGATCGCAGCAGGGGGGTTTTCTTGTCCAGCGCCTCGCCGGTCCAGCTCAGGAAGGCGGTGGGGATCACCAGCGTCGAGCCGTTGGGATGATCCATGACATACGCGGGACTGGTGG
>CAYUNS010000271.1:0-2531 GCA_964446155.1 uncultured Tepidisphaeraceae bacterium | reverse complement strand
TGCGGTGTAGCCGCGGGCGTCGAAGGTGGCGCGCAGCCCCCCGGACGGGAAGGACGACGCATCCGGCTCGCCCTTGATCAGCTCCTTGCCGCCGAACTCCGCGATCGCGCCCCCGACTCCGTCGGGGGAGAGGAAGCTGTCGTGCTTCTCGGCGGTGATGCCGGTCATCGGCTGGAACAGATGCGTGTAGTGCGTCGCGCCTTTTTCCAAGGCCCAGTCCTTCATCGCCGAGGCGACGGCGTCGGCGATGTCGGGATCAAGGGGCGCGCCCTGCTTGATGGTCTTCTGAAGGGCCTTGAACACCGGCTTGGGCAGGCGCTGCCGCTGGATTTCCTCGTTGAAGACATTGATGCCGAACAGGTCTTTGACGTGGGTCTTACGGAAATCCACGCGATTCAATTGAAGCCTGGCGGAGACAATGCTTTTAATCGCGTCCTGGCGAACGTTCAAACCCATGTTTGGGTCTCCTGTGAGAATAAAAGGATGGACAAAAACAGTTTTCGCGGCGGGCGTTGGAAACGCCCGCCGCGACCGGCGGGTCCGCTGTCCGTTCATCGATCATCCCGATCGAACGATCCCGATGCGCTCCAACCGCCCACAATCCGACTCAAGGCCTCTGAAAAATCACCTCTGTTCACCACGGCTCGGCGGTGAACTTGGTTTCCAGAAGCCCTGAAAAACGACTAAAGAGCACTAATAGCAAAGGGCGTGCGAGATGCAAATTCGAGGCTTTTCCCAAACATCGCCGCGCGCTTTCTGTGCATCCCGCCGCCGGAATCTGAAAAGTGATTAGAATCACGGCATATGCGGCAAGGAGATGTCGATATATTGCGGCATTTTGTACCCGGCCATCTTTTCTTGACTGGTCGAGTGCGGTTCATCGCGGAGGATGAACTCCATTCAGTGGATCGACGCCGGCCCGAAATTCCCGATTGGACCAGGCCTGGACTCCATTGCCGATGCGGCCGGAACGTTGGATCCGTTCATGCAAGATGGCATCTCGGAGAACAATTGCAGGTCGCTCGAAGTCACCATCAAAAGGCGGTCGCCTAACGGTTTCCTGCCTCAAGTGTCCACGTGATGCGAGTCCGAGTGGAGGATGCAGGCGATCGTGATCAGATGGACGGCAAACATCCCGAACCATTGGTGAGGCCATGACCAAAGCAAGAGAATCGACGAAATGGAATGTGCCTGAAGAGTTGGCGCATCTGAACCCGCTGGCACGGCGGCTGTCGGAATCCTATGGAATGAACGAGATCGAAGAGTTCATTGCATCGCTGATGCCGAAGAATCTGGCGGAACTCGCCGAGGCGCATGCGGATTTTCGGACGCGCCGACTGATCCATGTTTTCAACAGGTGGTATGAATCCACCGCGATTCCCGATCTGGAGTCAACCGGGGCCGAATCTTTCCTTCGCCTTCTGATCGTGTTCGATCTTCTGGCGAAGCGGGGCGTGCGGCCTTTCAACAAGTTCAAGAATCCCCTCGTCTGGAAGACGGAGCGGCCGCGTAAATCCAGCTCTCTGAAGCCGCCCTCCCAGTTCCAATACCTTCTTCCCGCAATGCGCAAGCATGGGGTGATTGGCACGGAGCAGCAGCTTGTCGAGGCAGGCGAGGCGATCAGGGAACCCGAGCGAAGTCGGCTGCTTGCTTTGAGGCAGCGGGCGTTTCAGGACGAAGCCCTCCGGGCGTGGCTGGCATCCCCGCCGGAGAAGCGATTCAAGCGCGAGCATCAGCTCTTGAATTCGCTGATGCTGATGTTGGACCATATGGGGTGAATCCATCCTTCCGAGTGACCTTGGGGATGAAACGGGGACGGACCTGGTTTGCCTCGTTCGCGTTTCCTTTCGGCCTGCCTTTCCGGTTATCCGCGGGCACAATCGCTTCGTCTTCGAAGCGTGCGTTCGGCCTGGCCATGGCGTGGCGATGATACCACGGCTCGTTTCGGGGACAACGTTGGGATGGCCGGTGATCGCCGGGTGACAGCCCCCGTCCGTCGCCTGATTTTGGCGGGATTTTCGCCGGTTTTTTGGGGAATTCGGGTATAATGGCCTGTTGGTTCCCGCCCGGGATGGGTCCACGAATGAACACCAATTCGCACGGATGAGGCCGGCCCCACGCGCCGGCGAGGGGGTGAATCGGCAAAACGAACCCACGGGGGAAGGGAGAGAAGGTGAAAATACGAAACGAACCCACGGCCGACCCCTTCGGGCAAGCATCCGCAGGGCGGGACGGTGTGGTTCCGCCGTTGTCGTTTCCATGAACGAACACGAATCCGCGCGGATGAGGCCGGCCCCACGCGCCGGCGAGGCGGTGAATCGGCAAAACGAACCCAAACGAACCCACGCGGAAAGGCGAGGAGGTGAAAATGCGAAACGAACCCACGGCCAATCCTTTTGGGCAAGCATCCGCAGGGCGGGACGGTGGTTCCGCTGCTGTCGTTCCCACGAATGAACGCGAATCCGCACGGATGAGGCCGGCCCCACGCGCCGGCGAGGCGGTGAATCGGCAAAACGAACCCAAACGAACCC
>CAYUNS010000270.1:0-2902 GCA_964446155.1 uncultured Tepidisphaeraceae bacterium | reverse complement strand
GGTGCCGGCGGCGAAGGTCGCCTCCCGGCCCTTCCACCATCGCTCATGTGCCCCACTGTCCCTTGAAATCGTCATAGGCGATGGTCTGAAGATAAGCATGATAGGCCCGCTCGATCTCGGCGAACGGCATGTCGAGATAGGTTTCGAGCAGGGGCTTGACCGCCTGCGGACGCCAGGGCGATCCGGCGCGGGCATGGGAGCGGCTCGGATCGCGCACCACGCCGGCGGCGGTGTCGGAAAGGAGCTTTTGCAACGCAGGACGATAGCGGGCATTGTCGGCGTCCCAGAGGAATTTCGCGAACGCCCAGTTCTGCGCGTAAAACGCCTCGATGTTCCGGCTGGACTGATGCACGATCTCTCCCGCGTGCATGGTGACGAGTTCGCCCAGGGGAATAAGCCCGTCCCCGTCGATGGCCCGCCGCAACGCCATGGCGCGGTTGGAGTTCACCGCGAGGTTCCATCGCGGCAACCCGTTTTCCCACATCACCTTCTCGAACAGGCAGGAGATGCCCTCCTCGAGGAACGGAGGAAGCCGGCCTTTGAAATGCCTCCCGACGAACTGATGCCATCCTTCATGCACCGCCACGGAAATCGTCGTTCCGTCACCGATGTAATAGGCGACGTAGCGATCGCGCACGGTGTATCCGCCGCGCATGATCTGGAGATAAACGGCGGCGTCGGCGCCGGTGTGTTTTCGGGTGAATTCGGCCCATTCGGCGCGATACAGGAACAGGTAGCATTCCATCGGCCGATCCGTCGGGGGGACATCCGGCGCCAGCTTGCGATATTGCGTCAGCGCCCCTTCCATCGCCTGCGCGATTTGCCCGAGCAGGACCTCGTCATCGATCGTCGTGTAGATGATGTAATTCGGCGTGGAGATGCGCCGGCCGACAAGCTGGTCCATCGACCACTCGCCGGTCGTCACCACCTGTGGAGACGATGGCCCTTCCCATGTCCCGGGCGTCCGCGCGCCGGCGCAGCCGGCGGCGATCACCATGATCCCCGCCATCCCGATCCATGCGGCGACGCGGCGCGATCCGATCAGTTGCCTTTTCATTCAACTCCTTTAGGCTTAATCCATGGCGACGACACGACTGGACATCATCAGCATTGGAACGCTCAGCCGCAACCGGCTCTGGAATGAAACCGAGCCGGTCCGCACCCCGCACGCGACCACCACGCTGATTCGCGCGGGACGAAAAAACATCCTCGTCGATCCCGGTCTGCCACCGGCGGCGCTCGAGGCGCGGCTCTTCGAGCGCACCGGGATGCGCCCCACGCAAATCGACACGATCTTCCTCACGAATTTCCGCCCCGCGCACCGGAGAGGCCTGCCGCTGTTCACGAATGCGAAGACGTTCATTCATGAGAACGAGCAACGGCACGTCGGCGACCACCTGCGACGGCTCATCGACGAAGCGCCGGCAGAGGACATCGACCGCAAGCTGCTCCAAAGCGAGTTGAAGCTGCTCGAGTCGCTCTCGCCGGCCGAGGATGCGATGGGCGAACAGGTCGATCTGTTTCCGCTGTTCGGATACACGCGGGGAACCTGCGGACTGCTCATCGCGCTCCCGGCCGTGTCAATCCTCCTCGCCGGAGACGCCATCCCCACACAGGAGCATTTCCTCGCCGGACAGCTCCTCCCCGACAGCCACGATCTCGAGGCCACGAAGGAATCCCTGCTGGAAGCCTACGAAATCGCCGACCTGGTCATCCCCGGCCACGACAACCTCTTCATGAATCCGCGCGTCCAGGGCATTTGACCGCAGCCGGGTCTGTGAATCATTATCCGGGACGGTGCAGTCCGAAAAATCTGAAATACACACCCTCCGAAGGTGAAGATACGCCACTATGTGTGCCAAACAGGATTGGAATCAACCTCGTTGCGTTTCCTGATCCGGAGCCGAGGCATTAGAAAATGGAAAACATCATTGTGAGCCAACTCGGGAGATATTCATGCGATGTCTGTTACTGATGATGTTCCTGTGCGGTTTGTCTTTCGGTTGTGCCGGCCGCAACGTGTTGACGCGGGACATGCGGAATGAGGTCTGGGTGCTGACGGAGAGGGCCTACATCTCCGGTCTGCCCGACAATCCCAAGGTCGCGTCCTTCATTCCCGAATCCCGGCTGGGGCCTTCCCATCGAGCAGCCCTGAAGTCGCCCACAAGAACGGCGGGCGACAGTCACATTTATGCGACGCTCGAAGAAGGAACGGAACTGAAACTAATGTCAGCCAGGTGGGAGAGCGGCACGCTGATCACCGGCTTTCGGATTGAGGCAAAGGTCGTGAGCGGACCTCATGCCGGCTGGGATGCCGGCGGATTTTTCATGTTTAAAACCGTGCCTGCAAAAGCGGAATCAAGCGGGACTTTTCGCTGGCGTGGCGATCTCTACGAGATCGTCTCGCCCAATGCGATACATAAGGGCGGGTGACGCGCGTGGTCGAATCGATTGGAGAATTCCGATGCTGAAGCGATTGTTGCCTGTCGTGGCCGCCTGCCTTTTCATCCATGGCTGCGCCTCCGGTCAGAACCGGACCCTCATCCCGTCCATTCACTTTGACATGACGCAGGAACAGGTGCTCGCGAACCTCGAGCCGACGCAGAAGGTCGTCCATCGGGATGCGGGGACCATCGTCACCGAGGGGTATGACAGCCATCCGTGGAAGATGAACCGCCGCAACGAGTTCATCTTTCACAACGGAAGGCTGACTCATCACAACAACAGTCCCATGCCTGAACAGGATTGATGGATGACGACGTGGCAATAAAAGGGGCGTACCGCGGGTGCAAGTCATTCAACTTCACCCGTTTTGATCAATACGGGGACGATCAATACGGGGACGGACCGGCTCCATTCGGACCTTCATTCAAGCGTGCAATAGAGCATGATGTTATGCGCC
>CAYUNS010000269.1:1692-2943 GCA_964446155.1 uncultured Tepidisphaeraceae bacterium | reverse complement strand
GGTTGGGCAGGGGAATTGGTTCCAGTCAAACGTCAAGCCAATCCCTTCTGTACTTATTGGCGGACATGTCTCTTCGAGGAGGATCTCAAAATGCTTGAACACCGTACCTCCCGCGCGCTCCAATTGTCCCTGACGACCCGAAGGCTGTTGCTGGCGGTCTGTTGCGCCGTCGGCATTGCGAGTCTGCCGGCTGCCGCCGCGGACATCACCTGGGATGGCGGCGATCCCCCCAACTGGAATGTCGGTGACAACTGGTCCGGCGATCCCGATAACACTGTCCCCACGTCTGCAGACGTGGCGCGGATTGCCAACAATTCCAGTGCCGCACCGGCATTGCTCAATGACGCACAGCAAGTGTCGCAGGTTCACGTGGGGCTTACCAACAACGCCGGCTACCTACGCGTCGAGACGGGCGCCAATCTGTCCGTGGTCGCCAGCGGCGAGAATAATGGCCTCCATGTAGGTACGGGATCAGGCACAGGCCACATCACGCAGACCGGCGGCGATATCCTCGTGACCGGCGGGATCAAGATTGGCCAAGGCTCAAATTCCACCGGTACCTACGAGATCAGCGGTGGAACGCTTGAAACCAGCAATCCAATCTGGCTCGGCGCCGCAGGCAATTCCACCGGCACGGTCATCCAGACCAGCGGAACGGTGACGGCTTGGAACAACAATGACTCGCTGAGAATTGGCGCCTCGAATACCAGCCTCGGCATCTACAGCATCGGCGGCGGCGTCCTCGATGTCGGTAGACGGTTGAATTTGGGGAGCGGTACGGGAACTGCTGTGATGACCGTGTTCGGCGCCGCTGATGTGAATGTCGGCGCCAGAAGCGAAGGTCATCTCTCCATCGGTGATGGGGATCGCCTGACGATCGACGGCAGCAAAATCGGCATCGGCGCCGATGATATGAATGTCCATGGCCATCTTGTCATGATCAGCGGGTCAACCCTCGAATTCCTGGTTGACACGGTGGCCATCGCGGACCCCGCCGCGATGCGCAAGCTGATTCTCACCAGGGATCTCAACGTTCAGTCAGGTTCCATCCTGAAGGTCGGCTTCGCCGATGGCGCCACGCCGACGGCGGGAACCTGGGAACTGGTCACATGGGACCGAAATGAACTTGCCACCGCGATCGGGTTGGCTCCGAGCAGCGTGTCGGTCGGCTGGAGCATGAACATCGACACCGACGCCAATGCGATCACCGTCAGCTACGTCCCCGAGCCGGCGTCGCTGAGCGTGGTGGGC
>CAYUNS010000269.1:0-1682 GCA_964446155.1 uncultured Tepidisphaeraceae bacterium | reverse complement strand
GTGGTGGGCCTGGGCGTGCTCGCTCTGGCGGCCCGTCGCCGTCGGTAATGGCCACAATACGATCCTCCAGCGGCATCCGCTTCCCCCTTCCGGTGGCTGGCGACTCGTCCGATGTGTCTGGGCGAAAAAATCATCCTCGAGGCGCTGCCCGGCGAGGAGCGGATAAAGTCGAAGCACCTTGTCGTCGGCTACAACTCGCATCAGCATCCGCCGGCGCCGCTGGCCGAAGAACAGCGAAAGCTCATTTCCGATTGTTTCAGTTTGCTCGCGATTCACACCTCGCCCTGTGGGAACAACCACCGGCAATTTCCCCCCTCTCGCCTCGAAGGGCGTCAACCCCTAAGATGTCCGATCTTATGGCAGACACCACCTTCGATCTCATCGTGATTGGTTCCGGTCCCGGCGGATATGTGGCGGCGATTCGCGCGGCGCAGCTTGGGATGAAAACGGCATGCGTCGAGCGCGAGAGCCTCGGCGGGACGTGCCTCAACATCGGCTGCATTCCTTCCAAGGCGCTGCTCGACAGCTCGCGCCGCTTCGCGGATGCGAAGCACGCGCTGTCGCGCCACGGGATCAAGGTCGGCGGGGACGTGTCCCTCGATCTGCCCGTGATGATCAAGCGCAAGGAGGATGTCGTTCAGAAGAACACCGCCGGTGTGGCTTACCTGTTCAAGAAGAACAAGATCGAGCATCTCAAAGGCCACGGTCGCATCGCCGCGCCCGGGCAGGTCGAGGTCAAATCCGCCGACGGCAAGACATCGACTTATCGCGCGAAGCACATCCTCCTCGCCACCGGCAGCGCGCCCATCCAGATCCCGTCACTGCCGTTTGACGGGAAGACCATCATCTCCTCGACGGAAGCGCTGGCGATGACCGAGCTGCCGAAGCGGATGATCGTCGTCGGCGGGGGATATATCGGGGTCGAGATGGGCAGTGTATGGAACCGGCTGGGCACGGAGGTGCTCGTGCTCGAGTTCATGCCCCGCATTCTCCCGGCCAGCGACGGGGAGATGGCGCTGGCGCTTCAGAAGCTGCTGGAAAAACAGGGGATCAAGTTCAGGTTCAACACCGCGGCGCAGGGGGTCGAGGTGAAGAAGGGCAAAGCGCGGCTGAGTTGGAAATCCGGCGATGCCACGGGCACGGAGGAAGTGGACAAGGTGCTGGTCTGCGTCGGACGACGCCCGGTGACGGACGGGCTTGGATTGAAGGAGGCCGGCGTCGAACTGGATGCGAAGGGATTCGTGAAGGTCGATCGGCATTTCTCGACGAACGTCGCGGGAATCCACGCGATCGGCGAAATCGGCCGGACCCAGCCACTCGGCGGGAATCGACACGAGATCCTTGACCAGCGCAGCGGCGTCGGAGATGGCCGTGATGTCGGCGATCACACCCGGTTCCGCGGGCGCACTGCCGTGCACGACGACCCGCGACGCACGGGGTTTCGGCGCGTCGGTCTTGTAGCTTTCGAAGCGATAGCCCCCGAGGCCGGCTCCCTCCGCGGCGGCCGTCCACAGGCCGGCATCGGCGAGCGGCGTCGCGACTGCCACGGTCGGGAAGCCGACGAGCGTGCGGATGCCTGTGCCCACCGCGTCACGGATTGCCGCGGCATCCGGATCCGCACCTGCTGCCGCGGACGGCCCGGTCAACCCGGCGCGTGCCAAGAGGAGAACACCAATGGCGAA
>CAYUNS010000268.1:0-2944 GCA_964446155.1 uncultured Tepidisphaeraceae bacterium | reverse complement strand
GCCGGTGGAGGTGTTCGCTGGATCGACCGGCATAGGCGTTTCCGCGATCAGCCCCGGCCAGCACGAAGTCCACTACGCACCAATCGCACCGGCGTATCATTTCACGCCGGATCAGCGGGAGGAGGTGCGCCGGTGGTGCATGGAGCATCCCGGCCAAAGCGCGACGATCCTCGTGATCGGCGTCGAAGGGCGCAAGGGGATTCAATCATCGCTCGCGTCGCGCCAGATCGTGATGGATATGCCCGATTCCCCGGAGGACTATGCGCGGCTGCTCTATGCGCGGCTTCACGACGCGGACGCGCGCGGGCCGGGTCGAATCTGGATCGAGATGCCGGAGGACTCGCCGCGCTGGGCCGCGATTCGGGATCGGTTGCGTCGGGCGAGTCGGACGATTTCATCGGCATGACCCCGCAGCGGTTTGTGATTCGGATCGAACCGGATCAACCGCTGGTGCGCCGGGGCAGGCCGCGGCGATTCGCGCCGCCGATGGTCTGATTGTGTCCGACTTGCTTGCCGCCGCTGAAGGGCTGATTGCTCTTTTTCTGATCGGCAACGTGGCTCGTCAGGTTTCCAATCCCGCCGGCCGCGGGTTTGTGGATGCTCTCCTTGAGCTGCCTGAAGCCGCTGCTTTCCCCGCTCTGCGCTGTTGCGTTCGACTGGGGCATTCGTTTGCTCGCGATGAGCATCCGCGCGGCGGTTTGAGCGGCGAGGGAGGTGTCGATCGCGGATTGGGCAACCGGGGACGGAGGGGCGGTTTTCGACGCCTTCGCGGTCTTCGGTGAAGCCTTCCGGGCGGTTTTTTCCTTGGGAGCGGACTCGGAGGTCGATTCTTTTTTCTTGGCCATTGCTGGATTCTAGCCGCATGTGCCGATCTCTCACAAGCGGCGTTGGTTTGCTGCGGGCAAGTTTGCGATATCGAGGCTGAAATTGCATTTGACGGGATCGTAAGTGAAAGTGTGTGAGGCGTGGATCGTTTCGCTGGAAGAAACGCCCGCCGTCGGTGGTTTATGGAATGGACCAGTCTTGGCATCCCATCGATAAAAAAGGGAGAGACAGATGAATCCGACAGTCCGGGCATCCATGGAGCAGGCCGCCGCCGCTAATGCCGGCGGAGAGCGCAGCGAGCGCATGCCGGTCGTCATGATCATCATCTTCCTCGCCGCGGCGATGTTCGTCTCGATGGTGGCGGTGATCTACTATCGCTGGGTTACGGTTTCCGCGCCGACTTCGGCAATGCTGCTCATCGGGGACGAATCGCTCGATGGCGCGGTCGTCATCGTCAACGGCGTGGGGATGAAGGCGCCCCAGGTCATCACGCTGGCGCGGGACAATGGTTTTCAGTCGCCGCTGTATCTCCATCCCGGCAGCTATGAGTTGCGGGTGATGCATGGGGACAGGGAAGTGCTGCGCCGACAGATTGACATGTACACCAACCGGGGGCTGCGTTTGAACATCCGGGAACACATCGAGTGGGATCGGAAGCAGTTGGCGGGATAGCCGCCGAGGGGCGTGCGATTGAGGCGGGTCGGAGGTAAAGTGGGCGGCATGTCCAGACCTGTTGTTCTCGTCACCGAAGGTTCCGATCCAATCCCCCTCAACTGGCTGCGCGAGCAGGCGGAGGTCATCGAGTCGCCGTTGGGTGATCCGGCACTGCCTGGACATCTGGCGCGCGCCGAGGGGATGATCGTTCGGACCTATACGAAGGTGAATGATGCGCTGCTGGACGCCGCACCGAAGCTGCGCGTGGTGGGGCGCGGCGGGGTGGGGCTGGAGAACATCGATGTTCCCGCCTGCCGCCGGCGCGGCGTGGAGGTGGTGTATACGCCTGACGCCAACACGCTGGCCGTCGGGGATTTCGTCTTCGGATACATGCTTCAACTGCTGCGCCCGTGGGCATTTTTTCGTGACGACGTGTACGATCCGAAGGAGTTCAAGCGCATCCGCGACACCGTGCGGGGCCGGCAGTTGAACGAGCTGACGCTGGGGATCCTGGGGATGGGGCGAGTGGGGAGCCGCGTGGGACATATCGGTGCGCGCGGGTTTGGGATGCGAGTGATCTACAACGATCTGCTGGGGGTGTGCGACACGCTGGATTACCCGGCGACGGCGGTCGGGCTGGAGACGCTGTTGCGCGAGTGCGATGTGCTCTCGATTCACGTCGATATGCGTCCGGGAAACGAGAACCTGATCTCATCGGGGCAACTGGCGATGATGAAGCCGTCGGCGATTCTCATCAACACCAGCCGGGGCGAGGTGCTGGACGCTTTCGCGCTGTCGGAGGCGATTCGGGCGGGACGGCTCGCGGGCGCGGCGCTGGATGTTTATTCACCCGAGCCGCCGCGGGCGGATTTTCCGCTGCTGGGGCTGGAGAATGTGCTGCTCACGCCGCACCTGGCGGCGAGAACGGGGACGGCGCTGGAGAACATGAGCTGGGTGGTGCGGGATGTCATCGCGGTGTTGCGCGGTGAATCGCCGAAATATCCGGCGCCATAGCGCGCATTGCCTCGCGGGACGAGCGATGCTCCGTCACGCGGCGGTCGCGGCGTTTTGCTTGAGGGAGAAGACCTTGACGCAGTTTCGTCCGGCGTGCTTGGCGGCATAGACGGCGAGGTCGGCGGCCTTGAGCAGGTGTGAAGCCTGCCGGAAGGGATCTCCGGGCGCGAATGAAGCCACACCGATGCTGGCGGTGACGAGAAGGCTCACCCCATCGCAGGCGATGGGTTTGGCCGCGACGGCCCGGCGGATGCTCTCGGCGATGGCGGAGGCGGTGGCGCGATTGGTTCCCGGTAGAACCAGCACCAACTCTTCCCCGCCGTAGCGAGCGGCCAGGTCCTGGGAACGCGCGGCGGTCTTGAACAGTTTTCCGATGGCGCGGAGCACATCATCGCCGACGGGATGCCCGTACCCGTCATTGATCGACTTGAATTTGTCAATGTCCATGAGC
>CAYUNS010000267.1:0-2980 GCA_964446155.1 uncultured Tepidisphaeraceae bacterium | reverse complement strand
GCCGCCGATCGAATTCCGAATGCCTGGAGGAATCGCGAAAGCGTTCAACCAGATCATTCACTTCCTCCAGGCGGATCGACGCCAGCCGGGCGCTGGCATCCCAGCCACGATCCTTCACCAGATCGTCAAACGCCACCGGCAGCATGGCAATGAAGGTGCGTTGTTCCCGAATCTCGCCTGTCATCGAATTCACCACCCGCGTTTTCCGCATCAACACCGAGTTCGCCCCGCAAGTGGCCAGCCGCTGGCGCACCGTGCGGCGTCTTCCCCGATCCGCATCGGCCAGCGCCTGTTCATCCGTCACCGACCAGCCGCAATCCGAGCAGTGGTCACACGCCCCGATTTCCTCATGCCCGCACGCCGGGCAGCAATCCTCCTCACTCGATGGCGTCTCCTCGTCGTTTTCCTTCGGGGACGGTTCATCTGTCGGCTTCTCCTCTCCCGTCGCCCAGAAGCCCCGCGACGTGCCGTAGCGGTGAATGTCGCTGGAGTCCATCACCCATTCGGGGTAACCATGATCCGGCGACTTGATGAGGTACTTGCAGGCGTACCGTGCGGCGTGCAGCGCCGACTTGAACTTCGGAGCCGAGAACCGCACCGAGCCGAAGCCAGGGCGATCACCCTGCACCGGACCAGCCGACGCCGGACGGAATCGGTTCCACAACTCGCAAACCGTCTCGAACGGGATGCGGGAGGAATCAACCAGGACGTGCCAATGCGCCATCTGCGTTTCCTTCTGCCACTCGACGACGTAGAAGTAACGCGCCGAATGCAGGTGGCCGCTTTCCCGAAGCCGCCGCATCAGGTTCGAAATGCAACGCTTGTCCCGCACATACCGATAGGCTTCCTCCGGTGAAGCGAACAACGACGGGTCAACCGTGAAGGTCCACATCAACAGGCCCGTAAACGACTCCAGCGCGGTCATGAGACGTTCCCTCAACTTCAAACCCCGTCCGATGCAGCAATGCGGACAGAACCACGTTCGGCAGCCGCAGGGACGAACGACATATTCAAACTCAAGTTCCTGTCCCCCTGTTTCATCCTGTCTTTCCTCTCCGTCACAATGTTTGCTGGATATTTCAAGATAAGACCCGCCGCCGTCCGGCGGGCCGAGCGGCACGCCGCTTTCGGCCTCGCCCTGGACGGCGGAATGTGCCTCTACCCAATCCCAGTAAGTTCTGCTATCATTACCCGACATCGATCAACCCTCCTTTGGGTTGTTTGGAGCGCTGCTGTCCGTGAACGCCCGCGAAAGCATTCACACGGAGGCAGCGTTTTTTTTTGCCTACTCGCTCACTTCGCCCGTCGTCAGTTCCACCGCTTCACGACAAAGCGCTTCCCACAGAACCCAGGCTTCATCACCCTTGAAGGTGACGAAGCGACCGCCGACCAGATGGACGTAAAGCGATTGGCCTTCCCAATGCGCCGCACCGACCGCCGACAGGTTCACGAAATGCAAACCGACAATGACCCGTTGCTCATTCATGGCGTTTTTCCTTGAATTGAAGGTGATGCGGCTCGACCGCTCCGCCGAGGCAGACCGCCAGGGGCCCCACGGCCGAAAGCCGCCCCCCTCCCGGCTCTGCACGAGGTCAAGCCGCCTGCGGCGGCGGATGTTGAGGAATTCCGACTTTCGCCCGTGCCCTGGCGTTCCGCCCCAGCTCCACTCGCGGATCGAGCGCGCACGACCGCCAGAACAGCCGCACGATCGGCAGCCGTCAGGGTTTCCCAAGACTGGATGATTTCGAGGAGACCAGGAGGAAGTGCGCCGCTTTTTGCACCGCCCCCGTCCTCCATGCGTTGTTTTTCAGGGGATTTGAAAGGGGTTTCGAGTCCCTTATCGCCCATTTCCCCTTGCTTCCCGTCGATGCCCGCAACTGCCGCTAAAGCCGTGTTTTCAGCGGTTTTTCGTTCTCGCGGTTGTTCCCTTTCCTTCCCAGAGGTCGGCCGGATTTCACTTGACCAGGGGCTTCCGCGAGGAATGATGTTGTTCATGAGCGACGCACCGAACAACCAGAAGCCCGAGCCGATTCGCATGACGGGCGTCATCGTGCGACGGGCGTTGCAACCCGGCTATCGCCTGGTGAAGACCCGCCGCCCGGACAAGGAGGCGACCCCCATGCCCAGGTCCGGCAAGCCCTCCAACGGTTCAACCGGAACGCATCCGTAGAAGATACTTCCAGCGGCTACCGCGTCACCCGCGCTGACGGTCGGGTCGAAGTTGTTCTTGACGACAAAATTCCAGACACGCTGGGGGCGTTGCGCCACTTCGCCGACATTCGACGCGGCGGCGAGCCGGGAGCCGAGGCGCTGCATCAGGCCCAGAATGAACCGCTCGACAACCCGCTGACGGAAACCCCGGTTTTCGGACGCATCCCCAGGGGCGTGCCGGAATGACGCCGGGCAATATTCATTTCGTGGTTGGCTGGCAGGATCCCCAAAACAATCATCATGGCTTCGGCTCCGTCCACATCGAGGCGATGAATGAAATCGATGGTCGCCTGGCGGGATTCGAAACGGCCGAAGACTTCGTCTCGCATGTCGCGGAAGGGTTCACCGGAATCTATGACCAAGGCGGCGGACGATGGATCATCGAGCGGCCTAATGGCAACAACAAAGTGCTGGTCCTGGAACTGCGAGGGCGAGAGGGGCCGTATTCGGTCGTGACAGGATGGCAAGCGGATGCGGGCTATGTGCCACGGGGGAAAAAGGTCTGGGAGCGGAGCGCGCCCGCGTCTTCTGGTTCCAGGCCAACCAGCCCCACTTCGGCCACCCCTGTGTCCGAAAGTCAGTCTTCCGCCCAGGGACACGGGGCCAAGCGCTCGGGGGTCCAGACCACTGACAATATTGCACGCGATCGCAACCAAAGCAAGAAAAATCGGGCCGATCGTCTTTATCAGGACGCCAGCCCGCCCCGGCAAACGGAAACACCCGCCTTCCGCAAATGGTTTGGGGATTCCAAAGTGGTGGACGACCAGGG
>CAYUNS010000266.1:0-2999 GCA_964446155.1 uncultured Tepidisphaeraceae bacterium | reverse complement strand
CTGGGGATCGACCAGCCCCTGGGCATCGACGGGGATGCGCGTCTGTTCGATCAACCCCTGGTCCTGGAGCGCATTCAGCGGCCGAAGGATCGAGTTGTGGTCGATGTGCGTGCAGATGGCGTGTCCGGGCTTCGCGGGATCGATCAGCCCCTTGATGGCGAGATTGAGCGCGCCCGAGCAGTTGAGGGTGAAGATGAAATGCTCGGGGCGCTCCCCATGAAACAGCCGGTTCAGCCGCCGACGGCATTCGTTCATCAGGGCGCCGGTTTCCATCGCCTCGTGATACGCGCCTCGCCCGGCGCTGGCGCCCAGGTCGTTGGCGAATCGCGCCATGGCGTCCAAAACCGCTCGCGGCTTGGGAAAACTGGTGGCGGCGTTGTCCATATACAAACGGCGGGGAGACATCGGCAATCCTTCGTTGAAAACAATGGACGATGGTAGGGAAGATCAGCCCGTCTGTCATGGGACCGCAGGGAAATATGACGGAGCGGCGGTTTGCTTTTTCGCCTCCGGCGCATTTACGGGGTATATTTCAGCGGAACTCCTTGGATTCATCGGGCGTAAAAACGACATAACTTCGGGAGAGAAAATCACATGCGAGTGATTAAGGCAATTGTGGCGGGGTGCATGTTGGGGTGGGGCGGCAGCGCCTGGGCGATTGTCGTGACCGGCGGAGCGCCCGCGACCGCGCCGACGGGGGATTATGCCGGGTTGGACTGGCAGTATGTTTATCAATTCAACGGCTCTTCCGCGGTGGCGATCGGCCCACGGCGGATCATCACGGCGGGACATGTGGCGAATGACGGGCAGGGCGGCGATGCCGTTCCCAGTCCCGGCGATAGCTTCACGCTCACCCGCTATGACGATGGAACGGCCTCGAACGTCACGTTCAACATGACGGTGGCATCGGCAAGCGTGCCTTCGCCGGATATCGCTGCGACCAACGGCGGGCGACCGGACATCGCCATCATCGAGTTCACCACCGATCTGCCCTACAACGGCGGGCATTACGCACTGGCGACCGGACCGTTGTTCGTTAATCAGGAAGCGGTGCTCATCGGCTGGGGACGCGGCGGCAGCACGGGAACGAATGACTACGATGCCGCATCGACCTCGCTCGGCTCGGTGGGCGTGAAGCGGTGGGGGACCAACGAACTCGAAACCATTGGTCGAGGGGAATACACCGACAACAATGGACATGCGTTTTCGAGCTTGCTGCTGGTGACGTCGTTCGACAATGATCCCCTGGACACGCCGTTTGAAGCGGGTGTCGGGGTCAACGATTCCGGTGGCGGGTTGTTCGTCCTGGAAAACGGGGAATGGCGCCTGGCGGGGGTGAATGTCACGGCGCTTGGGCCTGCCGGTGCGAACACGGGGGCGGGATCGGTCGATCTCACCTACGCGCCCTACGCCGACTGGGTCAACACCACGATCCCCGAACCGGGAACCTTGTCGCTGGCCTTGCTGGGGTGCGGGCTTCTGCTCCGTCGCCGCCGCCATCCGTAGCGGATCGTCTCCGGTCCATGACGGGTGAAACGGCTCGGCTCATCCCGCATTTCGCGCCCTTGCCCTACAATGTCCGCCATGGCCAAGTCGCGCGTTCAGTTTCTTTGCAATAGTTGTGGAAGCGTTCACCCGAAATGGATGGGCAAATGCCCGGACTGCGGGACGTGGGACGGGCTTCAGGAATACAAGGAGCCGACGTTCGACGCGCGGGCGGCGGAGCGCGGGGGGCCTGGGGCGCGCGGGCAAAGCGGCGATCTCGCCGCCGGTGGGGAAGTGGTCGCGATCGCGGACATCAGCGAAACGGACACGCCGCGATTCCCATCGGGGATTGGAGAATTCGATCGCATCCTCGGAGGAGGGATCGTGCCGGGATCGGCGGTGCTGATCGGCGGCGAGCCGGGGATCGGCAAATCGACGCTGCTGCTCCAGGTGGCGCAGGAGCTGTCGCGCATTTCACCGGCTTCGAGCGGTGGGAAGGAGGCGGCGAAGCAAACCCCGCCGGCGCTGTATGTGACGAGCGAGGAGTCGGCGAGGCAGACGAAGCTGCGGGCGGCCCGGCTCGGCGTGGGATCGTCCCGGCTGCTCGTGCTGGCCGAGACGAACCTCGAACGGATCGTCAACCAGATTCACAAGCACCGTCCGGCGGTGGTGATCGTCGATTCGATCCAGATGATCTACAAGCCGAGCCTCCCGGCGGCGCCGGGGTCGGTGACGCAGTTGCGCGACTGCTGCATGGACCTGGTTTACCTTGCGAAATCGACGGGGACGGCGGTGCTGTTTGTCGGGCACGTGACCAAGGCCGGCACGCTCGCCGGTCCGAAACTGATCGAGCATATCGTCGATACGGTGGTCTATTTCGAGGGGGACCGCCATCACGCGCATCGCATCGTCCGCTGCGTCAAGAACCGCTTCGGCAGCACGCACGAGGTGGGGCTGTTCGAGATGACCGGCCAGGGGCTGCGCGAGGTGACCGATCCGGGGAATCTCTTTGTCGAACATTATGGTCCGCAGGGTCAGCCGAGCGGATCGGTGCTGACGGCGGCGATGCAAGGCTCGCGGGTGCTGCTGGTCGAGGTGCAGGCACTGACGGCGTCGAGCGTGATCGGAGCGGCGAGGCGGAAGGTGAGCGGGGTGAGCGGCGATCGGGTGAACATGATCATCGCGGTGCTTGAGAAGCGCGCGGAGATGCGGTTGGCGGCGGATGACGTGTATGTGAACGTCGCCGGAGGGGTGAAGGTCGCCGAGCCGGCGGTGGATCTGGCGGTGGCGCTGGCGATCGCGTCGGCGCACATGAACCGCCCCTTGCCGACGGGCACGCTGGCGATCGGCGAGCTTGGGCTGGGCGGGGAGATTCGCAGCGTTCCGCAACTGGAGTTGCGGTTGCGCGAGGCGTCGCGGCTGGGATTGGGGCATGCGATCGTCCCGCATATGGGCGGCGGCATCCCCCGGCTCGGGGGCATGTCGCTGCACGAAGTGAGGCGATTGTCGCAGGC
>CAYUNS010000265.1:0-3016 GCA_964446155.1 uncultured Tepidisphaeraceae bacterium | reverse complement strand
AGGAAGAGGGGTTGGTCATGCTCTCATAACGGCGGGCGTCAGGAATGGGGGCGGGCCAGATCGGCGCGTATCTCGCCAACCTTGCCGTGCGAGCCTATACTGGCTGCCGATATGGCCAAGCGAAATCAATCCCCGCCGAAAAACTTTGAAGACGCCCTCAAGGAGCTTGATGTGATCCTCAACGAGATCGAAGCCGGGGAAGTCGGGCTGGAGGAAAGTCTGCTCAAGTATGAGCGGGGGAATTTTCTCATTCAGCATTGTCGCGGCGTGCTCAATCGTGCGGAAAAGCAGATCGAACTATTGTCCAGGGGCGAGGAGGACCAGCTCGCCCACGCGCCGCTCGACGAAGGCCCGCCGACGGATTGATCTGATGCATCGCGTTCCTGTTGCTCACCATTCCGCCGGGTTCATGCCATGAGTTTTTCCTCAATCGAAGGTGAAAGCGCCGCCGCCCTGGAGACGCTTCGCGCGCACGGGCGGACGGTGGAGGCCTACTTCCAACGGACCACCGCGCGGCTCTCCGGCGCGCCGGGGAGGTTGATCGAAGCCATCGAATACAGTCTCCTTGCCGGCGGGAAGCGATTGCGCCCCGCGCTCGTGCTGGAGTGCGGCCGCTGCTGTGCCGGGAATGATTCTCCACCGGCGCCCACCGCGCTTGCGGCGGCGGGAGCGATCGAGTTGATCCACACCTTCAGCCTCGTGCATGACGATCTGCCCGCGATGGATGATGATGAGCTGCGCAGGGGAAGACCGACCAATCACAAGGTCTTCGGGGAAGCCATGGCGATCCTGGCCGGTGATGCGATGGTGTCGATGGCGTTTGAAATGCTCGCTCGCGACGCCGAGCCGCGCATGCTGCCCGCCCTCGCGCTCGAGCTTGCCGGCGCGACCGGCCCGGAGGGAATGATCGGTGGGCAGGTGCTCGACATCGAAGGGGAAAATGTCGCGATGTGCCTCGAGGATCTCCAGCGCGTTCACCGCTTGAAGACCGGCGCGCTGCTGACCACCGCCTGCCGGATGGGCGCGATCGCCGCGGGTGCGTCCGAGGACGATCTTTCCGCGATGACGGCCTTCGGCCGGCATCTGGGACTGGCGTTTCAGATCGTGGACGATGTGCTCGATGTCACCAGCACGCCACAACAACTGGGCAAGGCGACCAACAAGGACGCGGGAAGGGGAAAGAACACCTATCCCGCCCTGCTGGGCCTCGAACGCAGCAAGACGGAGGCCGCGCGGCAGCTCGATGCCTCGCTGCACGCCCTGGATCGCTTTGGCGATCGGGCGGCGGGACTCGCGGCGCTGGCGAGGTTCGTCGTGGAACGGCAGGTGTGATATGCGATCTCCGTCCGTGCCCGTGACGGATCAGGTCATGGTTCATCCTTCGGCAACGGCTCGAGCCGCACGCGTTCAACGCGCTGTCGCGTCGATTCCACCACGCACAGCCGCACGCCATCCACCTCGACGTGCTGCCCGGCCTTGGGAATCCGACCCAGCCGCGCCACCACCAGCCCGCTGACCGTCGTCACGCCATGCCCTTCGCCCCAGCCCTCGCGCTCGAGTTGCCCGGCAATCTCGTGAATCGGCGTTTCACCCGCGACAACCATCGCATCGCGCGAATGTGCCGGGTCCGGCGGCGTTGCCGAGAAAGGCGTCTCGCTCATCTCACCGAGCACCTCGTCCACCACGTCGGTCAACGTCACGATCCCCTCCACGCCGCCGTATTCATCCACCAGGATCAGCAGATGCGAATGTTGCTGATGAAAATGATTGAGCAGGGCATCGAGCGAAATCGTCACCGGCGCGAAGACCGCCGGCCGCGCGATCAGCGACAGCACGCTGATGTTGACCGGGCCTTCCTGCGATGCCGCAAGAAACTCCTTCGTGTAAACGATCCCGATCACCCGATCCATTCCCCCGTCGCACAGCGGCAGGCGGCTGTACAGGTGCTGATTGATGACCGCCATATTCTCATCGAGCGATTTTTTGAGATCGAGGTACGCCACCCGGATGCGCGGGACCATGATCTGCTCCGCGGTCTTGCGCCCCAGCGCCAGGCTGTTGAGCACGAGCGATCGCTCACGTGGCGTGAGCACGCCGGCTTCCGCGGCCTCGGAAGCAATCAGCCGGATCTCCTCCATCGTGTGCTGCTCGCTCTCCATCTCATCGACCGATCCCAACCCCAGCGGACGGGTGACGAGATTGGCCATCCCGTTCATCATCGCCACCAGGGGCGAGATCGCCCGCTGAATGCCCAGCACCGGCACGGCCGTCAACCGCGCCACCGGCGTCACATATCGCAGCGTCAGCGCCTTGGGCAGCAACTCGCTGAAGACCACCGTGAGCAGTGTGACGACGATGAAGCTCAGCGTCGTCGCGAGAATCCTGAACATCCCGGTCGGCAGGAAATCCACCAGCGGCGACATCAACAGCAGCAGGATCGCCGACATCGCCGGCTCGCCGATCCAGCCGAGCAACAGGTTGGTAAGGGTGATGCAGACCTGGATCGCGCCGATCGCACTGGTCGGGTTCTCCTTCAGCCGCTCCAGCGCATCCGCCGCACGCCTTCGTCTCCCGCCTCGCAGGTTTTCGATGTGTGTGGTGCGGCTCGCAACGACCGCATACTCCGCCGCGACGAAAAATGCGTTCAATCCAATCAAAAAAGGAACCGTCGGCAACCGCCAGTCAAAATCCATCGGGGACTAGTTATCATCGCTGGAAGGGAAAGGGTCAAATGCCGCACCACCGCGCAAATGAAATAATCGCGAGCCGAAAAAACCTTCGACTCCCGCGCCGCCGCTTTTGCGGCGGGCGCGATGGCGGGGCCCGGTGTCGCCGCGCGACCTTATTCCCACTCGATCGTCGCCGGCGGCTTGCTGCTGATGTCGTAGACGACGCGGTTCACGCCGCGCACTTCGTTGATGATGCGGTTGCTCATCGTCGCCAGGACGTCGTAGGGGATGCGCGCCCAGTCGGCGGTCATGAAGTCCTGCGATTCCACGGCGCGGATGGCGATGAC
>CAYUNS010000264.1:0-3017 GCA_964446155.1 uncultured Tepidisphaeraceae bacterium | reverse complement strand
GAAAATGAATTCTTCACCCACAGGAACCAGACGCATGACGGACCTCTTTACCCGCAACGGAAAACTGCACACCGCTGTCACTGGTTTCCGGAGCAGGGAAAAATGGGACGGCACGCCGAACCTGATCGCCTCGCTCATTTCACGGATATTCCCGATCATCGCGATGATGGCATGGACTTCCGGCGCGATGGGAAGCGAGTTGATTCGGAACCTCGAGGCCGGCAAGCCGCAGACCGTCGTCTTCTACGGGACCAGCGTCTCCACCGGCGGCTGGACCAATGAGGTGGCCGGGCAACTGAAAGACAAGTACGGCAAGCTCGTTACGCCCGCCTTCAGTGGCATGCCCGGCAAGCAATCGCGCGATGGCGTCGCGCAGTTGCAGGAAAGGGTGCTCAAGCACAGCCCGGACACGGTGTTCATCGAGTTCGCCATCAACGATGCCGTCCTTCGATTCGAGATCACACCGCAGGAAAGCCGCGAAAACCTGCTGAAAATAATCGGGATGCTGCGCGAGCGAAATCCGAAGGTCGAGATCATTCTCTCGACCATGAACGATGTTTTCGACTCACCGCGATGGGCGGCGAAAACCTCCCGCCCACAATTGGCGGATTACTATCAGGTTTATCGCGAAGTGGCGGCGGAGCAACACTGCCTGCTGATCGATCATTTCAGCCGTTGGAACGCGCTGCGGGAAGCGGATGAGGCGAAATTCAAGGGCTACCTGCCCGATGGTCTGCATCCCAATGCGGAGGCGGCGAAGGATTTCATCACGCCGGCGGTGATGGCGGCGCTGGCGGGAGAGGTGGCGGAAAAACCGTCAGCCGTGCTGAAGCAGATCACGACGCGAACAGCCGCCGCCCAGCGTTCCGAAAAGAAGACGCCCGGGCATGACGCCTGCACCACCCGCATCCAGCACACCGTAACCGCCGACGCGACGATCATCCGCCTTGTCTACGCCGCGCCAGCGAGAACCGGCTACGAACTGAAAGCCGCGGTGGACATCGGTGGCGTCACGCATCCGCTTACCTTCGACGGACAATCAACTGTCATCGTCGAAGGAGCCGGGCATGTCGTCTCGGACCCGATCGCCGTGACGCTCAAGGCCGGCGACATCATTCACTCGCGGACCTATGCCGTCCATACGCATGACACCAACGCCGGAACCTGGCAACGGGTCATGCCGCTGTCTGCGGAACGCGATGAATGGCATGGCGAGGGTGATCTCACCGCGGCGACCGCACAACCGCAGACGCCCACCTACAAGGACAACACGCGCGGCCCGCTTCACATTCTGGGCAATGTCGCACCCGACGCGAAAGCGGTTGGATTCAGCGGTGATTCGATTGTGTCACTGGTCGAATCCCCCTGGACCATCCGGCTGGCGGACAAGGCGCACATCGCCTGGTCCCACGCCACGACCGGCGGCGATTCGATCCTCTATCAGGACCAGCGCCGCGTCGTCTGCTGGCCGCTGGGACTCAGTGGGTTCACCCACTACATCAGCGCCTTTGGCGCCAATGACATCGGCCGGTCGGACTCGACCCTCGAAAAATATGTCGAACACTGGACCTGGGCGAAACACCAGGGTGTGAAGGTCTACCAGGCCACCATCCTCCCCATCGCCTCGAGCACCGATCGCTTCACCACGCTCGAGGGGCAGACGCCGCGGGACACCAATGCCACGCGAATCAAATGGAACGACTGGCTCCGCGACGGCGCGCCGCTGATCGACGGGAAGCCGGCGTTCGGCACGACCGACCCCGGCGCCGTTCGCGCCGGCCAACCCGGACATCCTCTCGATGGCATCATCGAGATCGCCGACGCGGTCGAGTCCTCCCGCAACTCCGGCAAGTGGCGGGTGGACCATGGACCGATCGGCGGCGACGGACTCCATCCGAGTCCGAAAGCGCACGAGTTTATCGCCGATGCCATCCCCGCCGACTTGTTTGATTAAAAGAGGGGCGCCGGCCGAATGGAATCACGGGCAATACCCGATCGTTCCGTTCTTCAACAGTAACCGAACCGCCGATGAGCGGCCCTGTTCATTGGCCCGCCGTTCGCAGCCAGAAGTTGAGCGACGTGCTCCAGTCGAGATGCAACCCCGCGTTTTGCGGTCGGTTGGGGTCTGTTGCCGCGTGGTTGGTTCCCCAGTTCTTTCCGGCCAGATCGGGGGTCTTGGGATGCGTGAAGGTGCTGACGTGTCCATCGGCGTACACGATGTTGTAACGAATCTCAGGTTTGGTATGCACAAGTGGGCGGTTGGGCCTGTCCTGTATGCCGTCCGGATTCCCGGTGTTGTAATTGTCCGCGGCCAACCCGAAGTGATATCGGGACAACTGCGAGAGCTTCGGAAGCTTGTTCGGAAGATACGGATTGAGATTGGATGGCGCATAGCCGGTCAGCGCGTACCGCGGACCGAAGTAGGCATAGGAACTGTACACCCGCCATGCGAGGGCGAAACTCGGATATCCGGTTGGCGGCGCTGAACGCATCCACTTTTGCACCTGCCCATAACCGACTTCATATCCGACTTGCGGAGGATACAGCAGCAGTTCATCTGAAGGGCAGTAAAAAACCAGAGGCTGCTTGATGTAGCCGTTGATGAACAGATGGGTCAGGCCAAGGTAGTTGCCGCGTCGGACGCCATCGGGCGTGTCCATGCCGAGCCACATCAATGCACTTCGTTCCGACGTGTAGAGCGTCTGGTTGTTGTTGCCGGGGTAATATCCTCCCATGGGAGGGATCTGCCCGTTGTAGTCATTGGCGTACTGGTGGATGGCCAACCCGATTTGGCGCAGATTGCTCATGCACTGCACTATTTTTGCAACCTCACGGGCTTTGTTCAGCGCGGGCAGCAGGATGCTGATCAATACCGCGATGATGCCGATGACGACCAGCAACTCGACCAACGTGAAGCCTTGGCGACCGTGTCGAGAGTCCATGCGAAGCTCCGGGGACAAGTCATTGGTCACTTGCAGGCCACCCCACCTGAGGTGGGGTGGCCAAGGCCTGCGGCG
>CAYUNS010000263.1:0-3028 GCA_964446155.1 uncultured Tepidisphaeraceae bacterium | reverse complement strand
CAGCACGTCGAAATCCCCCTGCCGCAGGTCGCGCAGGATCTCGACCCGCTCCAGCGTCTGGATTTCGCTGTGCAGGTAGCGCCCGCGAATCCCCGCCTCCTGGATGTACGCGCTCAAATCCTCGGCCAGCCGCTTGGTGAGCGTCGTCACCAGCACGCGCTCCCCGCGCGCGGCCCGTTCCTTGATCGCGTTCAGCAGATGGGGAACCTGCCCCTGGGCCGGATGCACCTCGATCTCGGGATCGACCAGCCCCGTCGGTCGGATCACCTGCTCGACCACTTCCCCGCCGGTCTTCTCGAGTTCGATCTTCCCCGGCGTGGCCGAGACGAAGATGACGTTGCTCCACACCGCCTCGAATTCCTCGTACTTCAGCGGGCGGTTGTCCATCGCGCTGGGCAGGCGGAACCCGTGATCGACCAGCACCTCCTTGCGCATCCGATCGCCGTTGTACATCGCCTTGATCTGCGGCAGCGTGACGTGCGACTCGTCGATGATGAGCAGGAAATCCTTCGGGAAATAGTCGATCAGCGTATAGGGCTTCTCCCCCGGCTGCCGGCCGTCAAGATGCCGGCTGTAGTTCTCGATCCCGCTGCAAAAGCCCACCTCGAGGATCATCTCGATGTCGTATTTCGTCCGTGCCAGCAGCCGCTGCGCCTCGAGCAGCTTCCCCTGCCCGCGCAGCTTCATCACCTGGATGTCCAGCTCCTCGCGAATCGCCTTCACCGCCGACTCCACCCGCTCCTCGGGCATGACATAATGCACCGCCGGATAGATGAACACCTGCTCCTCGTCGCGCAGCAGTTCCCCGGTCAACGGGTTGATCATCTGGATCGACGTGATCTCATCACCGAAGAACTCGATGCGGTAGGCGAATTCCTCATACGACGGATGCAGCTCGACCACGTCCCCGCGCACCCGAAACGTGGCGCGCTTGAAATCCATGTCGTTGCGGGCGTATTGCAGGTCGATGAGCTTGCGGAGCATCTCGTCGCGGTCGGTCTCGACGCCCTTGCGGATCGGCAGCACCGATTTCTTGTATTCGATCGGGGAACCCAGCCCGAAGATGCACGACACCGACGCCACCAGCAGCACATCCTGCCGGCTGACCAGGTTGCTCGTCGCCGCCAGACGCAGACGATCGAGATCGTCGTTGCGCGAGGCGTCCTTCTCGATGTAAATGTCCCGCTGGGGGATGTACGCCTCGGGCTGATAATAATCGTAATAACTGACGAAGTACCCGACGGCGTTGTTGGGAAACAGCTCCTTGAATTCCTCGTAAAGCTGGGCCGCCAGCGTCTTGTTGTGCGAGATGACCAGCGTCGGCTTGTTCAGGCGCGCGATCGTGTGCGCCATCGTGAACGTCTTGCCCGAGCCGGTGACGCCCATGAGCGTCTGGTGTTTTTTCCCCTCCCGCACCCCCGCCGCGAGTTGATCGATCGCCGCCGGCTGATCGCCCTGCGGCTTGAACGAACTGACCACTTCAAAATCCATGCGCTTCATCTCCCAACAACAACCTAACGATTATAGTCGAAGCCGAAGACGCATGGGAGCATCGCCCTCCTTTCGCCCCCTGTCTGATTTCGTCACCCCCCTCCTCCATAAAAGAGCGGCCAGCCTCGCCACGCGGCGATGAGCAGGAGCGATCCCACCAGGCCCATCAGGCTCACCGCGATCGCCGCCAGCACCTGCGTATCTTCCGCGCCCCGATCCCGCCGCGCGCCGCCGATGATGGACAACGCCAGGGCGGGGATCGCCAGCAGCAACGGAATGACCGCGAAACCGAACACCGCGGAAAACCCGAAGCAGCCGACGAGAAAAATCGCCAGCCCCACGCAGCACGCCGCGATGCCCAACCCCCCGCCGACTTTGACCAGCGGGGGTTTAACTGGATAAGAAGAAGAGGCGCCGCTCGAAACCGATCCGGAGTGAGTTTCGCTCATGCCCGGACTATACCGCAACGCGACAGACCGGGGAAAGCGCCGGGACCGGCCGCGCCAACGCGGATCGCCCCCCGACCCGGCTTGGAAAGGACTGCGAAAATCTATTTCGCCCGAGCCGCCGCCCCGACCGCCTCGGGCTTCCGGGCATCCGGCACGCGGAACATCGTCTGGCAATGCTGGCATTTCACCAGCTTGCCCCGCACCTCGTCCGGAACCGAGAGAATCTTACGACATTTCAAACTCGGACAAATCATCTGAACAGGCATATCGGACTCCCATTCAGCTATCGGCCATTGCCACGCAGGGCTTGAGACGATCTTCACGATGCAAGACCCGTCCGCCTCTCGCGGCGAAGCGCCGATATCGCGGGTCGCATCGGAAGCGAGCGATGGAATGGTTCAGGGCAGTGCGGGCAGGAGAATGCGGGTGTAGTTCTCTGTCAGGAACAACCGAACGTTGGACCGCGTGGCGTAGAGTTGCTCGCGCGTCATCCGATCGACATGCCCATCGTAGAACATGGCGTTGGCCGTGTTGTCGTGGAGCAGGTGGATCTTGGCGCCGAACTTGGCTTCGTTTGGTCCGTCCCCGAGGGGATTGAATGAGCCGATCATGCGTCCCCAGGCCTTGCCGTCCGCCCAGTTGCGGGTGCAGGAGCTGTCGGCCAGCCAGACGACCTCGGACGCATGCTTCACTCGCGCCAGGGGGTGAATCTGCATCCGCGGACGCCCATCCGGCGGAGCGAAGAGGACGTTCTTCGAAAAGCTCATCCCCAGTTGCGCGTGCTCCGTGCTCGCCCAATACATGCCATAGGAGAAATCGGTCTTCCCGTAGGTCGGCAGATCGATCTGATAAGCCGAGTTGGTCGGGCAGCCGAAGACCGCGCCGGGGGGCAGATATTTTATCCCGCCGTCCCAATCTCCGCTCAGAAACCGCGGCCAGAGATGGATCGCGCCGCTGGGAGGCGCCTCGACATAGTAGGAAATGACCACGCCCTTCCAGTCATTGGCGTACATCGTCAGGGCCTGCCCGATCTGGCGAAGATTGCTCGCGCACACCGTGTAACGCGCCGCTCGCCTGGCGCTGCCCAG
>CAYUNS010000262.1:0-3043 GCA_964446155.1 uncultured Tepidisphaeraceae bacterium | reverse complement strand
TGGCGAAGATTGCTCGCGCACACCGTCGCCTGCGCCGCGGCCCGCGCCTTGCGAAGGGCGGGAAGGAGGATGGCGATGAGGACCGCAATAATGCCTATGACCACGAGGAGTTCGACCAGGGTAAAGGCGCCTCGAATGGGCTTGCTTCGGTGCTTCATGATTGAACCTCGTATGGTTCGGTCCACGGGGCGATTGCGATCCGATGCGGTCAATGTCGCCGGCGTCCCAGCAACAGCGTTCCCGCGCCCACCAGCAGGCTCAGGGCGGCCGGCTCGGGAACCACCGTGCCCGTCAGTTCGACATCATCGAGCATGAAGCGCTTGTCGCCCTGGCTGGTGTTGTCGAAGTATTCGAAGAGGAATGTGATCGGCAGGGTGATCTCGGCCCCGCCGGTCGCCGTCGCCAGGTCCAGTGAGGCAAATTCATAATGCGTCGTCTCGGCCCCCGTTGACGTGGGACTCACCAGATTGCCCACCTCGGTCGTGACATTGTCGATCGTGATCGATGTCTTCGCCGTCCAGTTGCCGTTGGTCCGCCCGCCAAGTTCACTGGCGTCTCGCCGCACGCCCATATGAAAGCGAATCTCGTCCAGGACGATCGCCGTGCCCGCTTCGGGGGTGATGGTAAACGTGAACGTCTTGCCGTCCGGCGCCAAATTGCCGATGTCTCCCGCGCTGGCGACCCAGAAGTCGTTGTCCAGCGAGCCTGGGGTCAGCTCCGCCTGATCGTCGTCCTGACGCCAGATTCCGTTGGTCACGAAATCCGAGACGATCACGCCACTGATCGCGGCGGCGTCATTGCCGTCGGTGGTGACGAGCGCGCCGGCCGTGCCGGATTCCAGCTCGTACCGCGCCAGCGTCACCGCCGCGCCCGCCGACTCCGCCGCGAACGCCATCGCGCCTGCACCGGCCAAACCCATCGCCAACACTCGCAAAGCAGTTGTACATTGATTCATCGCCAACCTCCGTATTCCAGATCTCATGATGTGTGCGTCAGCGGGCAACAACCCGCAACTCCATGAAATCTAGCACCGATTCAGCCAGCGTCTATATGTTATTTCGTCAAAAACTATCGTCTTTACGTCAGGGTTGGACGGCCAAGGCCCCCCTCACACCGCAGGCTCGCAACGTCGTTTATGGGCTTGCGGGCAGCGCCTCGCGCAGCGGGGCGGGGAGGTCTTCGGGTTTGAGGGCGGGATTCCGGGAGTATGGCGTGTACAGGGGATCGCCGATCAGCGTCATCATCCAGCTCGTCAGGGGCGTGGTCTTCCAGTACACCTCCGCGAGCGTCAGTTTCCCCGTCATCAGCAGCGGGAAGAACTCATCGGGTGGCGGGAACGCGTGCAGGTACGGCTCGGCCACCGCGCCCACCGTCGCCACCACGCCGTCGCGCAGCAATCCCGCGCCCCATCCCTTTTCATCGGGCGCGCGAAGGCTGACCATCTCCAGGCTCGCGGTGTGAAAGGCGACCGCGCCGAGGTTGAACGTGCAGCAGGGAACGTAGTTGCGCAGGCTGTACCAGCCGGTGTAGATCGCAACGTCGCGCACCGATCGCGGCGGGATCAGTTCCGGGCGGTCATCCAGCGTGATGGACAATTTCGTCTTCGTCGAAAGCAGGTGCGACAGGTCCGTGAGCTTTCGATCGTAGGCGGCATAGGCGCCCTCGTTGTCCGGCTTTCCGTTCGGCCGCGTCCCGCCGTTGCTGTCGATGACCACCCTGCCGCGCAATCCGTCCCTCTCCGCCTTCAACGAACCGAGAATGAGATCGCGCACCGTTCCCGCATCCGGTCCGTCCAGCCGCGACACCATCAACACCGGCGGTGAATTCCCCACCCGCTGCGCGCGGTAATGCAGCGGGTTGATCCGCCAGCGCGTGCGCGGGTAATGATCCCACCAGAGCAGGGACAGTTCATTGTCGAACGACGCGCCCGTCGCTTCCGTCGCGAAATAATCGATCTGCGCATCGAGCAGTCTGGCGTATCCGAACAATCCGTAATGCCGCTTCACCAGTTCCCGCAGCGCTGAACGGGAATCGGCGTCGTATCGCATGTCCTGGAGACGGTTGACCTCCGCGCTCGACGCCACCATGTCCTCTCGCCGCTCGATCCATCGCCGTCGCTCGGCTTCATCCCTCGCCAGCGCCTCCACCTGCCGGGGATTGAATCGCTCGAACGCCGCCGCCGTCCCCGTCAAGGCGAAGAACGAATCGAGCAGCGTCCTGGCCTGCGCGATCCGTTCCGCGCCGTCGGCGTCGGGCAGCGCCCGCGCCATCGCCTGGATCGCCGCATCCGCCCGATGCGCCAGGTCCGGCAGATCGATCCCCGCCCCCGGCAGGAACGACTCATCCACCGCCCGCGCTTCCGCCTCCGTCCGCTCGATGAGAGGCTGGAGCGCCTCGATCGTCGCCTTCAGCTCCGCCTTGAGCGTTTCCAGCTCCTCCTTCTCCGCCGGGGTATTGGTCCGGTTGGCGATGCGCAGCGGCACGCCGTGGAAGGTGACGATGCACTTGATCCTGCCCTCGAGCTGGTGATCGCGAAGAAACTTCCGCACCACGGGCACGACGCGACTCTCGTACACCGCCTGCGACACCTGCTCGCTGACGGGCAGATCCAGCGCCAGGATGCGATTGTCGGGGATCAGCCGCGCGCGGCTGTAATAGACGGCCAGTTCCCCCCCGGCGGGCATCCGCTGGTTGACGAGAAGCAGGATTTCGTCCGGAGACAGCGCCCACGCCGGCGAGGCCAGGGAAAAAGCGAAAACGATCAGCGCGAGGATTCCCCGGAAGGATTGCGGATACATCATCGCCGGAATGCTAGCCCGCGCCCCCGCGCGGAACAATCGCATCCTCCTCAAATAAACTGGAAATTTGATCTCGACTACGCGGGCTTGGCGCCGGGCGTGGCCGATTTGGCTCCCCCGTTGCCCGACTCGCGGGGCAACTGCTTTTCCTGCGCCTGCTCGATGAGATTGACCAGCGACTTGATCTCCCGGATCGATTCCGGGCTGCCCCACATCAGCACCCAGTCCACATGCCAGTTGCAGCG
>CAYUNS010000261.1:0-3055 GCA_964446155.1 uncultured Tepidisphaeraceae bacterium | reverse complement strand
TTCGAGGAGCGCATCAAGGCGGTCATGAACGAGGTCCGCCGCGCCAAGAACGTCATCCTCTTCATCGACGAACTGCACACGCTGGTCGGCGCCGGCGGCGCCGAGGGCGCCATCGACGCGAGCAACGTGCTCAAGCCCGCGCTGTCGCGCGGGGAGATCCAGTGCATCGGCGCGACGACGTTCGATGAATACCGCAAGTACATCGAGAAGGACGCGGCACTGGCGAGGCGATTCCAGCCAATCACGGTCGAGCCGCCCTCCAAGACGGATGCGGTCGAGATCCTCAAAGGTCTTCGCGATCGTTACGAGGCGCACCATCGCGTGCAGATTCTCGATGCCGCGCTCCAAGCCGCCGTCGAGTTGTCCGATCGCTATATCACCGGCCGATGCCTCCCCGACAAGGCGATCGACGTCCTCGACGAGGCGGGCGCGCGCATCCGGCTCCGCAGCATGACCAAGCCGCCGAATCTCGCCGAACTCGAGGAGCAGATCGAGCGCCTGAGCATCCAGAAGGACGAGGCGGTGAAAAACGCCGAGTACGAGGAAGCCGCCCGTCTGCGCGACCAGGCCGAAGCGCTGCGCGCCAAGAAGGAAGAGATGCAGCGCCAGTGGCGCGAAAAGGCCAAGGAAGTCGATGGCGTCGTCGATGAGGAAGTCATCGCCGAGGTCGTCAGCAAGATGACCGGCGTGCCGCTCACTCGCCTCGAGAAGGAGGAGGCCCAGCGCCTGCTCGAACTCGAGAACGAGCTCCACAAGCGCGTCGTTTCGCAGGATGAGGCGATCAAGGCGATCGCCAAGACGATCCGCCGTGCCCGCTCGGGCCTCAAGGACCCGCATCGTCCGATGGGCAGCTTCCTGTTCCTCGGTCCGAGTGGCGTTGGCAAGACGCTGCTCAGCAAGGCACTGGCCGAGTTCATGTTCGGCGACGAGGATGCGATCCTTCAGATCGACATGAGCGAATACATGGAGAAGCACAACGTCTCCCGATTGATCGGCGCGCCTCCGGGCTACGTCGGTTATGAGGAAGGTGGGCAACTCACCGAGCGCGTGCGGAGACGCCCCTACTCGGTCGTCCTGCTCGATGAAGTCGAGAAAGGCCATCCCGACGTCTTCAACATGCTGTTGCAGATCATGGAGGAAGGCCGTCTCACCGACTCGTTCGGAAGGCATGTCGATTTCCGCAACGTGGTCATGATCATGACGTCGAACATCGGCGCGGATCTGATCAAGGGCGGCGTGCAGCCGTTTGGTCTGCAAGGCCGCGGTCGCGGATCGGCGGACGAGCAGAGCTACAGCAAGATGAAGGACACGCTCATGAAGGAAATCGAGCGTTACTTCCGGCCGGAATTCATCGGCCGACTCGATGATGTCATCGTGTTCCGACCGCTGGGCCGGGAACATCTCGAAAAAATCGTCGAGCTTGAGCTGAACAAGGTCACCCGTCGGCTTCAGGACCACGGCCTGAAGATCGAGCTGTCGGAAGACAGCAAGGAATTCCTGATCGAAAAGGGAACCAACGCCGATTTCGGCGCCCGGCCTTTACGCCGCGCGATCGAACAGTACGTCGAGGACCCCTTGAGCGAGGAAATCCTTCGCGGCAACTTCAAGGGCAAAGACCTGATCCGCATCAGCGTCAAACAGGAAGAGGGCGCGGAAAAGCACCTCTATTTCGATGCGACCGCCGCCGCTCCAAAGGAAGGCGAAAAGCAGCTCGCCCAGGCCGGTAGCGACGCGACCTGACCCCGACGGAACGCGCCCGGGACCGTGCGAAAATGCGCGAACCCCGGACGCGACCACTCATCGGTTTTCACTGTGATTCGAGCCTGCGATGCGCGACGTTCCGTCGCGCATCGCAGGCCGGGTCGCGCCATTTTGACGAAAGGCTCCATGGGAATTGGCAAAGACAAGGTCGTGAGCATCAACTACACGCTGCGGGATGATGACGGCAAGGTGATCGACACCTCCGAAGGCCGGGAGCCGCTGGCTTATCTACATGGGGCGCGGAACATCGTGCCGGGGCTTGAGGCCGCGTTGGAAGGAAAAAACATCGGGGACCAGGTTCACGTCGCGGTCGAGCCGGCCGGCGGGTATGGCGATCGTGACGACCGCATGGTGCAGACCGTGCCCCGCGCCGCTTTCGGGGAAAACAAGGTTGAGACGGGAATGCAGTTTCAGGCACAAACGCCGGCGGGTGCGCGCGTGGTGACGGTGGTGGACGTTCAGGGTGATGAAGTGACCGTGGACGGCAATCATCCACTGGCGGGACGGACGCTGAATTTCGACGTCACCATCGTGGAAGTCCGCGACGCGACGCCCGAGGAGCGCGAGCACGGCCACGTGCATGGGCCGGGCGGGCATCATCATTGACGAAACGGCCGTTCACCGCGTCCCTGCCTGCATTGCCGATCCGATGATGCGCGAAGTGAGCTGGGCGCGGGTGGACTGGGTCCGCCTGGTGTTTTCCTGCCGGCTGTTGTCGAGGATCGTCACCAGTTGCACGGCGACATCCTCGTTCTCGTTCAAACCCTCGACATGCTCGAGCGCACCGGCCTTGCGGGCCTTGATAAGGCGCATGGTGACGACAGGATGATCGGCGACATCCTCCACCGCCCAGGCGCGCGTATCGACATAGGTGTCGGTGAACGACAGGTGCTCCTTGGGCAGGAGCGTGAAGTTGCCCGGCCCGATCACCAGATGCACTGCGGAAGCGGCCAAACTCCATCCAATCACCGTCAGCAGAAACAGCATTCCTCGAATCATGACGTCCCCATCATCTGGCGGATGACGCCCGGCGTGAAGAACCACCCTTCAATCGCATGGCGTCGGGAACAATGTCAGCATCGGCGCGATGCAACCAATACATCACGCAGGATGATTGTCCGGTTTGCAAAATCCGGTCCGGTCGCCGCGCATTGAACCGATCGTGCCGGATATGCCGGTGGCGCGAGTGATGACAGTCCGATAAGAAATCAGGGGGTGGCCGTATCAGCGGTGGGGACGCGCGCGGGAAGGATCACGGGGATTTTTCTCTTCGGCGCCGGTGTTCTCGATGTTG
>CAYUNS010000260.1:0-3082 GCA_964446155.1 uncultured Tepidisphaeraceae bacterium | reverse complement strand
CTGCTCAAGGTTCGCAGCTTCGGCAAGACCAGCCTCCGCGAAGTGAAGCGCAAGCTCGCCGATCTCGGCTTGAGCCTGGGCATGGACCTCGATGCCATCCCCACGTCGGCCGAGATTGATGAGGATGAGGACGACACTGAAGACCAGGATAACCAGCAGGTGGAGGCCTCGGAGTCGGCCAACCCGTGATGGATGTCTCGAATCCGAAATCCGAAATTCAGGATTTCAATGTGAGGATTTGGGATTTGAGATTGATTGGAGTTTCCCATGAGCAGACATATGATGCGCGGCCGACAGCTCAGCCGCGACACCGAACACCGCATAGCCCTTCGTCGCAACCTCGTTCAGAGCCTGTTCGAGCACGGCAAGATCCGCACGACTCTCCCCAAGGCGAAGGAAGTTCGCGCCATGGCCGAGAAGCTGATCACGCTGGCTCGCAACAACACGCTGACGAATCGCCGCCGTGTCATCTCCATCCTTCAGGATCGTCGCCTGGTGGACGAGAATCAGGAATTCACCGGGCAGTCGGTCGTCCAGAAACTGTTTGATGAAGTTGCGCCACAGTTCGTCGACCGCGCCGGCGGGTATACCCGGATCATCAAGCTGAGCGACTATCGTATCGGCGATGGCGGTGACCTGGTGCTGCTTCAGTTGCTGACCGAAAAGTCCGCGCCCAAGGGAACCGTCCGGCGGAGCCTGGGCCTGCGACGCAAGCGAAACGAGCGCAAACATCAGTTCGCCAGCCGAATCGCCAAGGGCAAAACCCGCCCCGAGGCCCCGGCCGCTGAATCTCCGGCCACCGAAGCGCCCGCTTCCACCGAAGCCGCATCGCAGTAACGTCTGCCGCCGGTTGAACCTGGATTTGATAACCTGCGCGAGGCCGGTGTCATGCTGGCCTCGCGTTTTTTTGGGCCGAATTTGGATAAATTTTTTATATGCCCCAATCGGCCGGCATCCGCTTACAATGCACCACCCATCGGCGGGCCGTGCCGGTCATGGGAATCCAAAGGCATGGGTGACGCCGCATAACCGGCGAAGTCGCCCTGATTTCTCGGCTCCAATTCGTGCCGGCGCAACTCGTTGTTGACATGCCGGATTCAAGGCCATTAGAATCAAACCCATCCATTCTGCGGCGGGCAGGCTTCGCCGGGAAAGTTTGATCGATTCCATTGCCGTCGCGGGTTGTATCCTGTCGCTCGATCATGAAGAGGGGTCGATGGTTTGCGCTTCAATCCTGAAACCGATCACGAGACGGCAAGCCGCCTCGCTCGACCAGGGAGAAAAACGCCGACTGGCCCGGTCAGTCCTTACTTGATGAGATTACACACGTTATGTGGGAGCAGATTCTCAACTACGGTCTGGTGACGTTTTATGTGATGGTGCTGGGCGCGGTGGCGCTCTACGGCTTCCATCGCTATGTCCTGGTCTATCTCTACATCAAGCATCGGCATGATGGCTATCAGCCCAGGGCGACCTTTACGGAACTGCCGTTCGTGACGGTGCAACTCCCCATGTTCAACGAGGATGTGGTTGCCGAGCGCATCATCAAGGCGGCCTGCCTGATCGATTATCCCCTCGATCGATTCGAGGTGCAGGTGCTGGACGACAGCACCGATCACTCGGCCGAGATCGCCCGCAATGCCTGTGACGAATGGGTCGCCAAGGGCTATCCCGTCAAGTATATCCATCGCGTCAATCGCGAAGGCTACAAGGCCGGCGCCCTCGAGGCCGGCCTGTCGCAGACCCCGGGGGAATTCATCGCCATCTTCGACGCCGATTTCATTCCCCCGCGCGACATCCTCCAGAACGTCATTCATTATTTCACCGAGGCAAAGGTCGGAATGGTGCAGGTGCGCTGGGACCATCTCAATCGGGACGCGTCGCTGCTCACCAAAAGCCAGGCGATCTTCCTCGACGGCCACTTCGTCATCGAGCATACCGCGCGCAACCGCAGCGGACGGTTCATGCACTTCAACGGAACGGCCGGCGTATGGCGACGCACCACCATCCAGGACGCCGGCGGATGGCAGCACGACACCCTCACCGAGGATCTCGATCTCAGCTATCGCGCCCAGATGAAGGGATGGCAGTTCGTCTATCTCCCGCAATACGCCGCCCCCGCGGAGCTTCCCCCGGAGATGATCGGCTTCAAGCAGCAGGCGCACCGCTGGACCAAGGGCGGATTTCAAACCGCCATCAAGCTCTTGCCGGGCATCCTGCGATCCAGGCACTTGTCGCGGCGGATCAAGATCGAGGCCGCCTTCCATCTCACCAACACCCTCGTCTATCCGCTGATGGTGCTGGTGACGCTGCTGATGTACCCGGTGTTTCTCCATGTCTTCAGTCCCCTCAAGGCGTATTCATGGGCGCAATATATCTTCAGCGCCAGCCTGTTCATCCTCGCGACCTGCTCGGCCAGCACGTTCTTCATCTTCGGCCAGCGCGAGCTGCTCGGACGCGAAGCCGGCTGGAAGACGATCATCTATCTCCCCGCCCTGATGGGTCTCGGCGTCGGCATCTCCCTCAACAACGCCAAGGCCGTCATGGAAGCGATCTGGAGTTCCATCCGGCGTCGCCCCAGCGAATTCGTCCGTACGCCCAAGTACGGCGTCACCGGGCAGGATCGCACCAACTGGCGCCGCGATCGCGTCTTCACCCTCAAGCGCCTTACTCTCCCGATCATCGAGATCGCCTTCGGCTGCTACATGACGAGCTGCGCCTTCATCAGCCTCCGCTGGGGCTACGGGCTGGCGAGCGTGCCGTTCTCCCTCATCTTCGCCGGGGGATATTTCTACGTCGGTTTCAGCTCCCTTTATGCCCTGCACAAGATGAACCAGGAATCCCGCGCCATGATCCCCGAAGTGACCGAAGTGGCCTCGACCTGAGAATGGGCCAAGGCCCTATCTTCGATCCTTCAGGCGCCCCGCATAACCCGCTCCGCGGAGGCTCTCCCTCGCATTCGGCCGTTGCCCCCGCCGCCCTGATTCGCGCCGATTGATGTCCATTCGTGTGGCCCGCCCCCATTCCTGGCGCCCGCCGTTATGAGAGCATGACCAAACCCCTCTTCCTTCGCCTGCCGCTC
>CAYUNS010000259.1:0-3128 GCA_964446155.1 uncultured Tepidisphaeraceae bacterium | reverse complement strand
CGATACATCGGCCAGGGCTGCGCCCCCGAGCCGTTCATCCGCAGCGTCGTCGTCCATCAGGCTCTCCTGTCTGACAAAAGGGTTGATGCAACGACCAACACCTTCCAGCGGGGAAGGTTCTTTGTTCAAATGTGCGCATGGATCGGGACGTTATCAAAGTCGTAGCGTCCCCTTCTGTTCCGCTTATTCTTCCGTGAGGAGTTGCCGCGGGTGAGCAAGACGCCCGTTCTTCATTTCCCGCTCCAGTTTCTCGACGGACCAAACCTCGATGTGACCATCCAGAAAAGCGACTCTGGCATATGTACCGTGATTGGAAACCGGCTCATAAAGAAGCGGGATACTGTCGCCATGTGAGATCGACTCTTCCATGTTCAAGCCATTCCCTACATATATGTATGTTACGTTTCTCCCCAACTTAAGAGGCGAACGTCCCGCCAGGTCAACATGACCGACGGCCGGACAGAGCAGAACCTTGTCCTGAAGGAAACCGGCCTTGTGGAGAACTTCGAGGCTCTCAGGCAACCGCTGTTTCATGTGAGCGTAGTTCTGAATCGCTCGCACGATTTCCGCCATGTTTGCGTTACAGGTGCGAGACGCCCATCGCTGTGCGTCCGTAGGCTTGGTGGCGTTGTGGAATAATGCGATAACCAGCATCAGGAGAATAAAGCAAATCAGGGTGATAATGCTTGAAATGCTGCGGCGCAACAGACCCGGCTTCTCTTGAAAGTAGTCGAGTTTGAGCATGGTCCGGCCATCAGGCTTGCCACGTTCCATTTGCAAGCTTCTCCGATTCATTGGCGGCGTGGTCCATATCATCCATTGAAGCGCGACCTGGACCCTTGATCAGCCACATTCCAAGATAGGTCGAATCAAATCCCCACCACCACTGATCTTTGGGGTGACCCGTGAGACCAACGACAGGCCCTGGCGCTCCCTCCTTACTAGTCCAGCTACCATCAGGCGCCTGAACAATCCAGTGATGATCTCCCCCTAGGGTGATTAGTTTGGTGCGACCGTAGAGCACGACTTTATGATAGCCGCATGGGGCGGAAACATCTGCATCGGTCGTCGGAATAGCCCAAGGCTCCTCACTTGGGCATGAAACGAGGACGGCATGAAACGAGGACGGGGACGGGCATGAAACGAGGACGGACCTGGTTTTCCTCACTTCTTCTCCACCTATGTCCGCAGATTTGAGATCGGGAATGTTCCATTTTCCTCTCTAACTATTCTGCCTTCCAAACCAAGTGATCTTCGAACGATGTTTCATATGGAGGCCCAGGCACGTCAATCATGACTCGCGCCGCATCTTGATCGGCCCGCGCCAGCTTAGACCGAAAATCTTTCCCCCTTATCGATAACGGATAAGCCCATGTTCCTGCCTCGGCATCGAAATAACAAACTTGGTATTCGCGCCATGCTAGGCCGGCGTCAAAGTCGCGACACACGCGTTCGATCAGAGCATCAGCCCAGTCATCATCGTTAAGATCAGCGAACACAATTCGAAGGGCGGTATGCGGCGCAAAGCCGCCATTCGGCGCAAACTGGTATAATTTGCGTGGTTCTTTGCCTACCGTCCACACACTGAGAATAGCCGGATAATCGTCATTCGGCGTTGTGACAAATCCAACCAGTGCGGCATGCCTTTCTGACGGCGCAACAACATAAACGTTCTCGCCCGTTCGCCCCTCCGGAAACCGTGCAATTAGCTGGCCGCGATTATCAACAATCGCAGAACGTATCACCGGAATTGAACCGGTTCCGTTCAGATATCCAATTCGATAAGATACAACCCACATATCTTGAATCGCGTCATTATGAAGTTTCCTCAACTGAACCCAGCCCGTTAGCTCTGGCACGGGGTTCACAAGCGAATCGCCCAAATCGACCTCTATGTCGCGCACAAAGGCTGGTATTCGCTCGCGCTCTGCATTGAAGTAAGCTGAGACGGCAGCGGGTACAGACACATTCTCATGCCGATGTTGCGCCAAACAAACTGCGGCAACACAGATGGTCAGGCAAAAAATTCGAGATGTCCCGAGGGTTATACGCGCAGTTCGTCTGACACGGATTTGCTGCGATGGATGCATTAGGGGCATGAAACGAGGACGGACCTGGTTTGCCTCATTTTTCCGGTCTTCCTCGGGCACAATCGCCTTGTCGTCGAAGTGTGCGTTCGGCCTGGCCATGGTGTGGCGATGATACCACGGCTCGTTTTTGCGACCATGTTGGGATGGCCGGTGATCGCCGGGTGACAGCCCCCGTCCGGCGGCTGATTTTGGCGGGATTTTCGCCGGTTTTGTGGGGGATTCGGGTATAATGGCCTGTCGTTCCTTCCCTCCCGTCCCGCCTGGTTTTCATGTTAAAAGGAGGTTGGTCATGGCTCTGGTTTCTGAACGGAAATGCGTCGCGAATCGCGCCAACGCGGCGCGGTCCACCGGGCCGCGCACGCCGGAAGGCAAGGCGCGCTCGTCGCGCAACGCCGTGCGGCACGGCATCTTTTCCAAGCGCCTGCTGCTGCCCGGCGAGGACGCCGAGTTGTTCGTCACGCAACGTCGGCAGGTGCTGCTGGCGCTCAATCCCCGCAACGGCCTCGAGCTGGTCCTGGCCGAACGGGCGTTCGAGCTGACGTGGCGCTTGCGTCGGGTGCGATTGGCCGAGGACTGCATCCTCGCCGACCGCTGCCGACGGCAGTTGAACGACGGCGAGCCTCTCTCGGCGGATCGCACCGACCCGTCGCCGGAGGACAACGCCGGCTACGCGCTGATCTACTGCGCCGAGAGCGGCTACGTCTGCGACTACCTCGCCCGCTACGAGCAGCGGCTGCAGAACAATCTGCACCGGACGCTGCGCGAGATCCGCGTGCTGCAAAGCGTCCCCGAGCCGGAGTCGCCGTGTGCGTTCCTCGCGGCCACGCTCGCCAAGGAGCCGCCGATGGAATCGCCCGTGCGGGATGGGTCCACGAATGAACACGAATCCGCACGAATGAGTCCGGCCTCTCATCCCGCCCCATGCGCCGGCGGGGAGGCGAATCGACCAAACGAACCTACCGATGAAGGCGAGGAGGTGAAAATGAAAAACGAACCCACGGCCGACCCCTTCGGGCAATCGCCCGCAGGGCGGGACGG
>CAYUNS010000258.1:1964-3179 GCA_964446155.1 uncultured Tepidisphaeraceae bacterium | reverse complement strand
GGCGCTGCTGCTCATCCCGCAATTCGCGGATGACTTCGTAGTGGGTCTGGGACGCTTCCCGCATCGCCTGTCGATGGGGGGCGACGGCGTTGGTCCAGCGATCGCGGAGGGCCTGGAGGCGGGCCTCGTCCGTTTGCAGGGGGGTGGCCAGGGCGCTGTCGGGCGAAGCGACGACGACGGCGACTTCGATGGCCTGCATCAATTCGGTGATCCGCTGGGCGAGATCGCGCGGCGCGCCGGTTTCAACGACGAGACGGACCTTGGCGGGGCGCGAGCCGTTGATCGACTTCACTTTTTCCTGGAGGGATTCGACGGCGACGGGCAGGCCGTCGAAATCGATCTCGCCATTGGCGTTGACGCGAATGATGGCGACGGGCGTGGTGTCGGCCTGGGGAGCAGCGGCATCGCTCGCGGCGCGGGCATCGCCTGCGGCGGGCTGGATGATCATCGTGACCTTCGTTCCCATCTCCGGCATCACGTCGGGATTGATTTCCCATTCGAGCAGGTCGTTGCTCGAACTGGCCAGATCGGGGATGTCGATGACGGTGAGATCGAAGTTGACGACGCTGACGAGATAGCCGGTGGCGTCGGCGGCGTAGGTTCCGTCGTCCATCACCCGCGATCCGGTGAAAATCCAGGTGGTGGGGGGCATCTCCTGTTTTGATTTGACGTTGCGCATCATGCGATACGCGGGAACGGAGACGACGGCGCCGTCCTTCTCCCATTCGCAGAAAATCTGCAAAGGCGGACCAAGCGGCGGGAGCCATTGCCGGGTCGATTCGGAGTAGCGGACGGGCTGCCCCGGCTCAAGCCCGAGCATGAGCAGGCCGAGATGGACGTTGGACGGCTTGACCGGCGAGCGCAGCGCCGATTCATGCTCGCTGCCGCCGGTGATGACGCAGAAGAACTCGAGCGGCATGTCCACGCGCAGGGCTTCGCAGTCGATGCGGATCTGCTTTTTCTCGCGATCGATCCGAAGATGGGGCAGCTTGCCGGGGTCCACCGGCTGGGTGGTCTGCGCGACGGCGGGCGAGGCGGCGATGAGCAGGGCGACGAACGCGGCGAGAAGTGCTTTCACGGGAACCTCCAAAACACGGTTGATGTCAGTCTACATCAACATCGGGGTTGTTGCAGCAAGGATTCGGGGAAAGCGCGCAGCGCCGCGGAGGGAAGGGACGTCTTTCCTCCGGGCGGGTGGAAAGCTGAATCCTCACG
>CAYUNS010000258.1:0-1954 GCA_964446155.1 uncultured Tepidisphaeraceae bacterium | reverse complement strand
CTCACGCGCCCGGCGGTGTCGCCGGGGCGGCGGGGGCCGCAGGCTCGACGGGGAATCCGCCGGTCGGCGCCGGGTTCTCGAAGTGCCGGGTGATGGTCGTCGTGTTCTCCGCGATGCGGAAAATCACAATGATCAGCTCGAGATAGACCCGCCAGAAAATCCAGCCGATCGGGATCATGATCGAGGCGGTGATCATGACCCCCACCCCCGCGAGGAATCCCTGCGTGAAGCCGGTGACCACCAGGACCAGCCAGCCGATTGCCAGCCCGACGAGGCCGAGAATGTAAATGATCTTGATGATGTTCAGCGCGATGAAGGTGCTGAACGAAAAATCCAAAAGCGGGCCGAACATCGAAGTGAGCGAATTGTCGCGCAAATCCTGATTCATGTGATTTCCTTTCGAAGAGGGCGTCGAGGCGGTTGATTGTTCCCCTGTATGTCTTGTCATCCCGTTATTGTGTCGCGAGCGGGACAGTCCGCACGACGATGGGCGACGATGGCGTCGCGCACGCTGCGGACGATGCCGGCGGGATCGAGGCCGACTTCGACAAGCTGCTCGCGACGCGTGGCGTGGGGGATGAGCCGGTCGGGATGCCCGAGCCGCGTCAGGCGCTGCGTGGGCAGTCGATGCGCGACGGCATATTCGAGCACGGCGCTGCCGAAGCCGTTTTGCAGGGCGTGGTCTTCGATCGTCAGGACGGGACGGCGCGCGCGCAGCTCGCGTGAGAGCATGTCGCCGTCCAGGGGCTTGCAGAAGCGTGCGTCGATGACGCCGACCTGGATGTTCTGGGACGCCAGTTCCTCGGCGGCCTCGATGGCGGCCTCGACGAGGGCGCCGTAGACGATCAGCGTGGCGTCGTCGCCTTCGCGGAGCGTGCGGCTCCGGCCGATGGTCCAGTCCCGCGCGGCATCGGCACGAAGGGATTCGTCGATTTCGCGCTCGAAATCGCATCCGGGGACGTTGTCCCGCGGATAACGGATGGCCGAGACGGTCTCGAGGGACAGCGCGAACTTCAGGGCGCGGTTCAACTCCGCTTCATCGCTGGGCGCCATGAGGACCATGCCGGGCATGGGACGAAGAAAGGCCTGGTCCATGAATCCATGATGGACCGCGCCGTCGTCCCCGACGTATCCCGCGCGGTCCATGCAGAAGACGACGGGCAATCCGTTGAGGGCCACTTCCTGCCAGACCTGGTCGAAGGCTCGCTGCATGAAGGTGGAATAGATCGCCGCGACTGGTCGCAGGCCGCTTTTGCACATGCCGGCGGCCATCGCGGTGAGGTGCGATTCGCAGATGCCGGTGTCGATGCATCGACCGGGGAACTCCTGGGCGAACCGGCTCATGCCCGTGCCGTCGGGCATGGCGGCGGTGAGGGCGACCACGCGCGCATCCCGTCTGGCGAGAGCGATCATCGCATCGGCGAAGGCGCTGGTCCACGACTTGCCGTCGCCTTTGTTGATCTCGACGCGGCAGCCGTTGACGCGGAAACTCGCGGGGCTGTGGAACCGGGTCGGTTCGTTGCAGGCGATCTCGTATCCCTGTCCCTTGATCGTCTTGACGTGCAGGAGGACCGGGCTTTGCACATGCCTGATCTCCGCGAGGGTGTTGAGAAGCCCGGGGAGGTCATGGCCGTCGACAGGCCCCATGTACTTGATGCCGAGCGATTCGAAGATCTGCCCCGGCCAGACCGCTCCCTTGAGGCCGTCCTTGAAGTGATGCCACATGCTCTCGATGGTGTTGCCGACGGGCGTGGGGAGCCTGTGGACGATTTTTTCGCTGATGCGCTTGAATTCGTCGTAGGTGGTGCTGACGCGGATTCGCTCGAGATACTGGCTGAACGCGCCTTGCGGCGCGGAGATGCTCATGCCGTTGTCGTTGAGGATGATGAGCAACTGGCGATCGAGCGTTCCGGCGTGGTTCAGCCCCTCGAACGCCAGCCCGTTGACGATCGAG
>CAYUNS010000257.1:0-3186 GCA_964446155.1 uncultured Tepidisphaeraceae bacterium | reverse complement strand
CGAGGATCAGATGCTCGCGGGCGCGGGTCATGGCGACATAGAGGACGCGCAGTTCCTCGGCCATGCTCTGCTGACGAATCCGCGCGGCGACGAGGACTGAGGCGAGGGAGGGATATCGGGCGCGTTTTTCCCCGTCGGCGACGGTCATGCCGACATAAGCCTGCCGATCGACGAGGATGTCGCCGGTGCAGTCGCGCAGGTTGACGGTCTTGGCGAGATCGGGGAGGAAGACGACGGGAAATTCGAGGCCCTTGGATTTGTGAATGCTCATCACGCGGACCACATCGTCGGCGCCGCTGGAGATGGAGGGCTGCCCGAGGTCGGACTCGGCGCGCAGGCCGTCGATGAACTGGAGGAATCGACGCAGCCCCTGCCGGTTGAAGGTTCCGAATTGCCGGGCGCGCTCGTGGAGATCGACCAGGTTGGCGACGCGCTGCCGCCCGTCGTCCAGTCCGGCGCAGAAGGCGAGATAGCCGGTGTCGTTGTAGATCGTCCAGATCAGGTCCGCGAGGGGGCGTTCCCGGGCCATCTCGCGCCAGCGGTTCAGGTCGTCCAGGAAATCCGACAAGCGGGCGGCCAGCTCGTCGCGTTGATGGGAGGCGTATCGGGTGACGGCGAGATGGAACGGTCCATAACCACCATAGGCGAGCCGGATGCGCGCCAGGCTGTCTTCCGGGTCGGCCAGCCCGACAAGCGGGCTGCGCAGGATGGCGGCGAGATGGATGTCCTGCCGGGCGTTGTCCAGCACATTGAGCAGCGCGAGGATGTCGCTGATCTCCATCGATTCAAAAAAGCCGCTGCCGCTTTCGCTATGCACGGGAATGCCGCTGCGGCGGAGGATATCGACGTACTGCCTGCCTTTGAACTTGAGGGATCGCAGCAGGATGACGATGTCGCCGTGGCGCAGCCGACGGGGCTGGAACGATCCATCGGATGCTCGATCCATCACCTGCATGGGCGGCCGCCCGTCGGCGCCCATCAACTGCCGGATGCGATGCACGATGAAGCTCGCTTCGCGCTCGGTCTGATCCAGATCGATTTCATCGTCGTCGGCATCATTGTCGGCATCGCCCTCTTCCGAAGTTCGCGAGGCTGGGTCGTTCCTGTTTGCTTCGCTCGCGGTGGAATCGGCGTTTTTCGCCAGGAGGTGCAGCTCGACCGGCGCGCCGGTGAAGCAGGTGGGGTCGGTGGATGCGGGATAGGGCGCGCCGGGGACAAGATGATGGTTGTGGTCGTATTCGATGTCGGCGGCGTCGCGCGTCATGAGACGGAGGAAGACTTGGTTGAGAACATCGAGGAGGGGGGCGCGGCTGCGGAAATTCCGACTGAGGTTGATGACCTTGCCGCGCGCGGCGGCGGGATCGTCGCGGAAGCGCGTCTCCCGACGAATGAACTGCTCGGGATCGGCGAGCCGGAAGCGGTAGATGCTCTGCTTGACATCGCCGACGCAGAAGAGGTTTGTCGCGGGTCGCGGCCGCCCGGACGCGGACTCGCGGCTGACGAGGGTGAGGATCGCGTCCTGAAGCTCGTTGATGTCCTGGTATTCATCGACGAGGACGTGGCGATATTGCTTCTGATAGAGGCTGGCGACTTCGGAGGGGGCGAGCGTCGGCGAGGCGGGATCGCGCAGGACATCGAAAGCCAGGCGTTCGAGATCGGCGAAGTCGATCGACCGGGCGGCCTGCTTGGCGGCGGCGTAGCGGATGGTGAATTCGCCGATCAGGTCGAGGAATATCCCGACGTGCGGCCGGATGGCGCGAAGGCCTTCCTGCCATTCGTGCGTGGTGAAACGCAGAATCCTGGCGAGGGCGCCTTCCTTCTTCATCTCCTTGCGAACGGATTCGATGTAGCCGGTCGCCAGGTCCTTGCCCGGCGTGTCCGATGGCAGGGAGGGAAGCCGCGGCAACTTGGCGCTTTCGACCAGCGGGGCGAGATCGTTCGTGCCCTGTTTCACGAGCGTGTCGCGCCACAGGTCGATCCATTCCAGCAGGCCGTGAAGATAGTCCACATATTTCGCGAATCCGTCCATCGCGGAGATGGCGCGGATCGCTTCGTCGCAGCGGGCGCGGAGCGCTTCGAGCTTCGTGTGAATGAGCTGTCGCAGTTCCCGGCCGAGGTCGGAGGAATCCAGATCCCCCTCGACGGCGTCGGCGATCCGCCGGCGCGCGCGGTCCATCCAGCCGGCGGGATCGACCACGCTGCAAAGCACCCCATGCGTGTGAATCACCTGCTCGATCAGCCCTTCGTCCCTGCCATTGCCATAGGCGTCGATGAACTGCTGGAACGCGCCGGAGTCGTCCTTGTCGTAACGATCGAGAAACAGCTCGCGCGCGATCTCGCCGCGGAGAAGAGCGGCTTCATCGCCGTCGAGGATGGCGAAGCCCGGATCAAGCTCGAGCACATGGAAATGCTGCCGAAGGATGCGGGCGCAGAAGCCGTGCAGCGTGCTGACCTGGGCATGGTCGGCCAGCGCGAGCTGCCGGAGAAGCCGGGGGGACTCGGCGGTTGCGAGGCGGTTGCGCAGAGCCTGCTGAATGCGCGACTTCATTTCAGCGGCGGCGGCTTCGGTGAAGGTGACGACGAGCAACTCGTCGATGTCGCACGGATCGGGGGCGTCGCAGACGAGATGGGCGCATCGTTCGGAAAGGACCGCGGTTTTGCCGGAGCCGGCGGCGGCGGAGACGAGGAGGCTGGTGTCGATCGTCCGGATGGCGTCGAACTGCTCGGTGGTCCATTGACGGGCGGGTTCAGGAGGCATGTTCGCCCTCCTCGGTCATGCGCTGGATCGCGTCCTCGCGTTTCATGGATTCAAGCTTGATGTAGCGGTTGTGCAGTGAATCGAATCGGCAGATGCTGCGATAGTCGCAGTTGGGGCAGGGCGTTTGGCGATTGAGGTAATAGGGGGCGATGGCGATGTCGCCGGCGAGGATTTTGTCGCCGAGGGCGGCGAGGGTTTTGGCGACATGCGAGAGAATGGCGCGGAAGCCGTCCGGTTCGGCGGCGTCGGAAGCGCCCCTTCGACCGAGCCGGCCATCAGCGTTGATGTGAACCTGGACGACCTCGGACGTTCCCGTTTCCAGCGATGAATCGAAATCATGGACGCGCGAAAGATTGAGGATGCCGCGCGGCTTGACCTTCAGATCGAAAGCCGGATCGTCGGGGGTGACCGCCTCCCTGGGATGCTCC
>CAYUNS010000256.1:726-3280 GCA_964446155.1 uncultured Tepidisphaeraceae bacterium | reverse complement strand
TGATCATGAAACCGCCGCGCGAAGGCGGGTTCGCCCGCTCGTCGGACACGTAAGGAAGCCGGAAACCCATCCTATGCGGGTTACGAATATCAGGCTCTGGTGACCGCCTGGGTCAGCCTTGAGCTGCTGCTTGCCAGGCAGGCAGCCGAAAGCCTGACGGTCGAAGCGAAGAGTCATGAAGACATTGAGGCGGCCGTCCTCGATCCGGACAGAGCCTCGCTCGGTGTCAAAATCGCGACCGATCGCTGGCCCCTCATCATTCAAGTCAAATCGCGCTCGACGGCCCCATGGACGCCCGCTGCCATCTCGGACATCCTGATGGGAAAACCGGACGCTGAGACCACGCGCACACGCGACCGCCCGCTCAAGATGCTGCAAGACCAGACGGATCGACATTACCTGCTGATCACGAACGAGGCCCTCAGCGGCGATCTGCGGGCACATATGGCCGAGACGCTCTACGATTTTCCGGACGATATCACCGACCTGCCGCCCTATTGCCAGTCCGAGATTTCGAGCCAGGCGGATCGGGCCGCCATGGCGAAACGAATCGGGCTTTTGGCCGGGCTCACCACCGAGCTCCTTCAGCGGCGCATCGACACGCTGCTTGGCGAGCAAGGGCATGTCCACGCTGGCGCACGAGATGCATGTCGGGAAGCGCTGGTTCAGGAAGTGCGTCGCCGGATGGCGGGATATGCCGGCGGCAGCCTGACGAAAGAAGCCGTCATCCAGGTAATCGAGGAACACGGCGGCTCGGTTTTTCCGCGTCGAACGTTCGGGCAATATGTGGCGCCGTTGTCGCTTGCCGACATTCGTAAGAAGCTCGACGAACAGCATGTAGTGATCATCGGTGGGCCCTCGGGCACGGGCAAGACCCTGACCGCTGACCTGCTCGAACACGAATATTCTCGCGCCAACCCGCCCTTCGCCGTTCACGGCGATCTGCAAGGCCCGTCAGGAGTCAGGGCGCTAATGGGTCGTCCTGGCCCCCAGCTTTTCCACCTTCGTGACCCCTGGGGAGGCAACAGGCTTGAGCCGGAGGCGGAGCGGTGGACAACGGAACTGCCGAAGCTGATCTCCGAAGCCGGCCCGGACCGTAAATTCCTTGTGACCTCTCGATCGGACATTCTTGCCGCGGCAAACATCGGGAGGGACTTGGCCCGCTATGTCGTCAATATCGAGCTGCAAGACTATCGCACCGAAGATCTCGCCGAGATTTACGACCGCCATGCCGCACAGCTTTCCGGCCATGCGGCAATCCTAGCTCTGAAGCATCGCGATCAAGCGCTGCCCGAACTCGACCGCCCGTTCGCCATCGACCGGTTCATGGTGGTCCTCCTCGATGAGGATCCCGACAAGGACCGCGCTCTTCACGTGCTCATTGAAGATTCGCAAATCGATGCGATCGCGACCAACGTTGCCGCGCAGGTCGGCAACAGAGCGGGCGGCGTCGCCGCCGCCGCCATTCTCTGGGGATTGCTCCGCGCCCGCCAAGCCATATCCCAGGCCTTCCTACCTCGCCTCCTGCGCCGCTTCAAAGCCGATCATGGAACGCGCCCCGATGCGGAGGGACTGGCAAACTTCTTGGTGGCCGGCAGCAATTTGCGAGCCGGTGGGGGCCTGTGGGAATTCTATCATCCCCGAGTCGAAACCGGTCTTGCGATCGCCCTGCAGGAGGACCCGGCAACGGCGAGCGAAACCCTCAGCGACCTCGCGACCACGCTCGCGCGCGGCGAGAAGGACGGTGGCGATTGGGGACGCGAGACGATTCTGGAGCTTCGTCGCGCGGTCGCCAGGCTCGAGAATATCGAGATCGAGCTTCCGGCCGAAGAAACCGATGCCTTCGATGCTTACCTGTTGGCTCGGATTTCCGACGGGCGCGGCGCGCACGCCACACTCGACGATCTCGCGCGATTCGGGTCGGTGCGATCGCCCGCCGCTCATGTTGCGCGCGCGCTCATCAATGGCGCGACTGAAAAGCCCAAGGCCTTGTCATTTCAATGGTGGGAGCGGCCGGCGTTGGCGGCGGAAGAGATCGCTACGCTTCGCGCTCGGGACGAAACCCCTCTGATCGTCCGGGCCTTCGTCACCGAGATTTTGCGGCGGCGAGATCATGTAAGTTACGATGATGTGGTCGATTTGACCTACGAACTCGACCCCGGCATCGGCGATACCTATTTCGAGCAGGCTGAAAAGATTGCCGCCCGCAACGACGTGGCCAGCAATGTCACACCCATTATCGTCGGGGCTTGCCGCCTGTCCGATGACGCGTGGCAGCAGCTGATCGATCTGTTCCTCGAAGCTGAGCGTCGGGCAATGGCGCTCATTGCCGAGAATCAGGACGAGCAACGCCGCGCTGAGAACTTCGAATGGGATGCGGCCGCATGCGAGCGCTCCGCCGATGAGCCGGGGGAGCTGCATTACAACGCCGATGCCGGGCTCAAGGCACTGGTCTCCTGGCGGATCGGACAGGATGGGTTCGGATGGTTGGCCAGCCATCCTGCCGCCTCGCACCTGGCAAGTTACGCGGCGGGTTTCGTCCGGGAGCGCGACG
>CAYUNS010000256.1:0-716 GCA_964446155.1 uncultured Tepidisphaeraceae bacterium | reverse complement strand
CCGGACACCTGCAGCGCGAGCAGCACGCCGATGAGCAGCGAGCCCGTGACGTTGATCGTCATCGTCCCGACGGGCCACGGACCGGGTCGGCGGGCGCGGATCGCGCCGTCGACCCAGAAGCGGGTCGCGGCGCCGAGGCCGCCGAGCAGGCACAGGACCACGATCACGACGCGTCACCGCCCGCGGGCACGCTCCCCATTCTTGCCGGGGCCATCTCGGCGGATTCAGAAACCGAAATCTGGTCAGCTGCCGCTCGTCATTGGGACAGCGCTCTGGAGCCGCGGCTGCGGGAGGCGCTCAAGCGGCCGGATCAGCGTCAATACGCGCGCAAGACCCTAATCGAGGTGCTTGATGCGCTCGAAGACGGTGGCGTTGCGATCCTTTCCGACCTTCACGACGCGCTCACACCAGGCCGCCACATCGAACTGGCGCTGGATTTGCGTCGAGCGGGACGACGGCGCGATCAATCCAAAAACATCCCGCCAGGCCGAGCCCAGGACTTTCTGGATCGGTTGGAACCCGCCCAGGCGGAGCTCGTCGGTGCGATCGCCGCTCTGCACGAAGGCGCCGAGGTTGTCGCCTCGGCCAAGGGTCTCAGCGCTGAAGCAGGAACTTTGGTCGACGCCCTTGCCAAGGACGAAGGCAAGGCCTTTCTGGCCGAGTTCATCGGCTTGGCCGCCTGCTGCGAGACATCAACGCCGCGCGCGGCGGCCAAG
>CAYUNS010000255.1:0-3296 GCA_964446155.1 uncultured Tepidisphaeraceae bacterium | reverse complement strand
TTACAACAAATTCAACAACTTCGTATCGATGCGGCTTCAATCCTCAGTTCCCGGCCGTGCGCCACCAGAAACTCTGCGATTGGCTCCAGTCGTTCGGAGAGTTGCCGCCACCACCGCTCCATCGGGGCAGAGACGAGGGATAGTCGAAGGTGCTGACATGTCCGTCGGCATACACGATATTGTAGCGCGGACGCCCATTGGAATTGTAATGGGCGGGCCTCCGGTCGTTTTCATTGGTCCCTGCCCCGCCGAAGTTGCCGGTACTCCAATGGTCTGACGCGACGCCCAACTGCCGCCTGGCCACCTGAGTCAACTTGGGGGTCGTGCCGGCTTGATAACCCGGCAGCACGTTGGTCGGCCCGACATAAGAGTACGAGCCATACACCCACCAGCCATTGCCGTTGGGCTGGGAACTGTCATGGGCAAAGCTGGGGGGGCCGGCATCGAGATGCCGCATCAGCGCGCCATAGCCCGCGTGCGAACCGGTCGGACTCCAATCGTCCGTTCCAGGCATGAGGATCGCGTCAGAGGGACAGTAGTAGAGCACCGGCGCCTGCAGATATCCGCGCATGTAGAGATGCAGCAGACCCATATAGTTTCCATGCGGTACACCACCCGGCGGATCGAACGCCGGGTTGGAGGAAAGTCCGGAAATCTGCCCGCGCAGAAAAAGGTAGCCGCGGTTGCCCCCATCATCTGAATACAGCGCGGTGGCTGGAGTGGAATTCTCCCCACCGAACAACCCCGGGGGATGATTCCCGCCCGGCGGGACCAGGGCGCCGCGATAGTCGTTGGCGTACATGTGATACCCCTGTCCGACCTGCCGAAGATTGCTCTGGCAGACCGTCATCTGCGCCGCCAGCCGCGCCTTGTTCAGCGCGGGCAGCAGGATGCTGATCAGAAGGGCGATGATGCCGATGACGACCAGCAGTTCCACCAGGGTGAAACCGCGACGACGTACAACATTGGAATGATTCATGATCGCCTCGCTTACAACAAATTCAACAACTTCGTATCGATGCGGCTTCAATCCTCAATTCCCGGCTGTGCGCGTCCAGAACTCCCGGGAATTGTGCCAGTTCAACTCGCCCAATGACTTGTTCGAGTTGGCTGGCCTGTTGGGATCCGTCGCGCTGTCGTTAGTCGTCCAATACACGAGACCCCTGGGGTGATCGAACGTAATCACATGCCCGTCGGCGTAGAGGATGTTGTAGCGCTCGCGCTTACTGGAATTCCAATGGTTGGCCGGACGGTTGTTGGAAAATTGAATCCCGTTGGACGCGCCGGTTTTCCAGTGGTCGGCGACAAGCCCGAGGTGATGGCGGTTGATCTGGGCCAGCTTGGCGATCTTCTGTTGGAGATTGGCCGACGATCCAAATCCGGGCAGGGTATATTGCGGATGAAAGTAGCTGTAGGAACTGTAGGCATAGGCGCCGTATCCAATTCCTTCAGGGTCGGGCTTCCAATTCGCAATGGCGCCATATCCCACGTTGTCCGTCGGATCCAGCAGGACCGGATCCCCAGGGCAAAAGAACACTCGTGGGTCCTGGAGAAACTTGTTGACGTAAAGATGCATCATGCCGACATAATTGCTATGCGGCGATGCCCCGCGCCAGACCAGAAGCCCCCGGCGACCCAACTCTGGTGCATGATAAATGTATTGGTTTCCCGGCTGGTCCCATTCCCAGGCGCCGCCGGGGCCGGGACCGCCGTGGCTGCCGCCAGGATAATATCCGCCGGGGGGAAAGGTGTGACCGTTGTACGCACTGGCGTACATATGGGTCGCCAATCCAACCTGGCGCAGGTTGCTCTGACACTGCACCAGCTTCGCGGCCTCACGCGCCTTGTTCAGCGCGGGCAGCAGGATGCTGATCAGAACCGCGATGATGCCGATGACGACCAGCAGTTCGACCAGCGTGAACGCATAACGACGGGATGTGTTGCGATGCTTCATGATGTGCCTTTCCTCGCGGGGAGCGGGTCCGTCTCCCGGCGTTTTCCTGTGTGTCTCGCGGTGCGAGGGGACTTGGAAATGATCTGGACGTGATTGAACGAATGCTCGCCGACGGCGTCGGCCGGAGCCTTGCCGATGGCGGGGGGGATCTCACCGACATCCAGCGCGGCAAGTCCTTCCCGTCTGCCGCGCTGGAGATGCAGCCGCATCCAGTGTCCGGCCCCCTGGCGATCTCCCGCCTCGAGCGTGCGGACGATGGCGACGTGCTCCCGAAGCGTCCGTGACAGCACGTGCAGCACATCCTCTCCCGGCATGAATTCGGTTCGCCCGCACAGTTGCGTGAGCAGGCGCAGATTGGACGCCACCTTCAGGACGTGCGGTCGGGACGCGGCTTCGAGGATCAGTGAGTGAAACTTCAGATCCGCCTCCCGCTGGTTGGCATGAAGCTCGGGGAGCAGCGGCGTCGAGGGGTTTTCCCGGAACGCGCGGGTGGTGCGGCGCTGGATTTCGCAGCAGGCCCACAGGGCGTCCATCTGCGCGCGGGTGCGGTTTTCGGCCGCCTGCTCGGCGGCATAACTCTCGAGCAGCGCCCGCAGGTCGTACAGTTCGGCGAGTTCCTCGCGTTTCAGCGATCGCACGAACACCCCATAGCGCGGCAGTTGCTTGGCCAGCCCTTCGCTCGCGAGACGATTGAGCGCCTCGCGCACCGGGGTGCGGCTGATGCCGATCTCGGCGGCCAGCGCCTCCTCCGCCAGCCGTTCGCCGGCAACGAAATTGCCCAGCAACAGCTTGGAGCGAATGTGCTGATAGGCGCGATCTTTAAAGCTGACGGCCATTGAATCCCTGCTTCCGATTTGTTTCACCAAGACAATCTCCTTTGCCTCGATGGATTCTCAAATTAATCCTCAACGTGCTTGTATACAAGGATTATCGACCCGAATTCCACAAAAGTAAAGAGGAAAAACCTTACAAGCCCTGGGTTCGCCGCCAGAAGTCGTTCGCGGAAGTGCCATCGAGGAAGCTCCACCAGCCGGAGCGCTTGCCGGTCAATGGGGTGTCGATGTCGTCATCGCGCGTATAGGTCGATACATGCCCGTCGCCGTAAAGCACGTTGTAGCGCACCGGGTTGTGATGGGCCGGAACCAGCGTCCGCCCGTTCGGGCCGCCGTTAACGGCGTTCATCCAGTTGTCGGAGAGAATGCCCGTCTTGACGCGGGCGACCTGCGACAGCTTGGGAATCGACTTCCAGTTGCCCCAGGATTCCGTTGCGGGGATCACCCGCCAGGGATTGAAGTAGGTATACGACGAGTGGAGGAAATTATAGTGGTGGCCGAACTCGGGC
>CAYUNS010000254.1:1134-3345 GCA_964446155.1 uncultured Tepidisphaeraceae bacterium | reverse complement strand
ATGCTTCACCCGCGGGTGCTCGATATTCTCGAGGTGTTGATCGGACCGGACGTGCTGGCGCTTCAGACGATGCTCTTTCTCAAGCCGCCCGGCTCGGCCGGGCAGGGGTGGCATCAGGACAGCTTCTATATTCCCACGCACCCCGACACGCTCTGCGGCGCGTGGATCGCGATCGACGACGTCGATGAGTACAACGGCGCGATGTGGTTCGCCAAAGGCTCCGGCCACGAGCCTGTTTACCCGCCTTGCCCGGAAGTGGGATACGGTTTCGGTGAAAAGCTCGTGGGGGACATTCGATATGTGAAGGGGATTTCCGACACCGACGATGAGAACAACTCGCTCGCGCGCGTCGCGGACCGATACGACCAGGTTCTGGCGACGATGAAGGCCGGCGATGTCGCGTTCTTCAACGGCCACGTGTTGCACCGCAGCAAGCGGAACATCACGAAAGACCGGTATCGTCGCAGTTTCGTGAGCCACTACTGCAACGCGCGCAGTTTCACGCAGTGGGGTTATGATTCGACCGGGGGAACGATCGTGCGCGATCCCGTCACCAACATGGCCAACGGCAGCCACATCCTGGCGCGCGGCGACACGCATCTGCCGTTCGCGCGGCCGAAGTTCGGCACACCGTGCGCGGCGCTGCTGCCGATGGAGGAACGCCGTGAGGCGCTCGATTACGCCGCGAGAATCATCGCCGACACCAACGGCGGTTTGATGGGATGCGCGATCGCGGATCCGACAATCGACCACGACCACGATGAAAACGACACGACCAATGGAGGATATTGATCATGCCCACACTGCTTCCCGAGCATCGTTCGTATTATGAAACCAACGGTTTCGTCATCGTTCCCGGCGTTTTTTCATCCATCGAAGCGACGCGCCTTCGCGATCACTACACGGCCCTGCGCGCCAGGGGCGAATACCCCGGCGACCTGGTCGGCGTGCAGCCGGACAGCGCCGATCCTCTGCTGAAGTACCCGCGTATGATCCACATGCATCGCTGGGACGCGATCAGCCGCGATTGGATGATCGATCCTCGCCTCAATGAGTGCCTTACCGGTCTGCTCGGTGAGGAACCCTACGCCGTGCAGACGATGCTCTACTTCAAGCCGCCCGGCGCGCGCGGGCAGGCGATGCACCAGGACAACTATTATCTCCGGGCCAAACCCGGAACCTGCATGGCCGCATGGATGGCGCTCGACGACACCGACGAAGCCAACGGCTGCATGATGCTCGTTCCCGGCAGTCACAAGTGGCCGATCCTCTGTACCGCCAAGGCGGACGTCACGAAAAGTTTCACCGATGTCACCGTTCCGTTGCCCGAAGGCACGCCGATCGTTCCCGCGCGCATGAAGGCCGGCGACGTGCTGTTCTTCCATGGCGCGACGGTTCACGGAAGTCATCCCAACGGCACGTCCGATCGTTTCCGTCGTTCGCTCATCGGCCATTACGTCGAAGGGCATACGACCAATCTCACGAAGTACGATCAGCCGATTCTCCGCATGGACGGCAGCGAGCTGCTCATCGAGGACTCCGACGGTGGAGGCCCGTGCGGACAATGGGTGACCGAAGACGGCCAACCCGTCATCGAGATGGTCGCCGCCGCATCGGGACCGATGAAAGACCACGAGTGAACCGAAGTGCCGCCGCCCGGCGATTTCTCGTAGGACAGCGCTCCCGATACGGTTCTCCTCCTTTCCCTCGATCGAGGGAAGCCGGCATGACGCCATCCGCCCGTTGCGCGCCGGCGTCGATTCCGGCGCACCGTGGAAACATGCCGTTTTCACGGCGCGCCTGATTTTTTCTCCGTTCAATTCCCATTCATTTCCATCCCTTTCTTTTTTTGCATTGCGCTTCCGTCCGCCCTTGCGCGCAACGTCTCGGCGAAGGTTGAGGACGCGGCCCGCGTCGCAATCGCAAGGAGATCGAGATGGCTTTGCAGAATCCAATCCAATCGGAGACCCCGTTCACGCCCGAAGCGCTTGCCGAGTCTGTGCGGCGGTTGATGGAAGTCGATCGTCGGCGATATGCGCGGCTGTGGGGCTATTACCGCAATGCGATGCGCGTATGTGCCGTGACGGCGGGGGAATCAGGCTCGGAAAGACCTTATCGGCAGGCGCAGGAGTGGGGGTTGCCGTCGCGTATCACCGGGGTGCGGAGCGGCGGGGGGATCGGCGGGTCGCAGGCCGTGGATGGCGTGGCCCG
>CAYUNS010000254.1:0-1124 GCA_964446155.1 uncultured Tepidisphaeraceae bacterium | reverse complement strand
AGATCGTCATCGAGAACGACATCGCCTGGCGGATCGAAACGATGGTGGATTACCTGTTCGGCAAGCCGCTCGTCATCGAATCGGCGGCCGACGATCCCGAGCGGCGCGCGGTCCTGACCGAACTGCTCCGGCTCATGCTGGCGCACAACGGCGGCATCCTGTTTCTCCAGCAGCTTGCGCTGTTGGGCAGCGTGTACGGATTCGTCGATGTGCTGGTCAAGCTCGAATCATCGAATCCGACCGTCACGGATCGATCCGGCTCATCGGGTGGATGCGACACGCAACCGCTGGGCGAGCCGGCGCCGTGCGATGAACCCTCGCGGGACGCCTCCGACACGCCCCCGCACACAAGGCCCGCGCCGCGCGAAAACGAGGAAGGCGAACCGGGTGCGAGCACGAACTCGCACCGCGTGAACCTGCTTCACGTCGCCCGGATGATTCGCCTCGAGATCGTCGAGCCGGCGCGGGCCTTGCCCGTCTTCAATCCTTCGGATTACCGCATCATCGACGCCTACGCGCAGTGCTACACCCTCGCGGCGGCGAATCCGCTCGTGGAGGATCGGATCGGATCGCGCGAGCGATGGATGCGCCGGATTCGCGAATCGTCGCGATCGATCCGCGCGTCGTGGCTCGCCTTGCGCGGGAAAACCGCCGGTGTCGACGACGACCGGGCGCTGGTGCTCGATGTGATCACGCCGAGCCGGTGGCATCGTTATGAGGACGGCCGGCTTGTCGCATCGGGACGCAATTCGCTGGGGGAGATTCCGCTCGTTCATGTGCAGAACACGGCCGTTCCGTTCCAGTACGTCGGCGGTGGCGATGTCGAGCCGCTGATTCCGTTGCAGGACGAGTTGAACACCCGCCTCTGTGATCGCGCCCATCGCGTGACGATGCAGTCGTTCAAGATGTACCTGGGGAAAGGGGTCGAGAATTTCACGGCCCAGCCGGTGTCGCCGGGGCGGATGTGGGCGACCGAGAACGAGTCGGCGGAGGTGATCGAGTTCGGTGGGGACGCGCACAGTCCATCGGAGGAATCGCATATCGCCGACGTTCGCGAGGCGCTCGACAAGGCCAGCGGCGTCACGCCGATCGCCGCCGGCGCGATCAAGGGCCGCATCGGTCGG
>CAYUNS010000253.1:0-3348 GCA_964446155.1 uncultured Tepidisphaeraceae bacterium | reverse complement strand
TTCGGATCGGATGCGCCGTCATGACGGACGGGATGGAATTTTACGTGTCGGATACGGGGATGGGCATCGATGAGGAGGATCTGCCCAGGGTGTTTCACGTGTTCCGCCGGGGCAAAGGCTCGACGACGCAGGCCGTCGCGGGGAAGGGCGTGGGATTGTCGCTGGTCAAGAGCATTGTCGAAACCTATGGCGGGCGGATCTGGGTGGAGAGCGAACCCGGCCGTGGAACGACATTCCGGTTCACCATCGACGCCAGGCATCTGCCGTCGTTGAACGTGGATGCGGACCGGCCGGTGGAGGAGAGGATGGACGAATCGAGGGGAGGCGCGGCGTGGGCGCCGGCCGGAGAATTGGTGACGACGTGAGGGGATGGGAAATGAAGCAGGAGTTGGTCATGCAGAGAACGGCGAACGGATGCATCGAACTGAAGGGTTTTCCGTCGGCCGGGGGGAGCGACATGGGGGTGCAGGGCAATGGTCCGATCACGATTCTGCTCGTCGATGACGATCCGGATTGCCGGTTGCTGATCCGCGATGCGATCGCGGAATGCAAGGTGAGCAATTCGGTGTTCGAGGCCGGCAATGGACAGGAGGCGCTGGATTTCCTGCATCGTCGGGGCCGGCACGCGGACGCGCCCCGGCCGGGGCTGATTTATCTCGATATCGAAATGCCGGGCATGGATGGGCAGGAGGCGTTGCGTCGGATCAAGGCGGACCCGAGCCTGCGGGACATTCCGATCGTGATGATGACCGGGGTGAGCGATGAAGAGCAGATGAAGCAGGCCGCGGCGGCGGGGGCGAACAGCTACACGATCAAGCCCGCGAACGCCGAGCAGTTTCTGCGGACGGTGCTGATGAGCACGAATTACTGGCTGACGATTCACCAGTATCCCGATCATCACCTCCCCGCCGAGGCGTGCAGGCGATAGAAAAAACATCGTCCCGGTCGAGCCGGTGAAAATGATGTTTGCCTCGCGAACAACCGTATTGTAGATCACAGTCAGGCAGGCCTGAGCGGGCACAATCAGGCCGTGACGACAGGGAAAGCCGGGACGTGGAAAAAATCAAACTGCTCATCATCGAAGACGACGCCGATCAGTGCGAACTGATGCGGGAGATGCTGGAAGACCATTTTGGGAAGGGGACCGTCACCTGCGCCTCGACCCGCAAGGATGCGATCCGGGAGGACCTGGCGTCGTTCGACATCATTCTGTCCGATTACAATCTCCCCGACACGACGGGTTTGAATCTGCTGGAGGAGATTCGCGTGCGCTGCGGCACGCCGGTGATCATGGTCACCGGGGAAAACGTCGCGCACATCGCGGCCGAGGCGATCCGCAAGGGCGCCACCGATTACATCGTGAAGGTCGGCGACTACCTGTTCACCATTCCCCTGGTGGTCGAGAAGAATCTCACGATGGCGAAGGTGAAGCGCGAGAACGAGACGCTTCGGCAGGAGCTTGAGCGCGCCCTTCGCGATGTGCGCGACAAGAATTGCCAGCTCGAGCGGTCGCTCAAGCGCGTCGAGGAGATGGCGGCGACCGATCCGCTCACGGGGCTGTACAACCGAAGGCATTTCAGCAAGGTGGTGGACCAGCTCGTGGCCGAGGCGCAGCGCTACGACAAGGATCTGTCGTGCGTGATGATCGACCTGGACGGATACAAGCAGCTCAACGACGGATTCGGCCACCAGGTGGGGGACCAGTTGCTGGTCATGGCGGGGAAGGTGATCTCCGCGAACATGCGACGGATGGACGTGGCGGCGAGATACGGGGGGGATGAGTTCGTGCTGCTGTTGCCGCACGCGAATTGTGATGAAGCCGCACAGGTCGCGCAGCGCATCACCGAGGAATACCGGCAGGCATCGGCGACGCTGTTGCGCCGCAACGCGGGGGTCACGATGTCGATCGGCATCGCCTCGCTATGCAGCCATGAGCCGGGCAACGCGGAGCATCTGCTGGGTCTGGCCGATGCGGCGCTGTACAAGTCCAAGGCCGCCGGGCGCAATCGCATCACGATCGCGGATTCGTTCAACGGGCAGGGCGCCCCTCTCATCCATCCCACGAACCTGATGGATCATTCCAACCGCCGCGCGCCGGCGTTGAACGGATGAACGGATCAGGCCACCTGGGGTTGGCGCGGAGGACCGGCTTGTTGTGGGGGCTGGTGAAATTCACGAAGTGTTTTCGGATTGAAATAGAGCTGGTTTCGGCCGGTGCGGAGCAGGTTCCGCTGGCGAAGTTGCGTGAGGGCGAGGCTGACGGTTTCCCTCGCCACCCCGACGGCCTGCGCGAGCTGCCCGTGGGTGATGTGCAGGACCACGCCCTCGTCCGTCGGCGTCGCCGCCGCCGAGTTGCTGAAACGCAGCAGGGCCGCGACAAGCCGTTGATTGCAGTCGTCGAAAACCAGCCGCGAGGCGTCGTTGAGCGCGGTTTGCAGGCTGCATGCAAGCTGGGCGATGATCTCCCGCGCGGCGTCCGGTCGGTCGGCGAGCGTTTCGATGATCCGATGGGCGGGAAGGGCGCCGAGGGTCGTCGTGGTCACGGCCACCGTGCGGGTGGCGGCGATTTCCCGACCGGTCAGGGCGCCGCAGCCGAACCATTGCCCCGGCCCGAGAATCTCGACCAATCGGCACGAGCTGTCCGATCCAAGCTGATATTGCCGGACTTGTCCGCGATGAATGAGGTAAATATGGTTCGCGGGCGATCCCATGTCGTAGATCACCTCGCCGGATTTGTACTGCGTGCGAACGGCTTCATCGGAGAGACCCGCAAAGAGCCGGGCCATCGCGGAAACGGTTGGGGAATCTTCGGTCAAAGTCGCGGACATGAATGCAATGCTCCTGAATAGAACCCTGGATGCCGCACTGTCGCGGCCAAACCAGTTACGCCCGGCTCGTGAAATGGTTCGTCGGTTTTTGAGCGGGTGTCGTGGGCCGGTCGCATCCGGGCGCGGCGGCTTCACGGCGGCGTCCGCCGCGCAATCCATTGATCCACCGCCGCTTACCCCGGACATCGCGCCCATGCCGATAAGCCGCTCCTGAGGGGATTGTTTTTGCGCGAGGCGGTTGGGACCGTGGATGGGCGACGCATCCTTCGGATGCCGCCTGTTTTTCGGCGAAATCAGGCACGGCGACGATGGGGATGCGGCGAAGGCGCGATTGACGCGCGCGATTTCGCGGCGGAGCGACCGCTTGACAGTTCGATGCGCATTCCGTAATTCTGTCCCATGGAACACTCCAAGATCGTTCAGGACGGCATCACCTTCGACGATGTCCTGCTTATTCCCTTCCGCAGTGATTTTGTCCCCTCGGATGCGGACACGCATACCCGGTTGACCCGCGCCATCG
>CAYUNS010000252.1:0-3426 GCA_964446155.1 uncultured Tepidisphaeraceae bacterium | reverse complement strand
TTCCGCCGGCCATCGTGAGCAGGTGCTTGTACATCACGAAATAGGGATCGAGAAAGATCGCCTCGTCGCCGGGGTCGATGGTGGCGAGGATCGCCAGGAACAATCCTCCCGACACGCCGGAGGTGATGAGCACCTCACCGACATCGCGATTCATCTCGCGGGAAAGATCCCGTCGAAGTCGTTCGCGCAACGGGGCGATGCCCTGCGTCTGCGTGTATCGATTATGACCCTGCCTGATCGCGTCGATGGCGACGGTCTTGGCGAGGTCGGGCACGTCGAAATCGGGCAACCCGATCGAAAAATTGATCGGATCGACCATCTTCGCGGCAAGATCGAAGACCTTGCGAATGCCCGAGGCATCAACGCCGATCGCGCGCCGGGAAACGTGGGAGGCAGGATCACGCATGGCAGGCTCTCTGGAAGGCGAAGGTGCGATAAGGAGAAGCGAAGCGCGAAGAATCCGCGCTTCCGCCGCGCGTTCGCGTCGTTTACTTCTTCTTGCCTGCGGCGGGAGCCTTGGCGGCGTCGCCTTCCTCCTCGGCTTCCTTCTTGACCTTCTTGCCGGTCGCCATCTTGCGATTGCCGACCTTGGGCAGGCCATAAATGCTCTTGCTGTCGTTCCATCGCTCTTCATCCGTCAATCGCACGAGCCGCTCGGCCCGGGTGAGGACATTGCGGTGGCGAATCAGCGAATTGGCGCTCTTCAAACTGCGATCCAGGGACATTGGACACCTCTTTGGGGCTGTATGGCAATGGTCCATGCGGACCATCCCCGACCTGCGGGGCGGAGAATCATACCGGAAGTGCCGAACCGGAACAACAGCCCCGGCGAGGGGAATTGGAGACAATTTCGGGCCTGAGGGAGGGTTTGGGTCCGTCCTCTTTGCCATCGATGCCCCATCTGGTAGTCTCATGGGGACTTCAAGGACGAGTTTTTCCTATGAAAATCGTAGTGACGGGCAGCAGCGGCAGCCTGGGCGGCAGAGTCGTACAGGAATTGATTCAACACGGGCACGAGGTGATCGCGGTCGATGTCGCGCCTTCAAAGGAACCCGACGCTCCCCCGACGCGACAGGTCGATCTGACGCACATCGAGGGGATCCGGCCGGTGCTGCGGGGCGCGGATGCGGTCTGTCATCTGGGCAGCCATCCCAGTTTCTATGCCACGGGCAAGCCCAACGGCTTTTCCAACAACGTCACCGGGACATTCAACGTGTTCGAGGCCTGCGATGAGCTGGGCATCGGGAAGATCGTCTACGCTTCGAGCATCCAGGCGTATGGCCTGTGCGCCTCGCGGCAGGCGCCGCCGGAGTGGGTGTCTCCGCCGCTGTATCTTCCGGTTGATGAGGATCATCCGCTCCTGCCGCGCGACGCTTATCCTCTCAGCAAGGCGATGGGGGAACAAATCGCCGACTCGTATATTCGACGCAAGCAATCCCTGCAGGTTTTTTCGTTGCGTTTCCCGGCGATTTATTCGCCTTACCGGACCCGGCCCAGGCGGATGGGCGACCGTCCGAAACTGCCGACCAATTTCGCGTCCGGCGACCTGTTTTCGCTCGTCCATGTGGATGATGCCGCTCGCGCGGTGCGGCTGTGTTGCGAGATCGATCGGCCGGGGCATACGCCCCTCAACATCACGTCTCGACGTGCGGCGCGGGAGTGGACGATGGAGAACCTCGTCGCGCAGTATGCGCGCGTCCCCGAGATGCGCCGGCCGCTCGAACCGACCGATCCGCTGCTCGACTGGAGACGGGCGCGGGAGATTCTCGGATTCGTGGCCGATCTGGGCCGCGAGCCTGCCGACGTTTCCAAATCCGATGAAACTTCCCCTTCCATTTCAAAGGCAAGCTAAGATCGGCCGATGAACCGCGCGACTTCGCATCCCGACACAACCCGACCGAACGTGCTTCGCATCGGTTGCGTGAGCTTTCTCAACACCAAGCCGATCATCTTCGGTCTGGACCGGGAGCCTGATCTTGCGTTGAGCCTCGATGTTCCCTCGCGGCTTCTCGACGGTTTGCGCGAGAGGCGATACGACGTGGCGCTGCTGCCGGTCATCGACTATCAGCGTTTGCCCGGCCTGCGGGTGATTCCCGCGTCGGGGATCGCCAGCGACGGACCGACGTTGACGGTGCGCATCTTCAGCCGCGTTCCGATCGGACGGATCGCCACGCTGGCGTGCGACACCGACAGCCACACCTCCGTCGCGCTGGCGAGGATTCTGCTGTCCCGCGCGTATTCGATCCGGCCGGAGTGCATCGACCTCACGGCGTCGGGCGCGCCCGACGCGGAGGCGCGGCTGCTCATCGGCGACAAGGTCGTCCGGGAGGAGCCGGTCGGCTTCGCCTACGATCTTGATCTCGGCGAGGCGTGGAAACGCCTCACGAATCTCCCCTTCGTCTTCGCGACGTGGATGGCCGGCGCCGAGGTCGATCTGCGCGATCTGCCGCGCCGGCTGGCCCGCTCGCGCGAGTTGGGGATGAGCCGCATCGATGCGATCGTCGATGAACATGCCGTCCCGCACGGCTGGCCGAAAGACCTCGCACGGAAGTACCTGACGCGACATCTGGAATTTCGCATCACCCCGCGACATATCGAGGCGATCCGGCTCTTTCATCGCTATGCCGCCGAGGAAAACCTCGCGCCGCTGCCTCCGCGCGAGCTGGAGGTCTCAGCGGACGTGACGCCGTAGGCGGAGTTGCGGAAGCGCCGGGGGATTGCACAATGACGCGACGACGCGCCGGAGCATCTTGAACCAGAAGCGATTGCTGATTTTGACGGGGGACCATTCCGCGGACGCCCACGCGGCGACGATCGTCCGCGCCATGCGCGAGATCGATTCGGAGTGGCGGATTTCGGGCATCGGCGGGAGCGCGATGGCCGACGCCGGCGCGGAACTACTGGCAGACCATCGACACATGGGCCTCATCGGGCTGGGCGTCATCAGCGGGATTCCGTCGCACCTGAAGTTGGGGAGGATGATCCTGAAATGGGTCGATGAGCACAAGCCCGCCGCGGCGGTGATGATCGACTACGGCGTGTTTCATCTCTGGCTGGCGCCCAGGCTGCGGGCGCGCGGGGTGAAGGTGTTGTATTTCATTCCACCGCAAATCTGGGCATCGCGCCCCTGGCGGCTGCGAAAGCTGCGTCGAGCGGCGGACGAGGTGCTGTGCATCCTGCCCTTCGAGCAGGAGTATTATCGATCGCACGGCATCCCCGCGACGTTCGTCGGCAATCCGCTGGTGAACCAGTTGCCGCCGGGCACGTCGAAGCAGGCGTTCTGCGCCACGCATGGGCTGGATGCGGGCAGGACGCTCATCGGGCTGTTTCCCGGATCGAGGCGATTTGAAATCCGTCACCTGCTCGATGCGCAGATCGGGGCGGCGAGGCGGTTGAACGAACTCGAACCGTCCCGGCTCCAGTTCG
>CAYUNS010000251.1:709-3474 GCA_964446155.1 uncultured Tepidisphaeraceae bacterium | reverse complement strand
CGTTGAGCAATAAGACCGTCATCACCACCGTGCAGGCCAACAACGATGGACCGCGCATGTTGACGGGGGTTCGATTCGATCCGTCCTCGACGGCGAATAACCTGATCCTGTGGGTCACCCACGGGCAGTTCGTCTATGAGAACGCCAGCGACTGGACGGGCAAGGTCAGCCGGTTGAGCGGAAACAATCTTCAGAATTACCAGGATTACATCGTCGGCCTGCCGCGATCGGTGCGCGACCACCTGACGAACCAGATGGATTTCGGGCCGGATGGCAAGCTGTACCTGGTGCAGGGCAGCAACACGGCGATGGGCGGTGCGGACAACGCATGGGGCCTGCGCGAGGAACAGTTGCTGTCGGGCGCGGTGCTGCGCATCGACACGGCCGCGATCGCGGCGATCATCCAACAGACGGGCAGCGCGCTGGACGTGAAAACGGCGGACGGGGGAACGTACAACCCCTGGGCGATCGACGCACCCGTGCAACTCTATGCGACGGGCATCCGCAACGCATACGACTTGCTGTGGCACAGCAACGGAAATCTCTACACCGCGACGAACGGCTCGGCTGCGGGAGGCGCGGTGCCGGGCACGCCTGAAAATCCCGATGACGTGCCGCAACGGATCGACGGCCTCGACTACAACACGCCGGTCAGCGCGATCGAGAAAATCACCCAGACGCAAAGCGATTACCTGTTCAATATCGTTCAAGGCGGATACTACGGGCACCCCAATCCGACCCGCGGCGAATATGTGATGAACGGAGGAAATCCGACACCGGGAAGCGATCTCGCGCAGGTCAACCAGTATCCCGTGGGCACGCAGCCCGACCCGAACTATCGTGGCTACGCCTACGATTTCGGGCTGAACTACTCCCCGAACGGAATCATCGAATACAAGGGCGACGCCTTCGACGGCCAGCTCAATGGCGCGCTGCTGGTGGTGCGCTACAGCGGCGGCGACGACATCATCGTCCTGATGCCCGACATCAACGGGAACATCCAGCAATCGATGGTCGGACTGGCCGGAATGGGACAGTTCAACGACCCGCTCGACCTGGTTCAATTTCACAATCCGCTCAATCCGAACGATCCACGCAACGGATTCATCTTCGTCGCCGAACACGGTGGGAAGCAGATCACGCTGCTCAAGCCGACGGCGGCCGGTCCGGTGGTCGAAACGAGCGCCACCCGCCTGCTGTTCACCGACGTGCGCGGCGATGGCATGGCAAGCCCCAACCAGAAGGTCACGATCCGAAACACGGGCACCAGCGCCCTGACGGTCAAAGACGTACTCAACAACCTGACGCTGGGCAATCTCTCCGGTGGAACGTTCACCCCCGGGACCGGGGATTCGGCGATGTTCACGATCGTCTCGGCGCCCGCGCCGGGATGGGTGATTCTTCCTGGGGATTCGATCGACATCACGATCAATTTCAACGCGCCTTCCGGCGCGACGACCACGGTGAAAACGGCGTGGCTGCGCGTGGAGACGGATTCGACGACGAATCCCATTCTGCACATCGCCCTGCGCGGGTTGCCCGCGGCGGGCACGAGCGGCTCGGCCGAGCCGTCGCTTCATCGCATCCTCGAGCTGTTCGAGATCCAACAGCCCGGCCAACCGAGCATGGTCGGAGACGCCAACCCCGGCAACACGCAACTCTACAGCGCCACCGAAGCCCTCACGGGCAGCATGGAAGTCCACATGCAGCAGTTGGTGAAGGCGGGCAACGGCCCGGTCACCATCGAGCCGCTGGCCATGTTCGGCGTCAGTTCCAACCCCGCGCTGCGCGTCGGCTGGTATGAAGCCGGCACGCACGGATCGAAGAACCAGCTCTTCACCATCAACAACGCCGAGCGCCAGTCCGTCAATCTCACGCCGGTCGGATCGACCGCGTTCGATCCCGGCGTGGAGAAGTTCGGGCTGTACACCGTGTACCAGGGCTTCGTCGACAACGGGCAATATCGCACGGTGCATAGCGAAGACAGCCTGAACGGATACGAGAACAACATTGACGACCAGCGCAAGTTCCGCTTTTACCAGTTGAAGAATGCGGACGGCTCCATCGTCCCCAACGCCTATGTCGTTGTGGCCGAAGACTATGCCAACGACCCGAATCGCAGCTATGACTATCAGGATTTCGTCGCGATCATCCGCAACGTCAAGCCCGCCGCGGTCGGCCCGGAACTGGGCATCGAAAACCGTGACGGCGTGATCCTCTCGAACAACGGCGTTCAACCGAAGCTGCCGGGAATACCCTTCCCGAACCAGCTCAGCTTCAACCGGATCCAGAACCCCAACAGCGCCAATCCCAACCGGGTTCACGACACCGCGACCATCCGCCTCCGCAACACGGGCGCCTCGCCCCTGGAGATCAGCTCGCTCACGATTTCCGGCGATGGATTCTTCGAGTTCGTCAACGGCCCCACCGGTCCGGTCACGATCGAAGCGGGCGCCTTCCTGGACCTGGCGATCAAATTCGTGGTCAACGGCCCCACCGGAGGCACAGGCAATAACAACACGCGATTCTACGATGAAACGCTGACGATCCTGAGCAACGATGCGGATGAAGGCACGCAGGTCATTCACCTGACGGGGCTGTGGCAGCGTTATTCCGAATCCGGCGTCGAGCCGAAGTTCCAGGATATTGTCAAGACCTTCGGGATCGGCACGACGATCGTCGGGCCGGGGCAATCCCTGAGCAATGGCGGCCGGGTCGAGGCGGTCGGGGAGGAAGTGCTCTCCGCCTACTGGGCCAAAGCCGAT
>CAYUNS010000251.1:0-699 GCA_964446155.1 uncultured Tepidisphaeraceae bacterium | reverse complement strand
GGCATTCCATACGCAGGGCAGCACGGAGGCCTTCCGCTGGCACAACAAGGGAAGCACGTCCACAACCACCCTGTTCACCCATGCGGGCGCGGACGGGCAGTCGCTGTTGCCGTTCAAGAACGGATCGACAACGGACCTCGCCTTCGGCTCGTTCAATCCTTCCGGCGCGTTTGGATTCCGTGTCTTCAACGAATGGAGCGATCCGTCAAAGAACAAGACGGACGGACACGCGCTCGGTGAGGAAGGCTTCGGGCATCACCTGCGATTCTGGCCGGTCAAGGATCGCGACGGGAACCTCATTCCCAACACCTACCTGATGGGCATGGACTACAGTTCGGTTTCCGGTTCGGCCAATTTCGATTACCAGGACAACCTCTACCTGATCACCAACATTCGCCCGGAAAACAGCCCCGCCGCGCCCGCGAACATCGCAGGCTATGGCTCACAGACCAACGGCGTGACGCTTACCTGGTCGAACAACACCGAAGGCAACATCCTCGGTTACAACGTCTACCGCGGCACGGCATCCAACGGAACGTTCACAAAGCTGAACGACACGCTCTCGGCCGATTCAACCTATGTGGATACGACGGCGCAGACCGGTGTGAAGTATTGGTATCACGTCTCGGCCGTGAACAGCCTGGGCATGGAATCGCAGCCGGCGACGGTCGCAGTGACCATCTCCGGGACGGTCATCCC
>CAYUNS010000250.1:0-3543 GCA_964446155.1 uncultured Tepidisphaeraceae bacterium | reverse complement strand
CTGCGCGCTGGCGAGGGGGCGAATCGACAAAACGAACCCACCGGCGGGGGGATGGTGATTGGCAAGGAGGTGAAAATGAAAAACGAACCCACCGGGATGGGGGCCACGAATGGACACGAATGAACGCGAATGGGGTTCATCCACCCGGCCCTGCGCGCTGGATGAAGCGGGCTATGCGCCACGGAAGGCGGAACCGCCGGCGGTTTGACACGAAGGGCCGGGCGCTGAACAATCCTTTCCCATAGCGCCCGATCGATTGTCGCCCAACGACTGCGGGAACCATGTCACAGTTGCCCATGCCTTCCGATGTTCCCGACGATGTCCCCCATTCCGCCGCGCCCAATTCCTCCCCATCCGATCCCGCTTCGCCGCCGGGCGAAGCGGCGATGGTCGAGCCGCCATCGGCGAAACTGCTGGTTCGTCTGTTTCTGATTCCGTTCATCATTGTCGCCATTGCGGTGGGGATCGTTTCCCTCATCGGCCGCATGACGGGCAGCGCGCCGACGATGGAGGATTCGTTTCGGTTGCTCGCGCAGTCCGGTGGAGAACGCACCGCCGACCTGCTCGTCGGGCCGGGCGCCAAGCAGCGTTACATGGCCGCCAAGACGCTCGTGGACCGGATGAAGTCCGGCATGACCGAGGCCGACCGCATCGAGATCAGCGCGCAGCTCATTCGGATTCTCGATCATCACACCCATGAATCGGAAGGGGAAGTGCGGCATTTTCTCCTCCTCGCCCTCGGGCGGGCATGGCAGATCGATCCTTCGCAACCGGAGATGAATTCGCCCGACGCCGTTCGCTCGCGCGAGCAGGCCGTCGCCACCCTGATCCAATACGCCGGCGCCTCTTCCATTCCCACCCGCAAGGCCGCGCTGCTCGCGCTCGCTTATCTCAAGGATCATGAGCAGGTCCGTGCGGCGTTTCCGGTGCTGATCGAGAAGCTTCTCGATGGCAGGGAAGACCTCGATGTCCGCATGTCGGCGGCCACCGCGCTCGGCCCGCTGGCTGCGCCTTCCGACGCGGCGGTGATCGAGGCGCTGAACATCGCCTATCGCGAATCCGATCCCCGCAACGCCGAGTTGAGCTGGTCGGCGGCGCTTTCCCTGGCGCAGCTCAATCAACCCGGTGTCGTCGATACGATCCTCATGCTGCTCGATCGCGCCCAACTCGCGCGGCTCGAGGTCTATGACCGCGAGGACGATCCGCGGAACCCGCGGTTGCGGAGCCTCACGGAGCAGGAGCGACAGCGCATCCTCGTCAACACGATGATCGGCGCCCGGCATCTGGAATCGCCGGCGGTCCAGGATCGGCTGAAGAGGATCGCGGAAACGGACCCCTCTCCGCGCGTGCGCGAGGCGGGTCTGGAAATCCTGGCGCCTCGCCGGGAAAACTGAGGCGGGCTGTCGCGCTCCCGCTTTGCTGTTGCCCTCTCCATGGGAAATCCGTAAATTGCGCTGGCCGATGCGGGAGCCTCGCCTATGGCTGAGACACATCAGGTCGTCACCAAAGTCTGGATCGCCCCGGGATGCATTGTCTGCGATGCATGTGAAAACGACTGTCCGGAAGTGTTTGATGTGCAGGAGGAGACCTGCGTCATTCGCCCGCCGGCGCAGAGCGCCGATTTTCTCAATCCACTGACCCCATCGATTCTGATCGCGGCCGAAGGCTGCCCCGTCGAAGTCATCAAGTTCGAGATGAAGGAAGTGCCCGGTCCCGCGCCCTGGACGGCGACGCCGGAAGGCGAGCCGGTCGGCGCCGCCGCGGCGGCGGGGCACGCGGGAGCGACGGCTGCCGCCGAGGCGCCCGCCGTTGCGACCAGGTCCGCGCCCGCGGCGAAAGCCGCCGCGCCGATGGGACCGGCGGACCCCAGGTGGCAGGCGCTGCTCAGCAACAGCAACATCAGCCCGTCGCTGTCGGCGGGGCTGGCGTCAACGCTACGAAAAAGCCCACAGGTGCTGGGCGCCCAGCAGATGGTGCGCGCGGTGAATCTTCCCCGCAACGCGCCTCCCGACCAGCGGGCCGCGCTTCTCGCCGCCGGGGGCGCGTATCAACCGACGCCGTCCCTTGCCGATCGCATCCGGTCCGTCGCCGCCGGTGCCGGCGCCGCGGCCAAGGCGTCCCGTCGAGAGTTCAACATCGCCCTGGCGGTCGGATGGGCGGCGCTGGCGTTCGTCGGGTTGACGTTCACCGCGATGTTCCAGGATTTCTTCGGTCCCAAGGTGCTGAAGGAGCCGAAAAAAGTCTGGAGAGTCGGGCGAACCGCCGATTTCATCATTCCCGGCACCGTCGATGAAACGTTCAAGCGAACGCCCGCCGGCAGTGAGGGGTTCTGGATCGTCAACCTCCAGCCCGAGGAGAATCGGCTCGTCGCCCTCAGCACGATATGCACCCATCTTGGCTGCATCCCGACCTGGTTGTCGGGCGATCGCAAGTTCAAATGCCCGTGTCATGGATCGGGGTATTACGCCAACGGCATCAATTTCGAAGGCCCCACCCCGCGCCCCCTGGAGCGCTTTGCGATCACGCGCGACGCCGACGGGTTCGTCGTCGTGGACCAGACGAGGATCTACCGCCAGGAGCTTGGTGAATGGGACAACCCCGAGAGCTTCGTGCCGTTGACGTGAAAAGGAAGACTTAACCGGAAAGACACCGCCCATGGGCCTGATCGACGGACCGCTCAATTACGTTCGCAACACGCAGCTCTGGAACTCGATCTTCCGGCACGGCGTGCCGCGCGACCGCCGCACGCGCGTCATGGCGGTCATGAGCAACGTCTTCCTCCACCTCCATCCCGTCGCGGTGCGCAAGAGCGGCATTCGACTCAGCTTCACCTGGTGCATGGGCGGGTTGACGTTCTTTCTCTTTCTCGCGGAAGTCGTCAGCGGCGTGCTGCTGATGTTCTACTACCGCCCGGTGGTGGAATACGCCTACCAGGACATCCAGGATCTGCGGGCGCATGTGACGCTGGGCATCCTCCGCGAGATCCACCGCTGGGGCGCGCACGCGATGATCATCGCGATCTGGCTGCACATGATGCGCGTGTTTCTCACCGGCTCCTACAAGCCGCCGCGAGAGTTCAACTGGATGGTGGGCGTCATCCTGCTGGTGCTGACGATGCTCCTGAGCTTCACCGGCTACCTGCTGCCGTGGGACCAGCTCGCGATCTGGGCCATCACGGTCGGCTCGAACATGGCCAAGGCCACCCCCCTGGTTGGCGCCGGCGGGCCTCTGGCGAAGATCATGATGTTCCCCGGCACCGAGGTCCCCATGATCCATGCGGGTTCCGATGCGCGATTCTTCCTCCTTGCCGGCACGTTCGTGGGGGAAAACGCGCTGCTGCGATTCTATGTGCTGCACTGCGTCTTCATCCCGGTGATCGTCAGCGTGCTGATCGCCGTGCATTTCTGGCGCATCCGCAAGGATGGCGGGATCTCCGGGCCGATGTAGAAGGAAAATGAAGCCGCGAACGAATACGAAAAGTGGAATCCCCCGCCATTCGCGGCCGTGAAGGACCGATGAAACGAGGCGATGTGGCCCATACAG
>CAYUNS010000249.1:806-3549 GCA_964446155.1 uncultured Tepidisphaeraceae bacterium | reverse complement strand
CCTGACTTTCACCTCCCGCGGAAGGCTCGCCTCGGCGTCGGCGGCGGACTCGCTCGCCTGAACGGCGACGCGCGACCGGGGCACGAAGAGCATCATCGCCAGGGTTTGCGCGAAGGTCATCGCCACCGCCCCGCCGCCGGAGGCGCCCGGGAGCGCGTCCCATTGCGCGGCATCCGCGGAAATCCGCCTCGCGGGCGCTTTGCGAATGGTCCGGTAGTGCCCGTAATACCGGATCAGCCACCACACCCCGAGCATGAAGCTCATGCCGATCAGCGCGTAGCTGGCGACGACCATGGTGACGTGAATGTATAGCCAGTAGCTCATCAGCACGCCGGCGACCTGCCCGATTTCCCCGCCGATCTCGCGCCCCGCCACATACGGCGCGCCGAAAATCGCGATCAGCGACATCCATCCCACGAACGCCGCCGCCGCCCCGAACACCCCGCGAGGACGACGAATCTCCAGCGCCAGCCCCACCAACGCCCCGAACCACGCGGAAAACAGCACGCTCTCGAACTGGTTCTTGATCGGGATCGATTCGAACCAGTTGCCCACGCTCTTTTCGACCAGCCACCAGCGCACCCCGATCCCCAGCGTATGCACCAGGAAGGCGAGGACGAAAATGCGCAGTCCCCACAGGCGCATGCCGATCACCCCGGAACGCGCCCCGAGAAGAAACATCACGAAGGCGATGAAATACAGCGCCGCGCCGGGAATGGTCAGCTTCGCGAGGCGGTTGTACGCGACCTCGGCGTCGCGTTTGAATTGCGACGGATATCGCTCGGGATTCACCTGCGGCAGATATTGCGAGAGCGCCATGATCCGGGCATTGACCTCCGCCGCGTCCTCCTCCCGCCACGCCGCCATCAGGTGATACGCGGACTGGGCGATCTGCTCCAGCAGGCGGCCGTCATAACCGGGCAGCGGCGCGGGTAAGGCGTGACCGGCCGCGGCGGACGCCTCCGCCCACGAGGGGATATTGCCCGCCACCTCGTTGAGCGTCCGCCATTCATGGTCCTTCTCCCGATCGTCGCTCGCGGGCGCGATCAACCGCGCGGGGATGAAGCCCGGCCCGCGCATGATGAGTTGCCCGAGCATCGCCGCCGAACGATCGACCTCCTGGATCGACCTCGCCTTATGCACCGCCGACGCCTGGATGTCGCGCATCAGGTTCAGCACATCCGCCCGCATCCATGTTTGCAGCGAGATCGTCCCCTCCCGAATGATGCGCTGCTTTTCCTGTTCATCGAACGACTCCAGCTCCGCAAGATCCTGGCGAAGAGGCACGTGCTTGATGTAGATGATGTTTTGCGAACGGTACTTCGCCGGACGAAACGACATGTCGAGCACGAGATACGCCGCCGATTCATCCCGCAGCGCCTTGCGGTGCGTGATCGCCGCCACCGTCTGCCGGGCATAACTGTCGAACGTCTTCAGCGTCTGCTGATCCTGCACCGAGACGCTTTGCAGCGGAGAGAGGTCCAGCCTGTCGGCGAACGAGGCTTCCTTCGCGCCGGCGAGCGGAGCGAAGGAAAGGACGATCAGCGAAAAAACGAGAAGGAGACGTTTCATGGGTTCATCCACCATTGCCATTGTCGTGACGGTCATCCCCCGCCGCCGGATCGCCCCGCGCTACGACGCCACCGGCTCCGCGTCGCGCTCCTTTAATTTGCCTGACGCCCTGGCCCGATCGAGCGCCTTGCGCTTCATGCGCCGGATGATGATCGGCTTGAGGTAAAAGGCGTACATCAAGCCGACGAACATCAGCACGCAGCCCGCGACCATCGTCCACACGTGCGGGCGGTTGCCCACGCCGATGACGCTCCAGCGCTGCCCGTCCGGATCCCAGGCCGACTGGAAGAACAGCCATCGGCCGTTGTCGAAATAAATCGGGCTGTTCAGGTGCGCCACGTCTGTCACCTTTTCGCCCGTGCGAGGATCTTCGATCGTCAGCGTTGATTTGAAATCGCGAAAGATGCCGCTGTTCGCGTTGCCGCCGGCATAAGTGACCAGCTCGAAATCCTCCAGCGTGAGCCTGGCGGGCAGATCGAAGTGCGTGTTGCCCAGTTGAAACGCCAGCGTCGCTCGCGTGCCGGGGATCGTGACCGACGGGCTGCTCCAGTTCACGTCGGCCGCGTATTGCGAATAGGGAACCGCAAGCTCCCGCGACCAGTTGCCGTTGCGAACGCGCAGCACGATCACCTGCATGACGCCCATGGTGTCCTCCTGGCGATTCCGCCGGGCGATGGGCACATCGACGATTCGTTCCTCGCGTGAAACGTGGTTCACGCGCTCCATCTTCACCATGACACCGTGGCCGTGCTCGTCGTGGGGCAGTTCGATCGACGCGCCCGAGCGCAGATTTTCGACCAGCACGGGCTGATCGAATGCGGCGCGGACATGCAGAATCCCATCCTGGTCCGTGGTGATCAGCAGATGCTTCTGCGCCGCCGTGCGCGGCAGCAGCCGAAGGGAGTCGTTGAAGACATAATCGATCTGGAGATTTGGATCGATCGGCTCGGTCTGGCGTTTGCCCATCGGTCCGGCATCCTGTGCATCCAGGGCGAAGTCGGTCTGCAGCGCATGCCCATGCAGCACCATGCGCCGAAACTCCCGCTGCGGTGCGGGGGACTTGGAGATGATCCGCATGGTCAGCGCCTGCACGATCTCGTTCGTTCCGAACATCGGCCAGGCCGGATCGAACCGCTCGATGACGAGCGTGTACCCCGTGTCGTCGATCTCA
>CAYUNS010000249.1:0-796 GCA_964446155.1 uncultured Tepidisphaeraceae bacterium | reverse complement strand
TCATAGCTCCCGCCGATTTCGACCGTGAGCGTTCTGGCCTGCCCCCCGCTGGTGACGGTGAGCTGATGCACGCGCGCCGCCGTCGCCGCCAGCGCGTCGGCCGCCGCGCGATCGGCGATGTGGCGATGCTCGAACTCGACCCCGCCGAACGTGCCCGTCGCGCCCGACCCGTCCGAGACCAGCCACGCCTCCGAAGGCGCCCCGCCGTGCGGATCGGTCAACTCGAGCCGCAACCCCGACTGGCTGGACGACGGATCGGCGATGTAATCGGTGACAATGTTGGCGTATCGGTGATAACCGATCACGTCGATGGTGATCGGATCGGGCAGCTCGAGCATCTCGGCGATCTTCCGCCGGGTGATCCTGCCGGTGTCGCTGTCGCGAACGGCGATATACGGCTCGATGTTCCTCAGATCGTCCCGATCGAACCGCCTCGCCGACGACGGCAATGCTGGATGCGTCTGAAATCGTGGCAGCGACGGCAGCGCATGTCCGGTCGGCGGCAGCCCGCTGGTTTTGATGTAGAGCGTCCGTTCGGTGTTGTCGTAGAAATGACCGACCGTTCGCCCTTTGAAGATGAGCGTCTGCCCTTCCACCTTGAACGTGTAATGCAGCGCCATCCCCACCACGAGCAGGATGATGCCCGTATGAATGCCCCACACTCCATAGCGCGGCGGGGTCAGCGGGATGCGCGTCCAGGTGACCACCGCCAGGTTCAGCACCAGCAACGCCACCAGCACTTTCAACGGCCAGGCGCTGAAAAACTGCATCTCGGTCATATCGAAATATTCGCGCA
>CAYUNS010000248.1:0-3574 GCA_964446155.1 uncultured Tepidisphaeraceae bacterium | reverse complement strand
GCTCTCCAACTCCGCTACGATGCGCGGCAGATCGCGCCGCAAGTGGATGCCCAGGGGCTGGTCGATCCCCAGGCCATTCGACGCGCCATCCGCCCGGACACCCGGCTCATCGCGATCACCCACGTCAGCAACGTGACGGGAACGGTGCAGCCGATCCGTCAGATCGGGACGATCGCGCGCGAATGCGAAGTGCCGTTCATCGTCGATGCGGCGCAATCGGCCGGGCATGTGCCGATCGATGTGCAGGCCGACCTCATCGACCTGCTCGCGGCGCCGGGACACAAGGGGCTGCTTGGGCCTTTGGGCACGGGGCTGCTGTATGTCCGGCCGGGCATCGAAACGATCCTGCGGACCACCCAGGAGGGCGGAACCGGGTCGATCAGCGAGAATGATCGCCAGCCGGATTTTCTGCCCGACAAATATGAACCCGGCAGCCACAACGCCATCGGGATCATCGGCCTGGGCGAAGGGGTGAAATGGGTGCTGGAAAAGACGGTCGAGCAACTCGCGGCCGAGGAACTGGACCTGGTGCGCATGTTCATCGACGGCGCGAGCGGCATCGAGGGATTGACCTATTACGGACCGCAGGGCGTTCGGAATCGGATCGGCGTGTTCTCCGTGCGAATGGAGGGATTCGATCCGGCGGAGCTGTCGGCGGTGCTCGAGACGAGCTACGGCATCCTGACCCGTCCGGGAATACATTGCGCGCCCCTGGCGCACCAGGCCTTCGGTACGCATGCCTGCGGGGGCACGACGCGATTCAGCTTTGGGCCGTTTCTCAGCAAGCAGGATGTGAAATACGCCACCGACGCGCTGGCGGACATCGCGATGAGCCACCCAGCCGCGACCGTGCGGGAAGCCTCACTGAAGTGAAGCGGCAAGGCGTCCGTTGAACTCGCCTTCGGGTTTTTCGGATTTGGCCGTGTCGGCGATCCGCGCCAGCAGCTTCGCCGGAGCCTCCTCCGACAGCTTCATCGTGCGATCGAACTCCTCGTTGATCTGCGCCTGCACGGCACGAAGCTCTTCCTGCAACTTGCGGCGCTGGTCCATCAAAGTCGCGAGTTGTTCATCGATCCGGGCGAGCGAGAGCATCCGGGCGTGGGCTTTCTGGAAAAGCAGGGTCGCGGGGAGTGACGGGGCGCTCGTGGGAGCGGCGACATCGTTGGCCATGAGGTGACTCCTTTCGAATTGGCGCGGTCCTCATCCATCAACCGCATGAAGTGGCTTCATTCTGCCAACTCGATCGGGCGCGGTCAAATCATCGCTTTCGTCGGAACATGAGATCACGACCCCATCGGCCGGTCATCACCGGGAATGCGCGATCCCATGACGCGGGCGATGCCCGGCGACCCAAATGCGATGACGCTTTTACAGATCGCGAACCGTGGTGACCTGGCCCATGAGAAAGGTGAGTTCGAGGCGCTGGCCGAGCTGGGGAGCGGCGGCGAAGGCGTGCTGGGGAACCCGAATGGCGAGAATCTCCTCCGTCCCCGCGCGCGAGGCGTGCAGCTCGAAATAGAGATCGCCGTGGATCGTGAACGGACGAACTCCTTTCACATCCACCGTCCATGTGCCGATCATCGGAGTTTGAACGTTTGCCATATCACTCCCAAATGCCAGGTGGTGGCGAACCGCCGGCTTTCTCTTCCGAATGCGGGATGAGGACCGCGCGATCCGGTCCGTCAGCTTTCATACCACCTCAGCCCATCGGGCAGAGCGGCGGCGGCATACTCTATGTGAATGATGCGGCGATGTCGCGGTGAGGACGCGGAGGAAGAGGCGTGCAACAGCATGAACAGCGCATCGCCGCAGTCATCCAGGTTCAACCGCAGTGTCAACGACACGGCAGATTGGAACTTGCGCGGACAAGCTCGCGGATCGAGCCTGGACATGGATTCGATCCCCCTTCCGGGCAAGAACATCAGGCCGGCAGACCGCCGGCATTGGCCTTGTCGGGTTCGATCGGGGGTTCGATCTCGATGTGGGAATATTCATCGAGATTGAGCGTGGTCAACTCGCCGTCCGCCTTGCGGAGCCGCAGACGATCGAGCCAGAGCTTGTCATCCTTGGAATGGGCATACCAGCTTCCGGTTTGCTTTTGCTGGTAGTTGACGATCGTGCCCTGCACCGCGCTGGACCAGGCATAGTTCGGACCGGCGATCTGCTGGGTGACCTTCACCTTCACGCCGGGGACCAGTTGTTTACGAATCAAATCATCCATAAGCGGGATTATAAATGAAGCGAAGCCAACACGGTAGCGCCGGATTTACCGCTTGGCGGAGAAACCGAGTTTCCCGATCGTATTTTAGATCATAACCACATTTTCAATAATGGTTTATGATAAAAATCCCCAACCTGATCGAATGGGAAGGCGATTGGGATGGAAAAACATGAAAATGGTAGGCGGATCGCGCCTCGGGATGCGACGGAGTGGCCGATCATGGCAAATTTCGGCAGAAATAGTGGTGATTTAGGGAAGATGAAGGAAAAAAACTTCCTTTTCGGGGTTTTCCAACTTGAAGTTCTTTCCTACGTCCCGTAATCAGGCCCCTGCAATGTCGGAGGTCGTGAAGCCGACGGGCTGGCTTCGCCTTGCGTATCTCTGTGATATTGCCTGAGTACACCCCAACCGAGGATTGTGATGTCACCACGGAAACGTGTAGGCAGATTCTGCGCCCAGCTTTTTTCCCATGCGGCGGCAATCTCTTCAGCTTCACGGCAGTTCATTGGACGAGCCGCGCAGCCTGTCGATGGCCTGACCCGATACGGAGACCCTTTTTTGGCGACGGCGAGCGTCGAAGCGCTCGAGCAGCGTCAGCTTCTTTCGGCCAGCCTGAGCAACGGCCTTCTCACGGTTACGGGCAATGTCAACAGCCCCAACAATCTGATTGTCCGGATGAACTCTGAAAAAACAGAGTACATCGTCGGAGATAATGACACGCGAAGGTACTTCGCGGTTAGTGCGGTAAAAGAAATTAAAATTATCGGCGGGGATAAAGATGATTTCATCGATGTCTATCCCAACACGCCGGTCCCCGCGACCATTTACGGCGGCAAGGGCAATGACCGGCTCTTCGGCGGGAAGATGAACGACAAGATCTACGGCGGGGACGGCGACGACTACATCGACGGACGGGGCGGAAACGACGAACTCCACGGCGAGGCCGGCAACGACACCATCGACGCCGGAAACGGCAAGGACATCGTCTACGGCGGCGATGGCGATGACACCATCACCACCAACAACACCAACGACAGCGTCTTTGCCGGATCAGGGAAAAACACCATCAACGGCAAGGTCGTCTCCGGCGGCGGCAACAACGGCGGCGGATCCTCCAACCCGGCCCCCACCAACCCCACGCCCGCTCCAACCCCAACCCCGCCCAGCGGCGGCGAGGGTGTCGAACTGAGCGGCGGCGTGCTGAAGATCATCGGCAGCAAGTCCAGCGAGAACAACATCATCGTGCGCGGACACGGCGACGATGAATACCTCGTCGGCTTCAACCGAAAGCAATACTTCTTCCAGAAGAATCACGTCAAGTCCATCGAGATCGTCGGCGGAGACAAGGACGAT
>CAYUNS010000247.1:0-3631 GCA_964446155.1 uncultured Tepidisphaeraceae bacterium | reverse complement strand
ACTGGCCAATTCAAAACTGTCCGCCGCCGAGTTGTACCAGATCGGCAACAAACTGATCTTCCTGGCGACGGGGGCGCACGGAAATAAAGTGGAGAACGCCATGATTCTACAGCCATGGTGTGCTCGTATGGTCCAGCGGGCCTTAGTAGAAGCCCAAACCCTTGAACGCGGCTCGCCGGAGGCGATGAAATTGGCCAGGATGACGATGGCCTGGGAGCACAAAGTGATGTGGCGGATGCGAGAGGGGGAGGCGCTTGAAACCGGGATGAAGGTCTACCTTCGCACATATCCGGAAACGCATCCAATGATTGTGACGGCTAGGACCAGTCTTGCAGGTGCGCTTTATCTCCAAGGCAGGAATGACATGGCACTGGCTGAAATCACGAGTTTAGCCAATGACGTTAAGATGAAGCCGGACGCGAAACAAAGGGTGGAAATGCAATGGGTACAAGGGTTGGTCTTGTATGGAGTTGGTCAATTTGAGGAAGCATTGCCGTTTCTTGAATCGAGTGCTTCAACAAAGGGCTATCACCACGCTACGGATGCACTTGTCGTGTTGATCATGGCGATGCTTCAATGTGGAAAGGTCGATGAGACGGAGCAATATTATGAGGCGCTGCGGAACTCATCTGCAAACCCAATGGCACTGATGCATGTCACGCGATACCGGCAAACTGCTCTTGAACGTGGCCAAAGGGCTGGGAATGCACAAACCCATCCGGCCAATACCAAGTAGCATCATCTGTGTTAAACCCAAGGCGAACAGAGAACAAGCGAGATTCGCTATGCTTTCTCGAATTACAAGCCATGACAATTTCGGGCGACGGTGAAATTGTTATGGATCTATCACGCGTCGCAATTAGGAGATACTATGTTTCCCAGAATCTGCACTATAAAGTCGGTGTGCGCGATTGTCTGCGCCACGGTGCTGGCGCTTGTATTCAGGATCCTACGGCCACCGGTGCTCCGAACTGCTCAGCGACTGCGACGTACCCGACTTGTTCGAACTAGCGGCTCGACTTTTTCGTGACGGTTCCGCGTCAGGATGGAGTCGTCTCGTCGAAATTGAGTGATGTTTTAAGGGAGCTGGAATGCGCCTTAATGACTATTCCTCTGCCGCAAGCTGTGTTGCTTTGGTAGTGTTGTCAATATCATTGTCGATCAGTCCATGTTTCGCAGAAAATCGGGAACGCGTTGAATACTCTATAAAGACAATAGCAGCCGCCATGGCTGCCGCCCAGGCACAGCTTACCGACGTGAGCTATGAATACGAGTGCCATTTCCCGATCGTGGGCAACGATGCCACATCCAAAAAGGAAATGCACGTAGTCGGTCGGTTTGCAGCAAAGTATTCAGAAGGGTGGCGCTTTCAGGACATAAAGTATGCCTATAGGGTTGAGGGGAAGGATGAAGGAGGAGGAAAGGACAAAATTGTAGCTTTTAACGGCACGTCAACGATAGTGCTGGATCGTACTCCGACGAAGAGATACGCCGCCAACGCGGTGATACGTCCGGGCCTTCATGAAGATGAATTCGATTCGTTAAAACCTGAGGGCTATATCTATGGGTTTGGCGTCAAGAGTCCATACCATCAGATGATCATTGAGCCCGAATCCCGGGTCGAAGTCGAAGACCAGAAAGTTGATGTGAATGGCCTGTCTGCCGTAAAGCTATCGGGTGTCGTGTTAAAAGGATCTGGCACGATTCAGCTGTGGGTATGTCCAGATCGATCATTCCTGCCGATAAGAATGAAATTGACCAGGAGCAGCGACCAGAAAATGATCGCCGATTGGGAACTTGATGATCTCGTTCAAGTCGCCGACGGGATGTGGTATCCAAGCCGTATAGCGTTCTCTGGTGCCTCTTTCAAACTATCCGAATTGTCGGTCGCCGAATTACATTTGGCGGCATTTGATGTTGAGATGCCAACGAACACGCACGTGACCGATCACGTGAACGGCACCTCTTACATAACGGTGGCGGCAACCACGGCACCGACCACACGGGCGGCCATCCCGACCACGCCCGCGAGTATTGGACGGGCCATATCTCAATATGCTGAATCGATTTCGCTATCCGCGAGCGCTCCAGTCGGCGTTCGTGAAGATGTTAGCGGAGCCAACACCGACATCGCCGTTGTCGGCAGTCGTGGGACCGCTACTTTCGATTGCGCGGCTAACAGCGTGTTCCTGTTTGCAACGGTACTCGGCAAAAAGGTCACGTATGAGAGATGTGTTGAGTTGATGCCCGTCGAGCGCGCGAACAGTCTTGCTGAGGTGAAGGCGGCGTTGGGTGGTGGAGCGATCGTTCGGCTGGATGAGCCGTTTCCGCCGGCTGGCGCGTGATTATGAACGGTTGCCTCAAGTTCTCACTGGCTTTCATTTCATCGCCTTCGCCTGCGTCATGCTGCGTCGGCTCATGATGATCGGAGTGGCCTAAAGTTCACAATACGCTCTAGTCAGAACCATCAAATTGAATGATGCCGTGCAAGCGAGGTGGCTGGCGGGTTTTCTGGAGGATTTCGAGCGACGGGTCGGGTGGGGGACAGCGGGGAAGTGGACCGCTGAGGTTGAAATTGTGTTCGAGTTTGAGAATGGCTCGGTACGCAAAATTGCTGTAGGAAACGATTTTTCAAATTGGCGTGAGTCTGCCGAAGGTTCGGGTGACCGGCCAATTCACCCCGGATTGAGTGATTTCCTTGAAGAAGTACAAGGAGCAAAGGAATCATGCGTACAAGTTCAATGCCGGATAGGGCGAGAGCGGGTGTCCGCAGGGCAAGCTGAGTTGGCGATTGCGGCGGGATTGCCGTCCCGCCCTACATCACTGCGGAGTTGAAAGAGCGCCAGTTGAGGTTGGAAGCGCGAGATTCGAAGCCGGCCACGCGCCAGGGCGGCTCGGCCTCGCGCGAGGGGAAGTTTCCCTTGCGCAAGGCAAAGTTTCCCTCGCGCGAGGCAAAGTCTCCCTTGCGCAAGGCAAAGTTTCCCTTGCGCGGGGCCGGGGCGGACTTGGTCGAGGGAACGTCGGCCTCGAACGAGGCCGCCTTCCATTCGCGCGAATGGAAGGTTCATTTACCTCAATCAACGCTCCATTTCTCGAAGCGAACCCCTTCCCGCCCCTGAAGTTATCAACGCCCGAGCGAAGCGCGTCACTGCCAGGCAAGAGCACCCAATTCACATCCGCGGCTGTAGTACCAGATCGAGCCATCAGTGAAAGGCCTGAAGGCGACCGTCCGCATCCCGAAGTGATCGCGCGTTCCCGCGGCGGGGTCGTTCGGGGGATTCGGTCGATCAATCCGACGCCGCCGGCAGGGGGAGCAGGTGTTTCGCGATGCCGTCGGCTTCGAGTCGCTCGATCGTCGCCGCCTCGTCTGCCGTGTGGGGACCGATGGCCGTGCGGCGCAGCGCGGTGAGGTAGGCGCCCGTGTTCAGCCTCTCGCCAAGATCCCGCGCCAGCGAACGAATGTAGGTCCCCCGCCCGCAGGAGACGCGGATGCACGCCGCGGGCCAGTCGAAATCGAGCAGCTCGATTTCGTCGATGCGGACCGTGCGCGCCGCGAGCGACACCGCCTGCCCCCGGCGAGCCAGGTCATAGGCCCGTCTCCCGCCGATTTTCATCGCACTGTAGACAGGGG
>CAYUNS010000246.1:0-3685 GCA_964446155.1 uncultured Tepidisphaeraceae bacterium | reverse complement strand
CCAACACCGCCGAATACGGCGATCTCACCCGCGGCCCGCGCGTGGTGAACGAGCAGACCAAGGCCGAGATGAAGAAAATCCTGAGCGAGATCCAGTCGGGTCAGTTCGCAAGGGAATGGCGGGCTGAATATGAAGGCGGGCTGAAGAATTTCAATCGTCTCTATGAAGCCGACAACAACCATCCGGTGGAAGTCACCGGCCGGCGCCTACGGGCCATGATGCCCTGGCTGAAAGCCAAGCAGCCGCCCAAGAACGGGTGAACCCGCCTGGCTGAATCCAATCCATCTGAATGAAGACCGGAACGCCATCGTTCCGGTCTTTTTTCATTGGCAAACAAAGCCGGCCGGGATCCCATTGCGGAGAGAAAGGCGCTTTGCTGGTGAGAAAAGCGACGGTTGGCCGATAACCAGTTCAGCGGGCCGCCATGGCCCGACAGGACTGGAGAAAAGCCCGTGCCGCATCCGATAACTGTAAAGATCAAACGCACGCCGAGCGGCGATGGATTGCCGTTGCCGCTGAAGATGACCGAACATGCCGCCGGCTTCGATGTCCATGCGGCGGTGAACGATCCGGTGACTCTGCAAACCGGCGAGATCCGACTGATCCCCTGCGGATTCGCCATGGCGGTCCCCGAAGGATACGAGGCCCAGATGCGCCCGCGCAGCGGGCTGGCGAGCAAGCATGGCGTCACCATGATCAACACGCCCGGCACGATCGACAGCGATTACCGCGGTGAAGTGTTCATCCCCCTCATCAATCTCGGTCCATCCTCTTTCACCGTCGAACGGGCCATGCGCATCGCGCAGATGCTCATCCTGCCGGTCCCGAAGGTGGAGTTGGTTGAAGTCCGGGAACTGGATGAGACGAAAAGAGGAACCGGGGGATTCGGGCATACAGGAGCGTGAGGCCGTTATTGCGGTTGCCGACCGGAAGTCGCGGGTTGTCTTGACCACGGCGGCCACCAGCAACCGCCAAGCCAGCACTTTTCAGCATCCATGGAACGAACCAACCATCTTCGACGAAGCATTCTGTTCGTGGCGATCGCCACCTGGATTTTCCTGTTGCTCGCCGTCGGCAGCTTTCAGGCGACCGATTGGCCGAGCCATCAGGTCTATCCGTACCAGCCGGTTCAGAACCTGTGCGGAGCGGCGGGAGCGTTCATCGCCTATTACCTGTTTCTCGCGATCGGACAGGGAACGTTCCCCATCCTATTCTTCTCCGGGGTCTGCCTGGCGCTGTGGGCGTTTCAGAATCGCGTCGGTGATCTTTGGCTGCGCGCGGTGGGGCTGATGCTGCTGTCCATCGCGTTCGCGGCGATCGTTCACAATCTCAAGCCCGGCTCTCTCGACGGATTTCCCGAAGGGCACGGCGGCGTGCTGGGGATCGGCACGTCGAGCTTTCTGCAATCGCATTTCAACACCGTCGGCACGCGATTGATCCTGGTGACGGCGCTGATGGTCGGCCTGCTGCTCGCGGCCGACGACCTGGTCCTCCGCACGCCGGGACTGGTGACGCACGCGATCGCCAATGTCCGGGAGCGGGCGCCGAACCTGCGATTCAACTTCCGGTTTCCCGAATTGCCCAAGCTGCCATCGCTGCCGCGATTCGGATTCGTGACGCGGGACGACACTCGGCCCAAGGCGTCCAGGGCGACGGGAAAAGCCTCGCGCAAACGGAACGAGGAGGATGAGGAAGACGAAGAAGACCTCAAGCCGCCGGTCATTCTCAAGCTCGATCGCTCGGGGGGTGAGTCGGATGAAATCGACCTGAGCTACGACAACGATGAGCCTGCGCCCGCGGCGGTGGATGCCGCCTTCATCGACGAGGCCGATCCCGGCCCGTCCGAGCCGGCGACGATCCCTCCCGCCGAGGAATCGCCCGAATTCGTCGTTGCCGAAGAAGGGGAGGCGGCCCCTCCCGCGCATCAGCCGGCGGTCATTCGCAAGGACATCATCGTCAACCTCCCGAGCATGCTCAAGCCGCGGCAGGTCTCCCCGCCTCCCCCCCCGCCGAAGGAACTCGGCGAATATCATCTGCCGCAGTGGGAAGCGCTCGCCGACGCCGAACACGGCTACGTCGAAAGCCAGGAAAAATTCGTCCGTGAGAAGGCCGCCATCCTCGAGCAGGCGCTCAAGGAGTTCGACATCGACGCCCACGTCGTCGAGATCGACACCGGACCGGTCATCACCATGTACGAGATCAGCCTCGCCCCCGGCATCAAGGTGTCGCAGATCACCGCGCTGAGCAACGACATCATGCGATCGCTGCGCGCCGAATCCGTGCGCATCGTCGCGCCCGTGCCAGGCAAGAACACCGTCGGCATCGAAGTGCCCAACGAGCAGAAGGAAAAGGTGCGCCTCAAGGAGCTGATGCAGCTCGCGCCCGAGGCCACGCGGAAAATGTCCATCCCCCTTTATCTCGGCAAGGACGCCAGCGGCGAGCCGCTCATCACCGATCTCGCGGCCATGCCCCACTGCCTCATCGCCGGCACCACTGGATCGGGCAAGTCCGTCTGCATCAACACGATCATCATGTCGATCATGTACATGCAGCGCCCCGACATGGTGAAGCTGATCCTTGTCGATCCCAAGGTCGTCGAGATGGCGCCGTTCAAGGACATTCCGCACCTCATGTGTCCCGTCATCAACGAGACCGGCCGGGCCACCTCGGTCCTCGACTGGGCCTGCGAGAAAATGGACGAGCGCTACGAGTTCCTCGCCGAGGCCGGCGTCCGCAACATCAAGGGATACAACAGCCTCACCCACGAGGAGCTGATCGAACGCTTCGATCCCAAGACCCCCGAGGAGGAGGCGAAGATCCCCAAACATCTTCCCTACATCGTCATCATCATCGACGAGCTGGCCGACCTGATGATGACCAGCGGCAAGGAAGTCGAGAGCTTCATCGTCCGGCTGGCGCAGAAATCCCGCGCCGTCGGCATCCATCTCATCCTCGCGACGCAGCGCCCACAGGCGAACGTCGTCACGGGCCTCATCAAGTCCAACATGCCCTCGCGCATCGCCTTTCGCGTCGCGAGCAAGATGGACAGCCGCATCGTCCTCGACCAGAACGGCGCCGACCTGCTCCTCGGCCAGGGCGACATGCTCTTCCTGCCGCCGGGCGCCAGCAAGCCGATCCGCTCGCAGGGCACGTACATCGACGACAAGGAAATCCGCGACAGTGTCAAGCTCGTCAAAGGACTGGCCGACGCGCAATACGAACCGGAGCTGGTGCAGATCAAGACTTCGCTCGGCGGGGATGGTGAGGAGGAGCGCGATGAACTCTTCGACGATGCGGTGCGCGTCGTGCTCGAGACGAAACGGGGCAGCGTTTCGCTGCTTCAGCGCCGTCTCACCATCGGCTATAGCCGCGCCTCGCGCCTCATCGAGCAGATGGCGGCGGCGGGCCTCGTCGGCGAGTACAAAGGCTCCCAGGCGCGCGAGGCGATGATCACCCTCGAGGAATGGGACGCCATGAAAGCCCAGGCCCAGGCCGACGCCGACAGCGGCATGACCGTCTGACAACACTCTCCCACCCCAAAGTGAATCGGTCTGCGAGACTGACAATGGGCTTCGTCTGAAAACGGTGTTTGAGGCATCGGCGAATCATCGCCCGTTGAAGCATCCCACCCGGCACATCTGAAACAAGCCCCCTCGGCTCCGGACATCACCGTCCGACACAAAAT
>CAYUNS010000245.1:0-3868 GCA_964446155.1 uncultured Tepidisphaeraceae bacterium | reverse complement strand
CTCGGAGGAGGCGTTGCCACCGAAAACGGGACGGTCGTGGACCAGGACGGTGCGCATGTGGATCTGCGGGGCGCACGGGAAGAACAACAAGGAAACCGGCATCCTCGAGGAAATCCAGCTCGAAAACTGTCATCGCAACCCCTCGCTCAACTATTCCGTCTGGGACGGCGTGCTCTACGGCAAGGTCTTCTTCCAGCCCAACCTCACGCCACTGATGAACTGCTCCTGCACCGATGCCGAGATGGACGGCGATCGCATCGTCTCCATCCAGGCGTGGCAGCTCACGACGCAAACCTGGCACACGATCCGCGCCGGGCAGTTCATCGACTGCTCCGGCGACAGCGTGCTGGCGCCGCTCACGGGCGCGGCATTCCGCACGGGGCGCGAGGCGCGATCGGAATTCAACGAAGACATCGAGCCGCGGCACGCCGACGAGAAGACGATGGGCAACTCGCTGCTCATCCAGCTTCGCAAGACCGATGAGCCTCAGCCGTTCATCCCGCCGCGATGGGCATACAAATTCACCTCCCCGGACGATGTGCGAAACCGCATGGGCGGCGTGCGGGCGCACAATTTCTGGTGGATCGAGCTGGGCGGATTGCAGGACACGATCAAGGACGCCGAGGCGATCCGCGATCAGCTCATGCGCGTGACCTACGGCATCTGGGATTACATCAAGAACCACGCGCCCGAGCGAGAGGAATCGAAAAACTGGGCGATCGAATGGATCGGATCGTTGCCCGGCAAGCGAGAGAACCGCCGCTATGTCGGCGATCATGTGCTGACGCAGAACGACGTGCGCGCCGAGGGTCGATTCGACGACACCGTCGCGTATGGCGGATGGTCGATGGACGACCATCACCCGGCGGGGCTGCTCTATCCGGGCAAGCCGACGATCTTCCATCCGGCGCCATCGCCTTACGGCATTCCGTATCGTTCACTGTACTCGCGCAACATCGCCAACCTGCTGTTCGCGGGGCGCAACATCTCGGTCACGCACGCGGCGTTGTCCTCGACGCGGGTGATGGGAACCTGCGCCATCCTCGGCCAGGCCGCGGGGACGGCGGCGGCATTGTGCGTGCGGCATGGGTGCGCGCCGCGGGCGCTGTCGTCGGGCGCGCGCCTGCGCGAGCTTCAGGCGATCCTCATGGACGACGACTGCTTTCTGCCCGGCTTCACGAAGCCGATCAGTGAGTTGTCGCGCAGCGCGGCGCTCGACGCCGACGGCGCGCCCGCGCCGGTGCTGCTCGACGGCTTCGATCGCGATCGCGACGACGCCCCCCACGCATGGACCGGAAAAATCGGCAGTCAAATCACCTTCACCTGGCAATCGCCGGTGCAGGTCGCCGGCCTGCGCATCGTCTTCGACAGCAACCTCGCCAACGACAAGCGCATGCCCTGCTCCTATCCGCAAAAAGGCGCCCGCTGCCTCGTCCCCGCCACGCTGGTGAAAAAATATCGCATCGAAATCCGCGACGGGCGGAATTGGAAAACCGTACACCGCGAGGAGGAGAATTATCAGCGGCTGGCGCGCGTGCCGCTCGGCGTCACGACGCAGGCGCTGCGATTGATCCCCGAGGAAACCTGGGGCGATGACGGCACGGTCCGGCTGTTCAGCGTCGAGGCGCTGGACCATGCCGTGTCCCCCCTTCCCGTCGCGCCCGACGGCCCGCATTGGCGGGAGGTCGTCGCGACCATCCCGCCGGACGATCTCGCCGCTCCCGACAGCGGGCTTGAGGCTCCCTCTCCGCGAGGGAAGCCGAACAGCGCCTGACCAATCCCGCGGCGGGCGAATGAGCGGCTACAACTCCTGAATCCAGATGTTCCTGAACCGCACCGCGTTGTCGTGTTCCTGCAGAACGATCGATCCCGGTGAATTCGCCTCTGCGGCGCCGGTGAAGGTGCTGCCGGGGATCGCCACATCGTCATGAATCAGCACGCCGTTGAGATGCACGGTGACGCGCGCGTCCTCGGTCTTCACGCCACCGTTCCACCGCGCGGCGCGGAAGGTGATGTCATAGCTTTGCCACGCGCCCGACGGCAGCGCGGCATTGGTGTCGGCATTCTTCACGCCGTAGATCGCGCCCATGTCGTTCGCGTCCTGAAGGGCGCGCTGATGGGAATCGAGAATCTGGATTTCATATCGGCCTTGCAGGAAGATCCCGCTGTTGCCGCGAGCCTGCTCGGAGAGCGACGCGAGCGTGGGCGGGACGTTCACTTCGAGATGCAGCTTGAAATCCCGGTAGGTGTTCACGGTCGCGATGCCGCCCGATCCGGGTTTCACCGTGAGGTTTCCGTCCACGACCGGCCAGGCGATCCCGCCGCTTCCGTTGGCGGGCTTCCATTGCGAAACACCACCGCCGTTGAAGAGCGCCGTCGCGCCCGTCGGCGCAGGCGCCGGCGCGAGGGATCGGATTTCGATGTTGCGGTAGGCGATCTCCGCGCCCTCGGCCTGGAATGCGATGCGCCCCTTGCTGAGCGGAATCAACTTGCCGGGGTTGTCGGGGTCGGGCACGCGAATGTCGGTCACGCGGTTGACGACGACGCCGTTGAGAAGGAACACCGCATCATCCCCGGTGACGATGATCTCGCCGATGTTCCAGTCCGCCGACTTCTCGACATTCCGGCTTTTCGCCACGCGGCTGTTCTTGAACGTGTACGCCTCGCCCCCTTCCATGTATTTTTTGGGACTTCCGTTGATGCTCTCGAGCGTCGTCGAGACGTGTACGTTGTTCAACACCCACAGATCGCCCGTATCCCCTTCCTGAATCTGGAACTCCACCATTGCCGGCCAGAGCTGATCCGCGCCGAACAGGTGGAACATCACGCCGCTGTCGCGCTTGTCGTTTTCCCGCGGAGCGTATTTGTCCTCGCCCCACTTGTATTCAAATCGCAGGTGATAATCGGCGTATTCCGCGTTGGTCGCGAGATAGCCGAATTCAAGCACGTCGCTCGTATTCCCCAGGTCCAGCACGCGCAACTCGCCGTTCTCCACCTTGAAATAACCGCGAGGATCATGGTTCTTCGTTGATCCGATGAACGTGGAAAACCCGTCCAGGTTTTGCCCATTGAACAGTTTCGTCCATTCCTGTGACGGCTCGGGACCGGGGCTCGGCTCCGGCTCGGCCGAGACGGGCGTGAAGCGCATCCAGTTGAGATTGCCCGTCGTACCGGCGTCGCCGTTGGTGTCGAACACGACGCGCATCACCTGCGTCCCGGCGGTGAGATGGATGTCCTGGACGATCGTCGTGAACGTTTTCCACGACGCCGTGTTGGGCACGGTCATCCCGCTTCCGGCCTGCACACCGTCGAACTCGAAGTGAAACGCGCCTCCTCCCCTCAACGACGCAACCCGCGCCTCCATCCTGTAAAGCCCGCTTGTCGGGACGTTGATCGTGTATTCGAGCCACTCGCCGGCGAGCGCCGCGCCCACCGTGTATCCGCCATCGACATCGTCCGCCAATCCAATGTCCACGCCATCGTCGCGATAATGCCCCAGCGAATTCTGCGAACTGTGATCGGAATAGGCGACGCTCTGCCCGCCGAGATCGTAATCCTCCGCCTCGATGCGCATGCCCGGCGAGAAGGGGCTTGCGTGATACGGCGATTGCCCATCGGACGGCGTCGGCGGCGGTGAAACCGCGATCCCCACGCTCGCGACGGCGCTGGGGGCGCCGTCGCCCCCGGCGTTGAACGCCCGCACGCGATAGAAATAGGTCACGCCCGCCTGCACGGTCTTGTCCGTGTAACGCGCTCTCTCATCCTCGGTGTCCGCAAGGTGGAAAAAATCCACCCCATTCGTCGATCGCTCCACGCGATACCCGTCCTCATCCGGCACGTTCCGCCAGTCCAGCACGATCCACGACCC
>CAYUNS010000244.1:0-3923 GCA_964446155.1 uncultured Tepidisphaeraceae bacterium | reverse complement strand
TGATCTGCCCCTTGTTGAGGAAGTCGGCCGCCCCGGCGTTCATGGCGGCGACATCCAGATCATGATTCCCCTGCCCGGTCAGCAGGATGATCGGGGCGCGGCAGCCGTTGCGCAAGGCCAGCCCGATGAACTCGATGCCGTCGCGCGCGCCCAGGTGGTAATCGACCAGGCAGACATCGAACTCGTCCGCACAGGCGCGTTCCATGCCGGCGTTGAAGTCATGAACCCAGTCGATGTGATACCTGTGTTCGCCAACCTGACGTAGAAGCTGGCGGGTGAGGATGAAATCATCCTCGTCGTCCTCCACCAGCAGCACTTTCACGGTTTGGTCGGCCATAACGTCGCTTCGATTCCCGCATGGGTCAGTGCTTCTCCGCCGGGGGCAGTTCGACGATTTCGAACCAGTATCGCCCCAGCGCCTTCATGACCGTGACCAGCCCCGCGAAGGAGACGGGCTTGGTGATGAAGGAATTGACACCGAGATTGTAGGTTCGATAGATATCCTCCTCCGCCTTGGAGGTGGTGAGGACAACGATGGGGATGTGCCGCAGGGACTCCTCGGCCTTGATTTCGCGGAGCGCTTCTCGACCGTCCATGCGGGGCATGTTGAGATCGAGCAGGACCAGGCCCGGCCGGGGAGAGGAGGCGGGATCGGCGTATTTGCCCCTTCGATGCAGGTAGTCGAGCAGTTCCTCGCCGTCCTCGACGAAGCGGAGATCGTTGGCGAGGCGGCTTTCCGCCAGAGCGTCGCGCGCCAGCATCCGGTCGTCGGCGTCGTCATCCGCAAGCAAAATCGTGATGGGTTTCAGAGGATTCGGCATCGCCGGCATCTCCTTCAGGTTGATCGTTTTGGCGTCGGGGCAGGGTGAACTCGAACGTGGCGCCCTGTCCCGGCCGGCTGTGTGCCGTGATCTCCCCGCCGTGTCGTTCGACAATCCTACGACAAACCGCCAGTCCAATGCCAGTCCCTTCATAGGTTCCCCGTGAATGCAGGCGCTGGAACACGGTGAAAATACGGGTGAGGTATTTTTCGTCGAACCCGATCCCATTGTCCTGGATATGGATGCGGACTTCGTTGTCGAGTTCGGCGCAATGGATTCGGATGACCGGGGACACCTCGGGTTTTCCGAATTTCAGGGCGTTTCCGAGCAGGTTCTGAAACAACTGCCGGATCTGCAGCGCGTCGGCCTCGATGCGGGGCAGCGCCTCGACTTTGACGATGGCGTTCACCTGCTCGATGCGGGTTTCGAGATCGCTCAGGACATCCGAGACGATGCGGTTGAGGTCGATCCGCAGGAATGGCTGAGCCTGCGTGGTGACGCGGGAGAAGGTGAGCAGATCGTTGATGAGCGTCTGCATGCGTTCGGCGGCGTTCTGCATGCGATTGAGGTAATCGGTGGCTTCCTCCCCGAGGGAGTCACCGCATTTGACGCGCAGACGGTCGCCAAAGGCCTGTGCGAGGCGACGGAGGCGAAATCCTGAAGCTCGCGATTGCTGATCTCCAGCCGGGCGTTCATCGCTTCGAGTTGCTCGCCGGCGGCGAGGCGCTCGATGACCTCGTGCTTGAGCTGTTCGTTGGAACGCATCAGTTCCCCGGTGCGCCGCTCGACGCGGTGTTCGAGTTGATTCAGGGCCTTTTGCCGGGAATGCCCAAGCCCGCTGATGATGACGCCCTGGACGAGGTAGATCAGCAGCGGCGGCAGCGCGCCCGAGCCGAAGAAATCAAACTCTCCGGTCGGTTCGAGAAAGAAATAGTCCGCGCCCAGAATGCAGAGGAAGGTCGCGAACATGCCCGGCCAGAAGCCCCCCAGCCAGCCCGCGACAACCACCGGAGTGGACAGCAGCAGGAACTTGGCGACGGGCAGCACCTCGTAGCGGTCGAGCACCAGACGCACGGCGAACATGACCACGGCGCAGACCAGCGCCACGAGGTAATGCTCCCATTTGAAACGGGCACGGTTGGTCAAGGCATCCTACTCCGCATTTACGCCGCAGCATTTCTTGTATTTCTTCCCACTGCCGCAGGGGCACGGATCGTTCCGGCCGACGCGCGGCGAGTCGCGAACGATGGTCTTCACCCGGACGGTCTCTCCCTGCGACTGGTCCGATGGCGACTCACTGGTGTTCTGCGCGGCCACCGTGGTGTCGGCGCGAAGACTTTCACTGACACCATATCCGGTTTCCCCGCTATGCACAGCGGCCGTTTCTTTGTAAGCGCTGCGGGCCTGGGCCTGACCGACCACGCGGGCCTTGAAGATGAGGTCGGTGACCTTGTCGCGCACCCCGGCCATCATCTCACGGAAATAACGGTAACCCTCCTTTTTATACATGACGCGCGGATCCTTCTCCGCGAACGCCTGCAACCCAATGCCGGCCTTGAGCATGTCCATCGCATACAGGTGGTCCTTCCAGCTCTGATCGAGAATCTGGATGAGGACGAACTGCTCGAGATCGGACAATTCCTTGCGGAGGAACCGCCGGCCGTGATTGAGCAGCAGATCGCGCGCCGTGATCCGCCCATCGCCGTCGTTGTCGGAGACGCGCACCGGGGTTTTGTCGCTGGGCTGGGTCTGGTTGTCCAGGTCCTGGGGGGTGAGGTTGGTCATGAAGCGCGCGTTGGCGGCGGTGGCGAGCTGCTCGGAGGTGGTGAACTGGGCGATCAGTTGATCGACCTCCTGTTCGAGCTTCCCATCGTTGAGAAACCGCTCCTGATGCCCGATCAGCTCATCGCGCAGCCGCCGCAGCGGCTGCGCGGCGATGTGTTCGAGCGAGAGATCGGCGCCGAACTTGGCGCGTGCCCAGCCGCGAACATAGTCGGCGGCGTAGGGGTTCTCCACCGCGCCTTCCCCGCCTCCGGAAACGTAGGTGAGGACGTGATCGATCGGATACTCGATCTCGCGTCTGGCATAGGCGGCCCGGGCGCGGTCCTCGATGAGCCGCTCGATTTCCCCGGCGTCGCGACGCGCGCCGTGGGCGGCGTTCTCGACGAACGCCTCGGGCTTGATGTCGATGAGGAACTTGTCGCGCGCCCATCCGGCCAGCTCGCTTTCGGCATAGAGCGGCTCGAGGTATTTCAGCAACGGGGCGCAGTCGCGCTTGTCGATCTGCTCGATCGCGGCCTCGCGAAGCTGCTCCTCGACATCGAGGCCGTTCATCCGCCGGATCTGCGCCGCCGGAAGGTTCACCTGGAAACGGCTCATCGCCCAGGAGGACAGGCCCTTGAGGTCCCACGATTCGGAATTGTCCGTCTCCTCGCCCATGAACTCACCGAGGGTGGCGTTGATGTTGGTCGAGGCCTCGTTGCGGGCGGTGTTCTTGATGTACTCATCGAGATCCTCGATGCGGCGCATGCCGCGAATGTCCTCGGGGTCGATGGTGATCTCGAAGTTGACGCGCGCCCATTCGGCGATGACGGAGGCGACGTAATCCTGGGTGATGTACTTATCGACCGCGTCGGCGATGGCGTCCCCGATCATTTCCCAGATGATCTGGTCCACGTCGCGTCCCTCGAGAACCTGCTGGCGCATGCCGTAGAAGCTGGTGCGCTGGTGGTCCATGACCTCGTCGTACTCGAGGAGGTTTTTGCGGGCGAGGAAGTTGCGTTCCTCGACCTTTTTCTGGGCGCGAAGGATGCCCTTGCTGATGCGTTTGTCCTCGATGGCCATTCCCTCCTCCATGCCCAGCCATCCGAGGACGCGGATGGTCCAGTCTCCGGCGAACATTTTCATGAGGTCGTCCTGGAGGGAGACGTAGAAGCGTGAGGAGCCTGGGTCGCCCTGTCGTCCACCGCGTCCACGGAGCTGGTTGTCGATGCGTCGGGCGGTGTGGCGCTCGGTCCCGATGACGTGCAGCCCGCCGGCCTTGTGGGCCTCGGGCGCGAGCTTGATGTCGGTGCCGCGACCGGCCATGTTGGTGGCGATCGT
>CAYUNS010000243.1:3248-3961 GCA_964446155.1 uncultured Tepidisphaeraceae bacterium | reverse complement strand
GCCACCAGATCAGGGTCTGCCCGACCGTCGCGGCGATCCACGCGGCCCAGAGCACTCTCCGGCGGAAGAGCATCAGCCCCGAACCGAGAATGACCACCGTCATCACCGTGTCCAGCCCATCTCCGAATTCCAGCGAGTAAACCGAGCCGGGCAGCAGTTCCTCCGCGATCTTGGGACCGAACACGGTGACGGCGCGCGTCATCACAAAGTTGGGACGGGCGATCAATTCCTTCAGGACCGACTCGCGATACACCGGCTGCTCGGGATCGGCCCGTCGCGGATCGATCAACCGGAAACTGAGAAAGCATCCGATGACGAGCAGGCCGACCAGCGCGTGCTTCATCCGCTGCGGACCGAACAGCAGATGCCACGCCACCGCCAGCATCGCCGCGCCGACGAACGTGATCGCCGCCGGACGAAACGCGATCATCGTGAACATGCCGATCGCCATCATGAACCAGGGGGAGACGTTGCCCCACAGGTTGCCGAAACGGGAACCCCCGCCGCCACCGATGGATCGCTCGGGCGTGCGCAGGATTTCATATCCCAGCAGAAACAGCAGCACCCCGCAGAGGAAGGGCATTTCGGTGCGCACCTCGAATCCGAACCGATAAAAGTTCTCGCAGAGCGCGAGCAGCGTCACCATCAACACGGCGGTCGGACGATCGGCGTGGCGTTTGAAAAAGTGGTAAGCCAGGACCAGCCCCGCCGCC
>CAYUNS010000243.1:0-3238 GCA_964446155.1 uncultured Tepidisphaeraceae bacterium | reverse complement strand
CATTCGTACTGGCTTCAAGCGGATACCCGCGAAATCACCCCGCCGCCGCAAATCCCAGCAGGGCGATATGCACCCCCCACTCTCCATGCTCGCCGCAGATTTTGAACGCGGCCGCAATGACGAGCGGCAATCCCGGCTCGACCCAGTTATGGGCTTCCCCCTGGTAGGTGTAGCCCAGTCCCCGCGCGAGGTTTCGACCGAGGGACATGTACAGCGAGGCGTCCGATCCGATCCGCCACACCCCGGTGAAACCGGCGGCGTAAGCGCATGCCAGCAGCATGAAGATCAGCCACCGCATCCGATCCACCGCGGCCAGCAGCGCCTCGGCGACGCGATTGCGCGCGCCGTCCGGCGCCGCGCCCGCGACGCCGCGTTCCGCGGCATCGGATGCGAAACCCCGTTCTTCGGTTCGACTTGTCTCCGTCACGCGATCGATTCCCTTCGTTGCCTTCGAGTCCCATCACCGCCTCTATCCCCTGCCCGTCACGCTCGCCGGCAGCGCCTGGCGGATCACGGGCGCTGACGGCGCCGCGGGAGGCGGCTCCGGCGCGCCCGCCTGCTGCCGCTCATGCGCGGCTTTCAGCAGATTGCGCAGCACCATCAGCAACGTTTCCGACTCGTTATAAATGGCCGGCATTCGCAGGTAAACAGTCCGGGGATCGATCACCCGCAGGCTGCCCGGCGCGCCGGTCAGCGCGATCTGCGCCTTCGATGCGTCGCGCACGGTGAGAACGACATCGGGATCCTTGCGGATGATGCTCTCGATTCCCCACAATCCCGCCAGCAGCCGCACCTCCGTCAGCGCCATCAGCAGGATCACCTGTCGCGGCGGCTCACCGAAGGCGTCCTTGATGTCCTGTTCGAGGCAACCCAGCATCTCCAGGCTGTTGCAGCGGGTGAGGCGGCGATAGACATCCATCCGTGCCCGGTCGGCCGGAATGTAGGTTCTGGGAATGAACGCCGAAATGCCGATGTCCATGTGCGCCTCGGGCGCGATCGGCTTCGGCTCATTCTTCAATTGCCGAACCGCACCCTCCAGGAGCTGGCAATACATTTCGTAGCCCACCGTCGCGATGTGACCCGACTGCTCCGGGCCCAGGATGTTGCCGGCGCCGCGCAACTCCAGGTCGCGCATCGCGATCTTGAACCCCGCACCAAGATGCGAATATTCCTCGATCGCCTTCAACCGCTTGGCCGCGATGGGCGTCACCGGGCGGTCCGACGGAAGCAGCAGGTAACAATAGGCGCGATGCTTGTACCGCCCCACGCGCCCGCGAAGCTGGTGCAGTTCGCTCAGACCGAACCGATCGGCGTTGTTGATGATGATCGTGTTGGAATTGGGAATGTCCAGCCCGCTCTCGATGATCGTGGTGCAGACGAGGATGTCGGCCTCGTGCCGGATGAACTTCAGCATCGCCTCCTCCATCTCGCCGTCGGCCATCTGCCCATGCCCGATGAGAATGCGCGCGTCGGGCACGAGCTGTTGAATCTCGTCCGCCACCTCCGTGATGTTGTGAACCCGGTTGTGGACGAAATAGACCTGCCCTTCCCGGTTCAGCTCGCGCAGAATCGCCATCTTGATCCGCTGCTTGTCGTAAGCCATCACCTCCGTCACGATGCTGCGGCGATCCTGCGGCGCGGTCGTCAGCGAGCTGATGTCGCGCAACCCGAGCATCGACATGTGCAGCGTGCGCGGGATCGGCGTGGCCGACATCGTCAGCACATCCACCGTCCTGCGCATCCGCTTCAATCGCTCCTTGTGCGTCACTCCGAAGCGCTGCTCCTCGTCGATGATCACCAGCCCGAGATCGGAGAAGTTGACATCCTTGCTGATCAGCCGGTGCGTGCCGATGAGAATGTCGATCTCGCCGGTCTTGAGCTTCTTCACCGTCTCGCGCTGCTCCTTGGCGCTTTTGAACCGGCTGATCGAATCGATCGTGAACGGATAATTCACCATGCGCTCGCGAAACGACCGGTAGTGCTGCTCGGCGAGCACCGTCGTGGGGACGAGCACCGCGACCTGCTTGCCGTACTCCACCGCCTTGAACGCCGCCCGCATCGCCAGTTCGGTCTTGCCGTAACCGACGTCGCCGCAGAGCAGGCGATCCATCGGGCGGGGCTTCTGCATGTCCTGCTTGATCTCCTCCGCGCCGCTGACCTGGTCCTGCGTCGGCTCATACGGAAACTCCGCCTCGAACTCGCGCTGCCATTCGGTGTCGGGAGGATAGGGCACGCCCGTTTCCGCCGCCCGCGCCGCCTGGATCTCGATCAGCTCCGCCGCCATGTCCATGACGGCTTCCGACACCTTCGCCTTCTGCTTTTCCCAGACCCCGCTCCCCAGCCGCGACAACTGCGGATGCCCGCTGAATCCCCCGATGTATTTCTGGATCAGGTTGATCCGCGCCGCCGGCACATGCAGCACCGCGTTCTCGGCGAAACGCAGCGTGAGATATTCCTCGCTCTTGCCGTCTTTGGCGATGGTCTGCATCCCCGTGAACTTCGCGATGCCATGCGCCACGTGAACGACGTAATCCCCCGTCTTCAGGTCCAGAAACGAATCCACCGGCCGGGACGCCACCACCTTCTGCACCCGACGACGCTGCTCATAACGATGAAACAGCTCGTGATGCCCCAGCAGCGCGATCGGGCGGGACGCCTTCGCCGCGGACCCTCCGAACGCCGGATGATCCGCGCCCGTCGTCTCATCCCACACGAAGCCACGGTGCAGATACCCGACCCGCACCGTCAGCCGCGACCCAAGCCCCGGATGATCCTGCTCCAGAAGTTCGGTGAAGCGCGACTTCTCCCCCTCGTTCTCGCAGAACACGGTCACATCGTGCGTCAGCGACAATTCCGACAGTTCCGTCAGCGCCTTCTTCGCCTCCGTCTCGAATCGCTGAAGCGACGCGATCGGCAACCGGACATGCGGGATGTCGTCCGACGACAACAGGCTCGGCGACGCCGTGGCCCCCTGCTCGAACTGGCTCAGCTCCAGGTGCGTGAAGCCCGCGACATGACGCAGCACCGCCGACAGCGGATAGATCCCCTTCGTGTCGGGCAGCCGATCCAGATAGCTTCTGGCCTGCTCCGCGATCTCCAGCGGCGCCCAGAGCACCACGATCGTTCGGGGATCGAGGTAACTCAGCAGGTGCGTCGATTCCCCCGTTCCGGGCAGTTGCCCCTCGAGATCCACCACCCGCACGGACCGCATCGCGGCCTGCGATCCCAGCGAGTCCAG
>CAYUNS010000242.1:0-3984 GCA_964446155.1 uncultured Tepidisphaeraceae bacterium | reverse complement strand
GACGATCTTGACTACACCCGCTCGCAGGGCCTGCTCGATATCGGCACGATGCGCGCGCAGATCGTCACGAACGTTCTGAACGGAGTAGTTGGTCCGGACGATATCCGGGATCTCGGTCGTCACCGGCCGTGATTCGTCCAGCCACTTGCGGCGGCCACCATCCATCAAATGCACGTCGTCATGGCCATACAGCTTGAACAACCAGAAGGCGAACGCCGCGAACCAGTTGTTGTTGTCGCCGTAGATCACCACCGTGGTGTCATTGCTGATGCCCGCCGTACTGAGGAGTGCTTCCCAGCCGTCAATTGATGGAATGTCTCGTACGGGTCGATGCTGGAGGTCCTCTTGCCAGTTCCAGCCGATGGCACCAGCGATGTGACCGGTTTGATAGGCCGAGGTGTCAACGTCGACTTCGAGCAGCCGTACGTTTGGATCGTCCCCATGCCTGGAAACCCACTCCGTACTCACGAGAGAAGAGTGACTCTTGGCCTCGACCCCATTCATATGCGACTCCTTTACACACGGACGATCGATCGGCGAATCGTGCGGCATCGATAGCGCGGCCGGTGATCGGAGAAGAACCCGAAAATGCCACCGGAAAACCATCAATGCGCGGACCGATCTCTCGACGAGTCTGGGCCGCTCGTCGGAGGGTTCATATCGGCCGGAAGGTGTAGTTGGGGTGTAGTTGAGGGGCTACAAGGTGAATCCGCTGGAGCCGATCAGTTTCCAACCGGCGTCCGCGCGGATCACCGACAGGTTGGGGGCAGAGCATATGATGGCGTCACGCCTCGTCGCGAATCGGCAGGGCCTGATCAGTAAGCAGTCCGTGTTGGAGCGCGAGGCGAATGGCGGCGGCCCGGGATGGAAGTCCGAGCTTGGCCAGAATGTTGGTGACGTGCCGTTTTGTCGTTGAAGGACTGATGTACAGGGCATCGGCAATGACCCGATTGGTATATCCAGCGGCCACCAATGTCAGCACTTCAAGCTCGCGAGGAGTCAGGGACGCGATCGATGGCGGCGGATCGAGCGTTTCAAATCGGGAATTTTCACCCTCGCCCGTCGTCGGCCCAGCGAGCATGTGTGTTGTCAGATACGTTTCCGCCAGCCGGGCAGCAGTTGCAATACGCATCGAGCGTCCGCGAACGTGGAGTTGGGTAAACGAAGCGGCACCGAGACTTCTCGACACGCGCGTGGATGCCTGCCGCAATTCCGATTCATTGCCAGGTGACCGATGGGCACCCAGAGTACGCCGGCTCTCTTCGCTGGAACCCATCAACTGCGCCGCCATTTCCGCATCATAAAAGGAAATGAGAATGGCCAATCGCTCGATCAGGTCGGTCAAATCGCGATTGAGTCCAAGTTGGGTCCGGATGCGGAGGCTCCTGAGGTAATAGGACGCCGATTGATGATGCGCACCTCCTCGCGACTCAATTCTGCCCAGGAGTTCGCATGCCGACGTGGTGCCAATCAAGTCACCAAGGGAGTCGAATGTCGCCAGGGCGCCCTGGGCGCCCCCGCGGGCAGCGTCAAGCAGCGAGTCCGCAAGATCCACCTGGGCGAGGTTGAGGAGGCGGTAGGCAATCTCGCGTTCCGACCCAGAGGCGAGGCTGGCATCCAGTGCCTCGCTGAACAGCCGTCTTGCGTCCTCGGGATTCTCCTCATCGAGCGCGAGAATTCCCAAATTCGCGAGTGGCATGGAGACCCCAAGGTCGTCTCCAATCTGCCTTCGCAGATCGAGGGCTCGTTTGTGCTGTCGCGAGGCGAGCTTTGGATTGCCCTGGAATCGCAAAACGGTGCCAAGGGAATCGGTTGCCGTGGCCAGACCACCAAAGTCTGCCAGCGCCTCATAGAGCGAGACGCTGGCTTCGAGATGTTGGCGTGCCGCGTCCGGTTCGCCAAGGTAGAACTCCAGATACCCAACCTTCCAAAGTGCTTCGGCGCGCAAATGCGCATCACCAGCGGCTGGGAGTTGGAGTGCGTCCAGGAGCAACTCGCGTCCTTCGGACAGGAAGCCACGGATGCGCCAGTACCGCCACATCGCCGTGCTCAGGGAAAGGGCGCCGTTTGTATCACGACAGACTGAAAGCCAGTGAAGCGCGGAGATGATGTTGGCGCGATGAGCGTCGAACTCCTCCAGCGCGCCCGAGGCAGCCGTATCAATGCGGGAATCCGCCTCCCTGGCCAGGTCGATTGCGTAGGTTGCATGACGGGAGCGGACACGTATCTCCTCTCCAGAGCCGGCTAGCTGATGGAGACCGAACTCTCTGATGGTTTCAAGCAGAATATACTGCGGCTCGCGTGAGGCGCCTTCGGATGCCAGCACCAATCCGTGATCGATCAATACCTGGAGATCACGCAGAATTTCATCGTCAGGTAGCCTGGCGACGGACCTCGCGGCACGCAGCGAAAATCCTCCGACAAACACGCTGAGGTGCCGGAAGAGCGATCGTTGGGAGTGGGTAAGGAGATCGTAACTCCAGGCAATTGCTGCTTCCATCGTCTGATGTCGCCGGGGTTGATCCCGGAAACCATTTGTCAGCAATGGCAGCCGGTGAGTGAGGCGATCGAGCATTGCCGGGAGCGGCAACAGGGCCACCCGTGTGGCGGCAAGTTCGATCGCCAATGGGAGACCATCGAGCCGCCGGCATATTTCGGCAACGGCGGGTGTGGTGGCTTCATGGATCGTGATACCTGGACGAACCTTTTCGGCGCGTTCGAGAAACAGCTGGACAGCCTCTGAATCCACGACTTCGGCATCCGAGCCAGGCGCAGGTAGCCCAAGCGGCGGTATCGGGATGACGTGCTCGCCCGATACCTTCAGTGGCGTTCGGCTTGTGACCAGGATCCTGACCGTTGGGCAACTCCTGATGATGTCGACAAGAAGCGGGGCCGCGTCCACAACCTGCTCGAAATTGTCGATCACCAGCAGGCAATCTGGTCTGTCCAGCACAGCACACACGCGGTCGAACAGGGATTGACGATTGCCTTCGTGCACACCGAGACGCGATGCAATGGTCTGGAGCACCATTGATGAGTCTCGAACACTCGACAGTGGGATGTATCCAACGTCTTCCGGGAATGACGCTCCCATCTGGTGTGCCACGTGGATTGCGAGACGTGTCTTGCCTACCCCACCAGGCCCTGTGAGGGTAACCAGCCGGTTGGCGCTTTCCAGCGCATGGTGCACGGCTTCGACAAGCGCAGTGCGCCCGACAAAGGACGTGATTTCGGATGGCATCGGTGCCAGGGTGCCGAGGCCGGGAGTCTGGTGTGGAGGATGAGGGAGATTCATCTCTGCCGATGGACCCGGCGCGGCCTCGGCATCCTGGCGAGCTCCAGTGGCAGAATCCATGACCTACCGATACACGGGGCGCGATTCCTTGTCAACAGTTGCTGGGACGGCCAGGCGCCGAGAGCATTGGCAGGTCGTGCGATTCAGGCCAGTTCCGGGCAACGCCAATGCAGCGCGTTATCGATCGAATGCCAAGGTCGCCACGGGTTGGCTCGGCAGGGCGTTCCAGCCGTTCATTCCGTCTCGCACATTCACGATTGATGAGATGCCTCGTCGGAGGAAGAGGCTTGCGATGAACCGTGACCGGTACCCGCTTGCACAGATGATGGCAAGCGGGGAGTCCAGCGTGAGCGGTGGATCGGTTGTTCCGACCAGCTCGGTGGCAGGTAGGTGCGACGATCCTTCAATCGCCGAGCTGCTCCGCTCCTCTGGTGTTCTGATGTCCAGCACCTGCATCGACGCTGGATGGGAGGACAGCATGGTATTCAGTCCCGCGGCATCCACTTCCGGGAGGGATTCCAATGGATAGCCTGCTGCCCGCCATGCTTCCACTCCGCCATCGAGATAGCCAACAAGCCTATCCAGTCCGATTCGGGCAAGCGCCACCCGAACGGCCTCGAATTCCGATGGGGCGTCGAGGATCGCGACCAGATTGAGGTCATGGGGGTCGAGCCATCCCAGCCATTGGA
>CAYUNS010000241.1:0-3985 GCA_964446155.1 uncultured Tepidisphaeraceae bacterium | reverse complement strand
GGGTTGTATTACTACTGGCCGTTCAGCGGACATGAGTGGAGGACGGAATACGTCTGGCCGCTGTTTTCATGGCAGAACCTCCTGGCGGCGGGGGTGATGCTGGCGTGGGCGCTGTGGATCGCATGGACGAAGCAGCGCACGCCGCTCGAGGCGCTCATGCCGTCACTGGATCGGAAATTCATCGCGTGGCTGAAGCGCCGGCGCGCGTCCGAGGCGTCGGGGGCGTCGTTGTGACTTGTGCGTGGTCGGCCGATCCGTATCTTGCAGCCATGCCGTTACGAACCGTGCTGTGGTCGCTGGCCATCGTCTATTGGATCGGTCTGTTCATTCTCACGCATGTGCCCGCGCGGCGTTTGCCGCAGCCGGGGGTGAGCGACAAGATCATGCACCTGGCGGCGTATGGGGTTCTCATGTCGCTGGTGCTGGGGGCCAACTGGATCGGCGGCGCGAAGCCGCGGTTTCCGCTGTGGGGGATCGTGGTCACGATCCTGATCTATGGCGCGCTCGATGAGTGGTTGCAGTCGTTCGTCGGGCGATCGTGCGAGTTTGGCGACTGGCTGGCCGACGCGACGGGAGCGGGGCTGGCGCTGCTCGTGATGCTTCCGTTTCGGCGCCCTCTTCAGCGCATCGGAACAGGCGGGACGGACCTCGCGGTGGAGGCCGCCGCCGAAAGCTGATCCTTCGTCGCTGATAACCCTGCCACTTTTGACGGCGATGGGCGACGGTCCGGTCTCGAATCGCGGGAATGCCCGTGGCCCGCGTTATTCCGAAATCTCGGCCTCGACCAGCTTCGTCAGAAGCGTGAGCGATTCCTGCCAGCCGAGATAACACGCCTCGGCGGGGATCGCGTCCGGAATCCCCTCCTGCACGATGTCCAGGTCCGTTCCGACCAAGACCTGCCTGAGTGTGATCGTGACCCGCATTTCGCCCGGCAGATTTGGGTCATCGAACTTGTCGGTGTGGCGGATTCGCTCGTGCGGAACCAGCTCGAGGTATTCCCCGCCGAACGACTCGCTTTTACCGGTGGTGAAGTTGGTGAACGACATCCTGTACGTTCCACCGACGCGGGCATCGAGGTGATGCACCTTCGCGGTGAAGCCGTTGGGCGGGAGCCACTTGACCATGGCGTCGGCGTCGAGAAATGCCCGGTACACCCGCTCGGCGGGCGCCCGCAGCACGCGATGAAGTCGGACGGTGTTCGGCATGATTGGCTCCTTTGACGGAAAGAATGGATGAATCGGCATTCAATGGTCGATCGGTTGTTGCCGTGCGAGTCTTCCCGGTAAAGGGTCGGCTTCATCCGCGCACGGCCGCCTCGATGGCGGCGACGTCGATCTTCTTCATCGTCATCATCGCGTCGAACGCGCGCTTCGCGACGGCGCGGTCGGGACTGGTGTACGCCTTCGTCAGAACGATGGGGGTGATCTGCCAGAACAGGCCCCACTTGTCCCTGCACCAGCCGCATTCGCGCTCCTGTCCGCCGTTGCCGACGATCGCGTTCCAGTAGCGATCGGTTTCGGCCTGGTCCGCGGTGGCGACCTGAAAGGAAAACGCCTCGCTGTGCCTGGCGTGGGGTCCGCCGTTGAGGCCGAGGCACGGAATGCCCATCACGGTGAACTCGACGGTCAACACGTCCCCCTGTTTCCCCGAGGGATAGTCGCCCGGCGCGAGATGCACCGCGTCGATGGATGAATCGGGAAAGGTTTCGGCATAGAACCGCGCCGCGTCCTCGGCGTCATCGTTGTACCAGAGACAGATCGTGTTCTTCGCTGGATTCATCATGCTGGTTCTCCAGGGTGACGTATTGCGTCCCAAGGTTGTCCGGTCGAGGGGCGCCGATGGCTTACCTTGAAGTATAACTTTGGGGCGACTGGATGACACCGGGCGATCTGGAAGCGATCGTCGAAAGTGGATTCTTCATCCCTGACAACCATCCCGCCGCGCCGTACCATGATTGCATGGACAGCAAGGTACTCTACGCGCCCTGGCGGATGGATTACATTCGCACGATCGACAAACCGGGATCGGACCGGTGCTTTCTCTGCGACGCCGGCGTCGCAGAGAGCGCCGCCGAGCGCCGCGACCGTCTCGTGTTGTGGACGACCGAAGCCTCCATCGTCCTGGTCAACCGGTATCCCTACACCAACGGTCATCTGCTCATCGCGCCGCGGGCGCACAAGGCCGACCTCGAGCTGCTGACCCCGGCGGAGCGCGCGGACATGCAGGAGCAGACGACGCGCGCGGTGACGCTGTTGAAGCGTGCGGTGTCGGCGCAGGGGTTCAACGTCGGGATCAATCTGGGTCGCTGCGCCGGCGCGGGCGTGCCGGGACACATTCATCAGCATGTTGTTCCCCGCTGGGCGGGGGACATCAATTTCATGGGGGTGGTCGGAGAAACGAGGATCGTGCCGCAGGCGATGAGCCAGTTGTACGAGGAATTGCTGAGGAATGTGGAGTGAAGCCGTCGTCGTGTCCCGCGCGCGATCCAGGGGGGGAATCCGTGGAGGCGGCAAGGCGAAGGGGGCGTTGCCTCCGGTCTTTCGCCACCTATACTGGCGGGCGATGTTGAAAAAGCGGAAAGTTCGGGAACTGGCGATGCAGGTGCTCTTTCTGTGGGATGTGCAGGGAGCCGAGGACACGGAGGCGGCGCGGACGGTGCTGGGACAGGGAGGCGACGGTCCCGGGCTTCAGCAGGCGGCGCTGGATGCGGCGCGCGGGGCGTGGGAGCAACGGGAGACGATCGACGGCCGGCTCGAGCGGGTTGCGCCGCAGTGGCCACCGAGACGCCAACCGGGCGTGGACCGGGGGATTCTCCGGCTGGCGGTGTGGGAAATCACCAACACGCACACCCCGCCGAAGGTGGTGATCGACGAGGCGATCGAGCTGGCCAAGGCGTTCTCGACCGAGCAAAGCCCCGCTTTTATCAACGGCGTGCTGGACGCGATCCTGAAAGAGCATCAGAAATTGACCACGGAATCCGCGTGAGGCGGGTTTCGTGAAGGGGAGCATCCCCGGCCGCGCGGAATGCGGCGAAGATCGATCCATTCATCAATTGAAAGACCCATGCGCTTTTTTTCCAAGACACTTGACAAGCTCAAAGGCGCCCTCAAAAAGACGGCGGAGGTGCTCAACACCGACGTGCGCACGTTGTTCGTGCCCGGTCGGCAGATCGACGACGCCTTTCTGACGGAACTCGAGGAAAAGTTCATCCGCGCGGACATGGGGGTGAAGAACGTCGAGAAGATCGTCGCCGCGATTCGCGAGCGGTGGCGTCTGGGACGGATCAAAAACGCGGTGGACGCCGAAGGGGTGGTGCGCGAGCAGATGCTGTCGAACTGGCCGGCGGGGGGACGGGAGTTGCGGATGGCGGCGTCGGGACCGACGGTGATCCTCGTCGCGGGGATCAATGGCGCGGGCAAGACGACGAGCATCGCGAAGCTGGCGTGGCTGCTCAAGGAGCGGATGCACCGGAAGGTGATGGTCTGCGCCAGCGACACGTTCCGCGCCGCGGCGGTGGATCAACTGACGATCTGGGCGGATCGGCTGGGCGTGGAGATCGTCAAGCACAAGATGGGCGCCGATCCGGCGGCGGTGGCGTATGACGCCTGCGAGGCGGCGAAGACGCGCGGTGTGGACGTGCTGATTGTCGATACCGCGGGGCGGCTGCATACGCAGGAACATCTCATGCGCGAGCTGACGAAGATCCGCGACGTGGTGTCGAAGCGGATCGAAGGCGCGCCGCACGAGGTGCTGCTGGTGCTCGATGCGACGACCGGGCAGAACGCGATTTTACAGGCGCGGCATTTCGGCAAGGCGATCGACGTGACGGGGATCATGCTTGCCAAGCTCGATGGGACGGCGAAAGGGGGCGTGGTGGTGTCGATCAAGGAACAGCTCGACATTCCGGTGAAATTCATCGGCCTGGGGGAAACCCCGCAGGACATCGAGACCTTCGACCCGCAGCGGTTTGTCGAGGCGTTGTTCG
>CAYUNS010000240.1:0-4060 GCA_964446155.1 uncultured Tepidisphaeraceae bacterium | reverse complement strand
TTCGAGCAGGAGGCCGTTGCCGTTGGCCAGCGACGCGACGGCCTGCTCGACGTCCGGCCCGACGCAATCGCGGGCGAATTCCACCGGTTCGCCGAGCAGTTTCGCCAGCCGATCCGCCGCCGGCTTGAGCGAATACTTCACCGCACGCTCTCCCTTCGGCCGACCCAGGTGGCTCATCAGGATCAACCGCCCACCGCGATCAATCACGTTCCGAATCGTCGGCAACGCCTGCGCGATCCGTCGATCGTCGGTGATCGTCGCCCCGTCCAGCGGAACGTTGAAATCGACCCGCATCAGAACTTTCTTTCCCTTCACATCCACGTCGGCGACCGTCTTGCTGGCCATGGTTTCTCCTGAATTTTTCGGTGATGAATCAAGCGATTCCAGATGCTAAGTGGCATGGCCCGCGTGTCAAGCCAAGGCGATCGCGCGATCACCGCCATTTTCACAAATCCGCGCCCCTGGCAAAAATCGCCTCCCGCGAGGCGATTCAGGATAAATGTCCGCATGGCCGAACACGGAATGTTGCGAACGTTCGGGAAAAGTCCAGAATGCCGGGTCTGAACTTTTATTCGAAAGGCTGACATACATGAGCGGGCAGGCGTTTGGCGTGATCGGGCTGGAAGTGATGGGGCGCAACATCGCACTCAACATCGAGCGCAACGGGTTCCCCATCGCGGTCTACAACCGCACGTGGAGCAAGACGGAGGATTTTCTGCAACGGCTTGCCCGGGGGAAAAACGCCAAAGGCGGGAAGACGATCGCCGAATTCGTCGGCCTGCTCGAGCGCCCCCGTCGGGTGCTCATCATGGTGAAAGCCGGCGCGCCCGTCGATGCGGTCATCAATGAACTCAAACCCCATCTCCAGGAAGGCGACATCGTCATCGACGGCGGCAATTCCCTTTTCACCGACACCGAACGCCGCGTGCGGGAGCTTCAGGGAACGGGGATCAAATTCTTCGGTATGGGCGTCAGCGGAGGCGAGGAAGGCGCCCTGTGGGGGCCGAGCATCATGCCCGGAGGCGATGAGGAATCCTACAAGCATCTCGAGCCGATCCTCACCCGGATCGCGGCCAGCACCGAATCGGGTCCATGCGTGACATATGTCGGGCACAAAGGCGCGGGGCATTTCGTCAAGATGGTCCACAACGGCATTGAATACGGCGACATGCAGCTCATCGCCGAGGCATACGACCTGCTGAAGAACGTCGGCGGGTTGGACAACCCCCAGCTCGAGGAGGTGTTCAACGACTGGAACCGGGGGGATGACCTCAAGAGCTTCCTGATCGAGATCACCGCCAAAGTCGTCAACTTCGCCGATCCGGATGGAACGGGCCGGCCGCTCGTGGAATTGATCCTCGACAAAGCCGGCGCCAAGGGAACCGGCAAATGGACGACACAGACCGCGCTCGATCTCGGCGTGCCGATCCCCACCATCACCGCGGCGGTGGACGCGCGGCAGATCTCGGCGGTAAAGGAGCAGCGGACCGCGGCGGCGAAGCGACTGACGGGACCGGCGCCCACCATCCAAAAAGAGGATGTGAAAGCGTTCATCAGGGACGTGCGCGATGCGCTGTATTGCAGCAAGATCTGCTCCTACGCGCAGGGCTACGCGATGCTCTCCGCCGCCGACAGGCAGTATGGCTACGGGCTGAACATGGTCGAGATCGCGCGGATATGGAAAGCCGGCTGCATCATTCGCGCCGTTTTCCTCGATGAGATCATGAAGTCGTTCACGGACGAGCCGAGCCTCGCGAACCTCCTGATGGCCGACCGCTTCCGTGAAGCGATCAGCGCGCGGCAGGACGCCTGGAGACGGGTGGTGACCCACGCGATCGCCAACGGCGTGCCCACGCCGGCGTTCAGCGCATCACTCGCGTACTACGACAGCTATCGCCGCGAGCGACTCCCCGCGAACCTCATCCAGGCGCAGCGGGATTTCTTCGGCGCCCACACCTATGAGCGCACCGACAAGCCGGGCGTTTTCCACACCGAATGGTCCGCCGCTCAGGCTGCCCATACGCCGGGCGCCGATCTCAACGCGAGCAATCCGGCGAAACCCACGGAGCGGGAATAACCCTCTCTTTCCCTTCATGAGCTGAAGGAGAAACAGACCATGGCTCTGCTCGGCATCGATATTGGCTCGTCGTCGGTCAAGGCCGCCCTCCTGCGCGGCCGCGGGATCGTTGGACGCGCCGTCACCTGCGCCTACAAGACGCGCTACGAGGGCCTGCGCGTCGAGGTGGATGCGGATGTCATCCTCCGCGCCGTCGCCAAGGCGATTCGCGAGATCGGCCCCGGCGCGAAAAAAGCCGACGCCATCGGGTTGACCGTGATGGCGCCGTCGTGGGTCGCAATGGACAAGCGGGGCAACGCGATCACGCCCGTCGTGACGCACCAGGATCGCCGGAGCATCGACATCGCGATGGAGATCGAGGCAAAGGTCGGCCGGGAACGCCATCTTCAACTCGCGGGCAATCGACCGATCCCCGGCGGGATCAGCTCGACCACGTGGGCGTGGTTTCTCAGGCATCAACCGGCGGTGATGCGAAAAGCCGACCTGTGCGGACACCTCCAGACGCTGATGCACCGGCGGATGACGAACTCGCGCGTCGTCGATCCCTCGAACGCATCGTTCATGGGATTTTATTCGACCGTCGATCTCGGCGGATGGAACGAGGAGCTTTGCAGCGCGACAGGAATCACCCGACACCGGCTTCCGCAGGTGATCGACGCCGACGGTGTCGGAGGATTGATCACGCGCGAGGCCGGACGGCGGTTTGGATTGACCCACGGCACGCCGATGCTCGTCGGCTGCATGGACGGCAGCGCCGCAATGCTGCTGGCCGGCGCGAGGCCGGGACAGCTTGTCAACGTGTGCGGTTCGACCGATGTGCTGGCGCTCTGCACGGATCGACCCAGGCCGCATGAACGGCTGCTGACGCGCGCGCTGGGCGTGGGACGGCTGTGGCTGTCCGTCGGCACGATCGCGTCAGCGGGATCGTCCCTGCTCTGGGCGAAGGAGCAGTTGTTCAGGGATCTGTCCCTCGATCAATATTTCAAACTTCAGGCCCGCCTTGCCGCCAAACCGGATGCCGGCGGCGTCACGTTCGATCCCTACCTCGCCGGAGAGCGCGCCGGCGTCGAGCAGCGCCGCGGCGCGTTCACGGGCATGACCCTTTCAACGACGCGCGAACATCTGCTCAGCGCCATCATCGAATCCCTCGCGCGAGCCAGCGCCGCGCGCCTCCCGCTGCTGCGATCCGGCGGAATCAGGCTCCGGCGCGAGGTCTGCGTCACCGGTGGGGGCTTGTCCAAAGTCCTCCATCGCGACTGGCCGGGCAAGTGGACCTTCCGCAGCGAAAGCGAAGCCACCCTGCGCGGCCTGGCCGTCCTGGATGAGCATCAGGTGTGAGCGATTTTAAAATGCCGCCTGCAAGCCTTGCCCGTGGGGCGTCAGGCGCTCGGGGCCGGTGTTTCCCCCACCTCGCCCGAGCAAGCCGATGTCGCCTGTATTTTCGCAATTTTGGCGCGATCTCTGGCATTCTTCGCCGAAATTCGATACAACCTTCGGGCAGTGTATCGTCCGCGCGCAGGGAAGCGCGCCATCGAGTGACGCATTTTTCGTCCGGTGGAAACCGCTTTTCGGAAGGGGCCATGGATGGCTAAAGCTCACGCAGCCGTATTCGTGATCGCGACCTTGTTGCTGGCCGGTTGTGAAACGACCCGGTCCACGTCGGTGAATCGCACCCTCCCCAGGCCGGTCTTCGATGGTCCGGTCATCGCCAAGGCGCCCGCACCAACGCCGCCGGCGAAACCCGTCGCCGCGAGGCCCGCGCCCGCATTCATCGCCGACAATCCGACCGAATGGACGCCCAGAGTCGCCCCGCGACCGTGGCGATGGATCGTCGTTCACCACAGCGCCACCCCCGCCGGCGGCGCCCGGGCGTTCGACAAGATACATCGAGACAAGGGATGGGACGGGCTGGGCTATCACTTCGTCATCGGCAACGGCACCGACACCAAAGACGGCGTCATCGAAGTGGGCAGCCGATGGCAG
>CAYUNS010000239.1:0-4098 GCA_964446155.1 uncultured Tepidisphaeraceae bacterium | reverse complement strand
CCGAAAACCAGAACGATGATGGCGGTAAGCGCCGTGCGCATGGGGTTCCTCCTTCGGGGTAATGCGATGAATCCTCTCCGCATCCGGGCGGAATATCAATTAGAAAGTTGCGGGGATTTTGTCATTGGCAATGGTGGGATAACGAGACACTCAATCACCATCCATTTCGGGGATTTCTCCATAGATTTCGAAGTCAACGAGAATCCCGTCCGCGAAACCGGCCAGACGCATATCGCCCGCGACGATGACGCGGGGATGAATCAGCGTGATGCGCGCATCGACAGGCGTTTTATCCATCGGCGCCATCCGAATGCACGAGAGGGGTCGGTGGTTTGTGGGAGGAACAAGGCGGGGATGGCATCAGGCATGAAACGGGGACGGACCTGGTTTACCTCACTGCGGCTCATGGCGATCCCGCTTCTTGTTGACCATCAGCTTCGGAATCTCCTCGCCCGGTCGCGCCAGGGTCAGCCAGCGGATCGTGTCGATGAAACTGATCCGGTTCGGTGTCACGCCCTGTCGCGCCGCCGCCTTCACCATCACGGCACGCACCAGGGAAACGAAAAGGTGGATGTCACGAATGCCATCTCTCTCCATTTACAGCAAGTTTAGGAGGTGACCCCTGCTCGTTCCCCGGCCGGCCTGGTCGTAGAGACTTCCAATAACCACTGGACTGCTTTGGAGAGGGGCAGGCCAATTCGGTTTCACCTTTGTTTTCAATCAGTGATTGTACAGAAGGTTCGCGACAATGCCGTCGTGTGCGGTGAATGCCTGATAAGAGCGGAGAATATCGGGTTTTGCGGGCATCGATTCGGGCCGCGGGCGTCGTATGATGACGCCGGTGGGAAAATGTTGAATTGATGGAAGAGAATGACGTCGAAGCGCAACCGTACGAATGATCGGCCGATGGATGAATCGACCAGCGATTTCGAAGATCGTGCTTTGCTCTCCCGCATCAAGTGGGGGAATGATGCGGCGTTTCGGGAACTGGTGGCGAGGCACGGCCGGTATCTGTACGGCATCGCCCATGCGATGGTGAACAACCGGAGCGATGCGGAGGATGTGATGCAGGAGACGCTCGCGGCGGCGCTGAAGGCGAGCCATCGGGGCGAGTCGTCGGTGCGGACATGGCTGGTGGGCATCCTGGTGAGGCAGGCCGCGCTGCTGCGGCGAAAGCGGAAGCGTTTTGCGCGGGAGGGGGAGGTTCGGCGGGAGGAGGCATCGGTCGCATCGCCGCAGGAGGCGGTGGATGCGCGGATCGACGTTGCGACCATGTTGTCGCGTTTGTCGGCGGAGCATCGCGAGGTCATCGTCCTGCGGGAATTGCAGGGGATGAGCTATGACGAGATCGCCTTCGCGCTGGAATTGCCCCGTGGCACGGTGGAATCGAGGCTGCATCGGGCGCGGGAGCAGTTGAAGGGGTTGTTCGGGGTGAAGCGATAGTCACGGGTTGTTGACATTCGAGAGAAGACCATGTTTTGCGAACGATCCAGTGAGCTTCAGGCGTTTCATGACGGCGAGTTGTCGCCGGAGGAGTCGCGCGCGCTGGAGGGGCATGTGGGATCGTGTGCGGCGTGTCGGACCGAGTTGGCGGCGTTACGGGCGATTTCATTGGAATTGAAGCGAATGGAGTGGCCGCGCCCGGATGATGCGGCGATGGCGCGCTGGATGGAAGCCGCTGCGATGGTGAGGGATCGCGGCGTGCGCCGGTTGGCGGGATGGCTGACGGCGGCGGCGGCGGGACTGCTGGTCTTCGCGATGATTCCCTCATCGCGATCGTGGCATTCAGGCGCGCCGGCTGCGGGTTCGATCGACACGGCGGTGCTGATGCTTCCCGGTGAGGAAGCGGCCCCACCGACGTTCGTCATCGCGCAGTGGATGGCGACCGATTTGTCGCTCGATGAGAAAGGGGGCGTGTGATCCATGACCCGTCTGATCGTATTCGTCGGATTCATCGTGGCGTTTGCGGCGGGATTGATGGTGGGGATCAACCGTCAGCCGGCCGCGCCGCAGGCGCCGGGGGAGAAACGCCCGGATCGTGGGAGCTGGCTGGCGGATCAGTTGCAGTTGACGCCGGAGCAGCAGGAGCGAATGAGCGAAATCTGGGAAGGGGCGCGTCGGGGCGGACACCAGCAGGGGGATCGTCGGCGGGAGCTTCGCGACGCGCGCGACAAGGCGATCGCGGACCTGGTTCGGCCGGAGGATCGCGCGGCGTATGAACAGGCGCTGCGGGATTATGAAAAAGGCGCCGAGGCTTTGGAGGCGGAATGGAAAAGCGCCTTTCAGCAGTCGGTGGAGCGCACCCGGGCGATTCTCACGCCCGAGCAGCGCGACAAATATGAGACCATCATGGCCAGGCGCGAGGCGGAAGGCCTGCGCGGTCGGGGGCGTCCCCCGGCTCGCGCGCCCGGTCCACAGCGTTGAGTCGAGCGTTTTTATTCACTTGCGGCGCGGCAGCGCCCGGCACAAGGAGTCGATCATGTCATGGCGTAAGATGATTCTTCCGGTTTGTCTTGTCCTTTCGATGTCCACGATGGCGCTTGCGCAGGAGCAGGGCGGGAATCGGGATCGCGGAGGGGATCGTGGCGGTGAGCGTCGCGGGAACTGGGATCCCCAGCAGATGCGTCAGCGGATGCTGAGCAACGTGAAGGAGCAGCTCAAGGCCAGCGACGAGGAGTGGAGCGTGCTCCAGGCGAAGGTCGAGGCCGTCATGACGGCGCAGCGCAACAGCCGCGCCGGTTGGGGTGGAGGACGCCGGGGAGGAGGTCCGGGCGAAGGGGAACGAAATCAGCCCGAGACCGAGATCGGGAAAGCCGCCCGCGATCTGCGGACATCGCTGGAGAACGAGAACGCCTCCGCGGATGAAATCAAGACGCGGCTCGAGGCGTATCGCGCCGCCCGCGAGAAGGCCGCCGCCGATCTGGAGGCCGCGCGCAGCGAACTGCGCGAGTTGCTCACCCAGCGTCAGGAAGCCGCCCTGGTGATGAGCGGTATGCTCGAGTAGTCGTTTTTTGTGCGTCGGCAGCCCCGGACCCCATTCCCGTTCGGGGCTGTCGTCTCTTTTCGTTGTACAGGTGTCGCATTGAACGACCTGATTGACAATCTGGGACGGCGTGGCCTGCTCGATGCCGCCGGAACGCAGCGCGCCAAGTCGCTGCTGGCCGAGGGGCGCGGTATCGAGGAGGCGATTCTCGGCGCCGACGGCATGAACGAGGAGGCGGTGCTGCGCTGCCTCGCGGAGACGTTCGAGATCGACTACGTCGATCTGGACAAGGCGGCGCCGTCGCGGGAATTTCTCTCGCAATTTCCTGTTCGTCTGCTGGTGCGGCACAACATGCTTCCGATCGAAGAGCGCGACGGCGCGACGGTCGTGGCGATTGCGCGGATCAGCGAGACGGGCGGGCTGGATCAGTTGCGGCTGGCGACGGGGCGGGAGTGCCGGCCGGCGCTGGCGCCGTCGCACGAGATCGACCGGGCGCTCAAGCGCCTGCTCGGGGTCGGGGCCGACACCCTGCAATCGCTGGACGCGACGGCGGGGATACAGGTCATCGATGCATCCGAGGACAACGATCTCGACGCGGCCAACGCCGCGCACGACGCCTCGATCATTAAATTCGTCAACCAGATTCTCGTCGAAGCGATCGAAAGCCGCGCCACCGACGTGCATGTCGAGCCGTTCGAGGATCAGCTTCGCGTGCGCTATCGCATCGACGGCGTGTTGCAGGAGACGAACGTTCCGCCGGGCGTGAGACGGTTTCACGCGGCGATCGTGTCGCGATTGAAAATCCTGTCGCACCTCGACATCGCCGAGAAGCGGCTGCCGCAGGACGGGCGCATCAAGCTGAAGCTCGCGGGCAGGGAGATCGACGTGCGCGTCTCGATCATCCCGATGATCCACGGCGAGGCGGTGGTGCTCCGCATCCTCGACCGCGGCGACGCGATGATGGGCACGGGCAACCTCGGCATGTCGGAGCGCGACCAGTATCACTTCGACAAGATCCTGGACATGCGCCGGTATCTGTCGCTCATGGAGTCCGACTTCCCAACCGAGCTCGGTTCCGCTTACCGCGGCATGGAGAACTCCGGCAACCCATGGGG
>CAYUNS010000238.1:3521-4127 GCA_964446155.1 uncultured Tepidisphaeraceae bacterium | reverse complement strand
CATGTTGACGGCCGCGAACGTCTCGCTGAGCGTGCCGATCTGGTTGACCTTCACCAGGATGCTGTTGGCGGTCTGGCTGGTGATGCCCTTCTCGAGGAACTTGACGTTGGTCACGAACAGGTCGTCGCCGACGAGCTGCACCTTGTCGCCGACGCGATCAGTCAGCAGCTTCCAGCCGGCCCAGTCATTTTCGGCCAGTCCGTCCTCGATCGAGCGGATCGGATACTTCTCGGTCCATTTGGTCCAATAGTCGGCCATCTGCTCGGAGGTGAGGATCTTGTCGGGATTGGACTTGAAGAACTTGTAACCCCTCTTCTTGTTGTCCCACAGTTCCGATGCGGCCGGATCGAGCGCGACGAAGACCTGCTTGCCGAACTCATAGCCCGCGGCGGTGACGGCCTCGCCGATGACCTTCAGCGCATCCTCGTTGTCCTTGAGATCCGGAGCGAAGCCGCCTTCGTCTCCGACGGCGGTGCTCATCTTGTTCTTGTGCAGCACCTTTTTGAGGGCGTGATAGATCTCGACGCCGGCGCGCATGGCGTCGGCGAAGTTGTCGAATCCCCAGGGCTGGATCATGAACTCCTGGAAATCGACGTTGTTGTCGGC
>CAYUNS010000238.1:0-3511 GCA_964446155.1 uncultured Tepidisphaeraceae bacterium | reverse complement strand
TCGGCGTGCTTGCCACCGTTGAGGATGTTCATCATCGGCACGGGCAGCGTGCGGGCGCCTGTGCCACCGAGATAGCGGTAGAGCGGGAGACCGGTCGCTTCCGCCGCGGCCCTGGCGACGGCCATCGACACGCCCAGGATGGCGTTGGCGCCGAGCTTGGCCTTGTTGGGCGTGCCGTCCAGTTCGATCATCAGCGCGTCGATCGCCTCCTGGTCGCGCGGATCGAGACCGATCAACTCGGGAGCGATCTTGGTGTTGACGTTGTCAACGGCCTTGGCGACGCCCTTGCCGAGATAGACCTTCTTGTCGTCATCGCGAAGCTCGACCGCCTCGTGCTCTCCGGTGCTGGCGCCCGAAGGCACCGCGGCCCGGCCAAGCGTGCCGTCATCGAGCACGACATCCACCTCCACGGTGGGATTGCCGCGGGAATCCAGAATCTGACGACCTTGAATGAACTCGATATAGATGCTCATGGTGCTGCAAGGGCCGGGCTGGGATGACCTGGCCTCATCTCCTTGGGGTTGATTGAACAAAACCTCGAAACAGCCCGAAACGGGCGTAATGCCCGCGCGCGGCCGACTCGGCAGTCTATACACCGGCGAATCCCTGTCAAAGCGCCTCGCGCGCGGATCGGACCCGCGAATTCGTGCATATTCCGCGCGGATTTGACCTCCGCAATTTCGCCCGCATTCGTATCATGGAAAAAGACCGGACTCTGTCCGACAACCGGAGGACCATGATGGGCCAGCCGCTTTGTCCAACGCCGTTGAATCCGCTGCGGGATTTTCATTCGTACACGCCGTCATATGACGCGATTCTGCATGCCTGCATCGAAGGCATGACCGGAATGCATCGGCCCAAATCGCAACCGGTGCATCATCTCAACCTCGAGCTGGTGGTCTCGCCTGAAGCGGCGCTGCGGGGAGGATCGGTCGCGATGGAGATTCCGATCTCCCATCGCTGCGCGCGCTGTCATGGCAGCGGACGGACGGGATTCCACGAGTGCGATGCCTGTGACGGCCACGGGCTGCTCTGGCAAACTCGCCGCATCGATGTGTTGCTGCCCAAGCGCATTGACGGACAAACCACGGTTCCCATCTCACTCCATCACCTCGGCGTGCGACATCTCCATCTCAACCTCCATGTGCGGATCAGCGAAAAGGCGGGCCTGCAACACCACTGAATCAAGCAATAAATCGATAATCGCTCGGCGGATTGGATAAGATATCCAATTGGTTGTGGCAGGGTAATTTCCGGGCACAAGATAGCCTGTATTCACCCTGCGGAAGGCGCTGGTTTGCCTATTTTCACGTCGCACTCCGTCCCGAAATCCAGCATGAACCGGATCAATTAATATCAACACAAATCATTTATATACAATGAGTTGTGTAAATTTTAATAATTCGCTCAGGACCCCAAGTCCTGATTGACAGTCGGCGGGCGAAAAAGGTATAGTCACCGCCGTTGCGACCGAAGCAACACCAACCCTCGAGTTCAGCGGCTTCACGCCGTGGCGCACTTCCGGAGGTGGATAGGAGCCACCCCTCCGGAAGTTTTTTTTGCGCACACCGAATCGCGCATCGTCTCGACGCGCGGGCGCGCATCCCTACAATCCCCCCGATGCTTTCGACTGCGCGCGATCAGTTTCTGGCGACGGTGATGGAAAACAGTCCGCTCTGCCGGGAGCATTTTCGACTGGTGCTGAAGGTTTCCTCCTTCCCCCCCACGGACCCGGGACAATTCATCCAGATATCGTGCCGTGATCCTGATCGGGATTACGGCCACGAGCACGACATCGAATGCGCCCGGGATGCGAGCGGCATCGAGCTGACTTCACCGCTGGCGATGCTGCGACGGCCGTTTTCACTGGCGGGACGGCGCGACCTGCCTGATGGCGTCGAACTCGATATCATCCATCGCGTCGTCGGCGTCGGAACGGACTGGCTGAGCCGACTCCCCAAAGGCGCCCGTGTCAGCATCCTCGGTCCGCTGGGCAATCATTTCACATTGCCGCCGGAGAATGGAACCGCAATCCTCGTGGGAGGCGGCGTGGGAATCCCGCCGATGATCCATCTCGCTGAACGGCTCGCCGGACGGAGCGCGGTGGTCTTTTCGGGCGCGCAGACGCGCGACCTGCTGCCGCTGACCATCCTCGACGGTTTTCCGCCGGTCCATCCGCAGGATACGACCCCCCTTCCGAACATCGGCGAATTCGCGCGGCATCGAATTCCCGCCGTCATCAGCACGGATGACGGCAGCCACGGTTATCGCGGCTTCATCACACAGGCGCTGGAGACGTATCTCGATCGCGAGGTGGTCGGGAAAGGCGTGAAGCACGTCACCCTCTACACCTGCGGGCCGGAGCCGATGATGAAACGCGTCGCCGACCTCGCGATGTCACGCGGGCTGGACTGCCAGATTGCGGTCGAGCGCGCCATGGCATGTGGAATGGGCACTTGCCAAAGCTGCTGCATCAAGGTGAGAAAGCCCGATCCCGCCCAGCCTCCACAGGCCGGCAAAGACTGGTGCTACCGCCTCGCCTGCACCGATGGTCCGGTCTTCCATGCGTCGGACCTGCTCTGGTGACACCAATCAGGCCGCGGGTTCATCCCGGTCTTTTTCCTCACGTGGCTTGTCGCGGATGACGGTCGTGTTGGCGGCAATGTCGCCGACCCGCTGCCGGAGCGGGGAGATGAGAACGAACGCCAGGGACACCATGGTGACCAGGTCGATCAGGCGGAGAAAATTCCGCATGAGAATGGCGCGTGGGGCAGGCCGGCCACCATCGAGGTTGATGACGCGCAGACCGAACAGCAGTTTGCCCGGCGACCGGGCGGTGATCAGCTCCATGATCGTCGTATGGAGCAGGTAAAGAATGGTTCCGATCCAGAAAGACGGTTCACGGGTGGGGTCCGCCAGCGCCTCGGGATCGAAGGTGGCTCGACGGGCGAGATAAGCCATCGCAACGAGGAACGGCGCGAGATCGACCAGCCCGGCCATGAAGCGCAGGGCATGCGGCGCGAGGGGCGTGCGCTCGATGAGCCGCACGAGCTGCTCCGGGTCCCGTCGCCGGCGAAACGTGCTGAGCATCACCATCACCAGCGCGATCATCACCGCGCCACTGACCCATCGGTTGCCGACGGGCGTCACCACCGCCGGCGCCTTCAACTCGGACGGTTCGCCGATCGCGTTGCCGTCCAAATCAAACCCCTGTTCGATGATTCGCGCTTCGCCCTGGTCATCCTTTTGCAGAAAGAGCAGTCGCAGCACCTCCCCGACCACGACGACGGCTCTGGGCGCTGCGGGAACAATGCCGGGAACCTCGAGATCGAACCGGCGGGTCCATTCATCCCCTTCGCGCAGGTGAATCCCCCCACCGCCGCTCTCTCCGGCGAGCCAGAGCGCAAGACGCCCCCCGAGCCGGATGAACTTCATTTCCACGGCATCATCCCCCACCGGAATGATCCCGTGCGTCCATTCGCCACCATCGTCGAGTTGAAAAATCTCGATC
>CAYUNS010000237.1:0-4177 GCA_964446155.1 uncultured Tepidisphaeraceae bacterium | reverse complement strand
CCCGAGTGCGGGATCTCGGTGTTGTACGCCCGCGCCAGGCGGGTGATCGAGTCGAGCAGGATGACCACATCCTTGCCGAACTCGACATAGCGCTTGGCTTTCTCGATGACCATCTCGGCGACCTGCACATGGCGGGAAGCCGGTTCATCGAACGTGCTGGAGACCACTTCGCCCTGGGTGTTGCGCTCCATGTCGGTGACTTCTTCCGGGCGCTCGTCGATCAGCAGGATGATCAGCACGACCTCGGGGTGATTCTTCGAGATCGAGTTGGCGATCTTCTGGAGCAGCACCGTCTTGCCGGTGCGCGGCGGAGCGACGATGAGCATGCGCTGGCCTTTGCCGATCGGGGTGACCAGATCGACGATGCGCATGTTGAGGTCCTTGGGATCGGCTTCGAGAGTCAGCCGACCATTGGGATGCAGCGGCGTGAGGTCCTCGAAATTGCTGGTGTCGGTGATCCGCTCGGGGTCTTCCCCGTTGATCGCCTCGACGCGCAACAGCGCGAAGTAGCGCTCGGATTCCTTGGGCGGGCGAATCTGCCCCTGGACGACGTGCCCGTTGCGCAGGCCGAACCGGCGAATCTGCGACGGGCTGATGTAAATGTCGTCGGGACAGGGAAGATAGTTGTACTCGGGGCTGCGAAGGAAGCCGAAGCCATCGGGAAGGATTTCCAGCACGCCTTCGCCGTACATCAGCCCGTTCTGGCGGATACGGGCGCGGAGGATCTGGAAGATCAGGTCCTGCTTCTTCAGCCCGATGTAATCCTGGATGCCCTCCTCCTTGGCGATGTCGTGCAGCTTATGCACGTCCATCTGCTGGAGATCCTTGATGTAGAGCTTTCCGCCTTTGACCTGCTCATATTTGGCATTGGTTTCGGCGTCGAAGCTGGCCACATCCTCTGATCCGCCTTCGCGTTCGGGCGCCGGGGGCGCTTCGACGGCGGTGGCTGTGGGCTGCTGTTCGTTCTGTTCCGGCTCGGCTTGTGGTTGTGGCCGGCGCGACCGTGGTGTGGACTTCGCCATGAGGCGGCCTCCGAAAAGTAAAAAAGGGGTGAATATTCAATTGTGATTTCGATCATCGATCTCGATTTGGGATCACGGCCTTGCAAATGCGGCACGATCCATCACGAATCGCAAACGGAAATCGCCAATCCATCGGCTGAGGTGGGAGCCTGTAACCGATCGTCTCCAGACAATACGACGAATGCTGGTCATGGTTTCGACGCAAAGGCAACGGAGCCTCTTGCGACGCTGCTTCCTGGCGCCGAATCCGTCCATGTCCCACCGCAATCAGGCGAAGACGGAACGGGTTGGGAGCGGTCATCGAAGCTGCGCTGTCGCGCCGCCATGGCGCGAAAACGATTAGTGTGCCCTGCGGGACACGGCTCCACGACACGTGGAGCGATCATTCTGCTTGGAAAAGATTGAGTTTAGTATATACATCCGATTGCCACCGGATGTTCGACTTCAGTTTCATCTTCCCTGAAAAATCCTGCCGTGGGGTCAAGCCCGCTCCGCCGTTTCGCTGATTTTCGCAGGCCGGGTCGCAAGCGACCCTTTCTTATCCGGAGCAACCGGATGAAAATTCAGCGAGAATTCGGGAAAGCACGTCTCGGACTTGATCGCGGAGTTCTTCCACGTCGGCGGTATTTCCAATGACATAATCGGATAACTGATGCTTCTTGTCTAGGGGTAACTGCAAATTTTCTCGGCGATGCAGTTCGGCGACCTGCCAACCGCGGTTTTCCCGAACCCGCCGCGCCCGCAGCGCTTCAGGGGCGTCGATGAACACGACCGCATCGCACTGCTCGTTCAGGGCTGTCTCAAACAATAACGGACTATCCCATAAAAAAGCAAGTGTCTCCGGAAAACTTGCCGCGGCCCGCATCATCCGCTCCCGCTCACGGGCGACAATCGGGTGGATCAGCCGCTCGAGCCGCTCTTTTTCCCGTATATCCGCGAAAATCCGTCTGCCGACGGCGGGACGATCGATTTCCCCCCCCGCGGCGATCACCTCATCACCCCACCACCGCCGCAGCGTCTCCCGGACCTCCGGGCTGCCATAGGCACGCCGCACCAGTTCATCGGATGAAATGACGACGCAGCCCATTTCGCCGAAAATCGACGCGGCAAGGCTTTTGCCGCTGCCGATGCCCCCCGCCACGCCGATGATCGGTTTGCCCGCAAACACTCCCGCCAGCTTAACACGATCCCGCCTCGAATGGGAAGGCAAACAGCGGGAGAACGCCCCAGGCGCGCTGTAACGAACTCCATTCGCCGCAAAACCCTCTGGTCTGAATTTTGTACGGCGGCATGGACCGGGCCATCAGGGTATTCGCTTAATAGCGGGCATTTGGTTATGATTTTGATAAGGATGGAGCCTGGCATCCAGGAAAGGGAGATTTTGTGTTCACGTCAACACAACGGCTTCGTGGTGGAGCCTTTGCAATCCTGTTGATTCCAATTGCCATCCTGGCCATTTTCATTGCCATCAGCGTGCGTGCGGGTGTCTCGTTCAATCATTTTTCGGGAGACCCCGCGGCGATTTCACACATGCCGTTTTATCTCGGCATGTTGTCCAACGTTGGCATTCTCTGCTGGACCTCGGCGGCGGCGATCTGCTTCTTCACCGCATTCCTGCTCAGAAACACCAACCACCATCCGGCATTTTTTCTCCATGCGGGATTGCTGACGACGCTCCTTCTGCTGGATGATCTGTTCATGCTGCACGAGGAGGTCTTCCCGCGCTATTTCGGCATCCGCGAAATGGTCGTGCATCTTGCCCTGATGACCTGCACGGCCACCATACTGTTCCATCATCGAAAGTTCATTCTTGAAACACGATGGGGCCTGCTGGCGGCGGCGTTGCTCCTCTTCGCATGTTCCGTCGGCGTGGATGGACTCATCGGATCAAGCTCGATGAACAAACAGATCGAGTTCATGATCGAAGACGGGCCGAAATTCGTCGGCATTTTCGCATGGGCTGCCTACCTGACCGGAATGGCGACGGCACAGCTTCGCCCGCAGCCGGCGGCGGCGACCGCGCCGATCGCATCCCGCGACCATCCGCACAATCCCTCCGCAACCGGCGATGATTTGCCCGACGACGACGAAGCCGCCCTTCTATATTGATGCCGACATCGTTCGTCTGTCGGCGCCCCGTTATCTCACGTTCGTTTTTTCGGTGATCTCCACCCAATTTCCCGCGGGGTCCAGGACCACGATCGCCTCGCGTCCGGGAGCGACCGCGCGTTGTCGGGTGAACTGCATCTCCGCGTCGATCAGCCGGTGCATCACCTCGGTCAGGGAAGGCAGCGCCACCCCCAACATGCGAAAGTCATCGCGTTCGCGGCGGGCCTGTCCGATCTCAAAATGAAGATCGAAATTGTCCGCATGATAAACCGGCAGGCTCGATTCCGCGTCGCGCTCGAACTTCAGAATCCCGACATAGAATCGGTCCAGCATCGCCTCGTCTCCTGCCGCCGCGGGCAGGCGCACATCCTCCACGGCGAGCAGACTCACCGGCGGCGGTGGAGGCAGGTGCGGCCGCTTATCGGGAGGAGGCGTATAACCTGTGGGTGGCTCGAGTTCCATGAAGTGGATTCTAACCATTGTCGGCGGCACACCAATGCGCCGAATCATTCCAATCCGCGCACACCAAGCAAAAACGGCCGCTTGCGCGGAGCAGTCTATCGAGGATGAAAGAGGCGAATCGCGGCTTTATTCCGGCTTTTTCAACAGCAGCGAGGCATTGTGCCCGCCGAAGCCAAAGCCGTTGTTCAAGGCGTAGACGACCTGTTTTTCGCGCGCCTTGTGCGGGACGAAATCGAGATCGCACTCGGGATCGGGGTTGTCGAGATTGATTGTCGGGGGGATGAGATTGCGGAAGACCGCCAGGGCCGTGACCACCGTTTCCACGCCGCCGGCGGCGCCAAGGAGATGGCCGATCTGGCTCTTGGTGGAGCTGATCGCCAGGTTTTTCGCATGATCGCCGAAAGTGGTCTTGAGCGCCCGCGTCTCGGCGAGATCGCCCAGCGGCGTGCTCGTGCCATGGGCGTTGACGTAATCAATCTGATTCGGGGCAACGCCCCCATCCCGCAGCGCCAGATCCATCGCCCTGGACGCCCCGCGCCCGTCTTCATGCGGCGCGGTGATGTGATAGCCGTCGGCGCTCATGC
>CAYUNS010000236.1:0-4178 GCA_964446155.1 uncultured Tepidisphaeraceae bacterium | reverse complement strand
TCGGTGTCGGTGTCGGTGTCGGTGTCGGTGTCGGTGTCGGTGTCGGTGTCGGTGTCGGTGTTGGTGTCGGTTCGGGTGTTGGCGTTGGTTCGGGTGTCGGCGTCGGTTCGGGCGTCGGCGTTGGTTCGGGCGTCGGTTCGGGCGTCGGCGTTGGTGCGGGCGTTGTATCGATGATCTTGAAGCTGACGCTCACTGTTTCACTGGAGGCGCCTTGCGCATTGTCGGCGGCGAAGGCGGTGACGGCGAGCGTGTGATCGCCGACATTCAGGGCGGCGGGAATGTAACGCAGGCCGCGAGTGCTGGCGTAATCGCCCATGAGGGCATACGGCTCATGATTCTCGACGCGGGTCACGCCGTTGAAAACGAACTGCACGCTTTGCGTATTGCCGCCGGCAATGGCGCGGATGGACAGATCCTCGGCGGCGAGTTTGGCGAGATCGATCGTATCGCCGGCATTGATGGCGCGAAGGGTCCGGCCGGTGTTGGCGTTGACGAGAACCAGCGTGGGCGTGGAGGGCGTCGGGGCCGGCGCGGGATTGGGCTGCGGCGCGGGTTCAGGCTCGGGCGCAGGCGCGGCCGCCGAATTGATGATCTTGAAATCGATGGTCAGCGGCGCGCTGGCCGCGCCTTCATTGTAATCCTGGGAGAAGGCGGTCACCGTCAGCGTGTGATCGCCCACGCCGAGGTTGGCCTTGTAATACTGCACCCGATGCACGGTGGTGTGATCCCCGGCCAGCGCGTACGGCGCATGATTCTCCGTATGGAGCAATCCGTTCAGATTGAACAGGACGCTTTCAGTGTTGTCGCCGGGGACGGCGCGAACCGTGAGATTTTCAGTGCCGATCTTCGCAAGATCGATGACGCTGCCCGTGGTCAGCGCCTGAAGGGTCGCGCCCGTGTCCACGTTGATAAGGGTGAGTGTGGGTGTGTCCGGCACAAGTGAGGGATTCGGCGCCGGGGTTGGGTCCGGCGTTGGCGCCGGGGTCGCCTCGTAACCGGGGGTTTTCGAGCCGAGCACGATCTTGAAGTGCGTGACGAGCGAGCGGCCTTTCCGCCCCCGCGCATCGTCGGCGGTGTAAGGCGTCGCCTTGAGCACGAACTCGCCCGGACGCAGCGCGGTGGCGGGATAGAAATCGGTGTTGGTCAGCGCGCGGTTGTCGCCGGCCAGACCGTAGGGGGCGAGATTTTCGATGCGCGACTTGCCGTTCAGATTGAAACGGACGCTTTCGGTGTCGGCATCGGTGGTGGCCCGGATCGTCAGATTTCGCGTGGGAAGTTTTTCGAGGTCGATCACCATTCCATCGGTGATCTGAACAATGTCTTTGTCCGTGTCGGCATCGACCAGAAAGAACGCGGTGACATCGGCAAGCAGTTGGCGCGGTTCGAGGGCTTCAAGCTGCATGGGAATCTCCAGGTGTATGAACAAGGGTGTGGGTCAATGGCACACGGCCCGCGTTGTCGTCAGGCCGGCGGCGAGGCTGTTTCCTTTCTGAAAAACCAGGCGCGACGGACGCGCCGACGATCCCACCGATTCTCCGAACCGGAATGACGGGACAGTATTCACAGGATGCCGGACGAAGGAAATACGCCGAAACATACAGGCGGCACAAGAGCGCATTCGCCTTCCGGAACAGTTAAATTTCCGCCTCACTACCCACTAAGCGGACTCAAGAACCCCATTGGCCGCACAATCGGTTTCGCGCGCGGATGGGCTGTGGTCCACAGTAAGACATCGGATCATGACAAGAGGGACTTGAGTCGCATTAAACATGCGTCGGGGAGCGCAACGTGTCCAATACATCGCCCCGGGCCTGGGACGCGGTTTGAGGCGGATGAGCCGGCTCTCCATCGGTTGACGGAAGCCATTTGTAGATCGTCCCCGGTTCGATCTCCATGCTTATTCGTCCACGCAATGGACGAATTACACCTACGACGCCCCGCTCGGCGAGCGGAAGGTGTTCAGGACGTCGCGGTTGACCTCGACATCCACCTTCGCCTGGCGGCTCAGGTCCTGTTCGACCTGCTGGCGGACCTGGTCCATCTTCGGGTAGCGCACCTCGCGGTAGCCGGTGACTTCCTCATGGCATTTGAGCACGCTCAGCGCCTGCTGGTAACCCGTGTCGCCGGCGAGCTGGATGCGATCGAGCAAGCCGATGTACCAGTCGCGGAAGGCGACCTCGCGACGATGCCAGCCGGGAATCTTCCGCCACCACTTCATGTGGCGGACGAGATTGAGCTGCCAGTCGGTTGTGTTGATCTTGAAGCGCACCCGCCACTTGCCGATCGTGAATTCGGGACTGGTGTGATGGCGGTAGACGATGCGGTCGCCGTTGCTGACATCGACGCCGTACTTGGCGATGTCGCGCTGCTTCTTCTCGTAGCGGGTCAGCAGGTAGGCGACATAAGGCTCATCCTTGATGAGCATCACCCTGGCGATGCCCCAGATCGCCGCGTGGGTGGCGGCGAAACTCCTGTCGGCGCGGTCGCGGCGATAGAGCGCGCGCACGATCTCGATATAGCGCTTGGCGAGCTTCGCGTCCTGGTACTGAAGCAGGTCGTAGATGCGCAGCGCCAGATCGTACTTGCTCTCCTCGGGCAGATCGCGCATCTGCTTCATCGCGCCCTGCACGAGCTTTTCAAACCGCATCGAGGCGCCGCGTCCGAACAGGCGGGTGCGGCGGAGGATGCGCGACTTGTTGGTGACGAGCTGCTCCCACGTTTCGGGCGCGGGCTTGTTGGGCAACGCGCGGGGTTCGAGAGCAAGCTTTCGACCGATGTTGAAGGCCTTGAGATTCTTGCGGTGATCGCGACGGATCGAGTCCTTGATCGCCCACGCGATGCTCCAGGCGCTGACGGGGATCAACCCGAGTTGATACGCCACGCCGAGCATCATGATGTTGGCGTACTGCTTGCTGCCCAGACGCTGCTCGCAAAGCTCCGACAGATTCTTGGCATAGCTCTGCTCGGGTCGGCAGTGTTCGTAGATTTCATCCCGAAGCCGCTCAGGCTCGAAGTCCTGCCGGCCGAGCAGCGCGTAGACCGTAGGTTGCTTGTGGAGATTGAGGACGGCGGCGGTGCGATCCTTCGACGCGACACGGAACTGCTCGCGCGGATCAATCGCACGGGCGGCTTCGAGGATGTCGATGCCCAGGAGAAGATCGGCGCGGCCGTAGGGAATCGCGCCGGTGGTGGGATAGACGGGTTTTTCCCCCGCGCCGGGCGCGCCGTTTTGCCGGGTGGAATCCTTGACGAAGGTGATCTGCCCATAGACGCCACCGTTGCGGATGGCGAGGCCTTTTTTGTCCTGGAAGACAACGCGGTAGCCTTCCTTGTGTCCGGCGCGGACGAGGATGGCGCCGACGACGCCGATGCCCATCCCCCCCACTCCCGCCATGTGGACTCGCCACGCCGCGCCCGCCTGGGACATGTCGTGGATCGGCGTCGCTTCCCCAAGCTTGTCCAGGCCCATGTGCGGCAACGTGTATCGGCGGCGGCGCTTGCGGACGATCGTGACCTGCTCGAAACTCGGGCAGGGCTTGACCTCCGTGCCGTAGTCGTTGCTCGTCGTGACCCGCACGCATGCGCCGTCGTTGACGCACCAGGTCAGGTCCGTGTCGATCTTCCTGCCGTAATCGGTGTCGATCGTCGTCAAGCCGGGGCAGGCGGTCGCCTTGGTGCATTCGAGACAGTTCTCGCACACCTCGGGCGTGATGTTCATGTGCGTCTTCTTCGGAAGATAGCCATGCTTCTTGATGATCGCGCGTTCCTTGCGAAGCTCGGTGCGGTGATGCGTGATGCCGCATTCCTTGTCGGCGATGATGATCTTCACGCCGTCGGAGAGGATCGTCTTCTCGAGCACCTCCTTGTATTTGGCGCGGTCCTCGGGATCGAGCTTGGCGACAGTGAGCGGGCTGGTCCCGGCCATCGCGCGGGCGATCTCCTCGATATCCTGGATGTAGCTGCGGTTGCCCAGCACATCCAACTCGGTGCCGGCGTGCTCCTGGTGACCGGTCATCGCGGTGGTCTTGTTCTCGAGGATGATGAACGTGATGTCCTGCCCGGCCTTGATGGCGTTGGAAATCGCGATCTGCCCGGAATGGAAGAACGTGCCGTCACCCATGAAGACGATCTGCTTGTTGGTGATGAACGGATCGATGCCCGACCCTGTCCCCGCCCCC
>CAYUNS010000235.1:0-4183 GCA_964446155.1 uncultured Tepidisphaeraceae bacterium | reverse complement strand
TCGTAACAAGGTAGCCGTAGGGGAACCTGCGGCTGGATCACCTCCTTTCTAAGGGATTACTTAGAATGGCTTCCGAGAGCGATCTCGATAGTCAACTTGTCAGCACAGCCTCGTTCTTCCCGAAAGGGAAGGGAATGCCGATGGCGACATCGGCAGACGGTCTCCGACTATTCACTTGTCAAAGATCAAATGACAAAAGCCCGAGCCTTACGGTTCGGGCTTTTTTCTTGCGCGCACCGAGTGTGGAGGTCCGCGCGATCAAGAGGAGGCTACCACCAGACCTGTTTTCTCAACTCGGTGATCCGCTCGGCGAGGGCGCGTCGCGCGCTATGCAGCGGAGGAAGAAGCCGATCGGAGATGACGGGATCGATCAGGTCGTCATTGCGAAGGGAGCGGAGAGCGTCGAGGGATTTTTCCACGGCGTCGAGGGCGATCTTGTTGCAGACGATGTTGCCGCAGAGGACGTCGTCGTCGTAGCCCATGGCGTGCCCGCCGGAGATTTTGGCGCAGGCCGTGTGGATGTTGAGAAAGACCTCGGAAAGGCGTTCATCGATCTCCTCGTCGTCTTCGTTGTCGAGGATGGGCTGAAGCGCCTCGCGGATCAGGTCGGCCGCCGCCATGGCGGCGACGTAGGCGGGGATGGTGTCGGGAGGATCGCAGGCATCGGAGAGGTTGTCGTCGTCATCGGGTATCCCGGCAAAACTATCCATCGCCGGATCGGCCGCCGCGCCGGCCCCGCCGTTGCCGTCAAAAGACGCATCGAGATCCATGAACTGCTCGATGTCGTCATCCTCTCCGTTTTGATCGTTCCATCCCATTTCATGGGCGATGATCTCGTCGCGGTTCGGATCGTCGATCAACGTCTCGAGCAGTTCCCCGAAGCGCGCCGCCCGCAGATCGCTTTCCTTGAGCAGCGTTTCCCACTGGGCCTCGGACATCGGCTTCTCGGGCGTATTCATGGCTCCTCACTTCTGTAACATACCCCACAAATTGCCAACCGGCGAAGGATGGCCGGTATTCCGGCATGATTTGGTGGAAAATGAGCCGAGAGACGGGCAAACGCGGCGAAGGGGGCGGAGCCGCTCTCGGCACGGTCGCTGGCGAAGCGACGGGGCATCTGGGATGATGCGGCCGCGACTTTTTTCGGGAGGCACAGGCATGAATCGATATTCGCTCGATGAGTTCGTTGAGCAGACGGCCCAGCGGGATCTGAACCAGGGGTTGTTCGAGCTGGAGCGCGAACGGACGCTGGAGGTCAACCTCAACGGGATGGTCTGGACCAAGACCGGATCGATGGTGGCGTACCTGGGCGACATCCGGTTCACGCGCGAGGGAATTCTCGAGCATGGGGTCGGCACATTTCTCAAGAAAGCCTTCACCGGCGAGGGCGCCCGGCTGACCAAAGCCGAAGGGCGGGGGAAACTCTATCTTGCCGACACCGGCAAGAAAATCACCATCCTGCATCTCGACAACGACTCGATTTTCGTCAACGGCAATGACGTGCTGGCGTTCGAGCCGGCGCTCCGGTTCAACATCACGATGATGCGCAAGGTGGCCGCCATGCTCAGCGGGGGGTTGTTCAACATCCGCTTCGAGGGCAGCGGCATGGTCGCGCTCACCACCCATTACGATCCAATCACCCTGCGCGTCACGCCGAACCAGCCCGTGCATACCGATCCCAACGCGACGATCGCCTGGAGCGGAAACCTTCAGCCCGACTTCCGCACCGATGTTTCACTCAAGACCTTTTTCGGCCGCGGCTCGGGCGAAAGCCTCCAGATGGTCTTCCGCGGCGACGGCTTCGTCGTCGTTCAGCCCTACGAGGAACTCTATTTTCAGAAGCGGTCGTCAAGCTGAGGGATGCGATCGCGAATCGGCGGATCGAGCGATCGGCTTTGCCATCAGGCGAAGAAGGTGAAGAAGAGCCAGGTGAAGGCGATCAGATAAGCCGCCCACATCATCAGGCCGATTCCCCATACCGCCAAGAGGATCAGCCATCGCGCGGCGGGCATGGGGCCGCGCGACTCGTCCGGGGGAAGGTGGTGAATCGTGGCCATGAGAAAGGCGATGCGCGAATCGTATGGTTTTCCCGATCGGCCGCTGTTCGGCGGCGGCTTTCCCTATCTAATCGGGGATCTGATCCTTGAATCGAGCCTTGAATTCATCGAGCGACGCAATGCCGTCGGGAAGGCGGGCCTCCTCGACGAGCATCACGGGAATACCGTCGCGCACGGGATATCCAAGTCCGCCGACTTCGGCGATCAACCAGTCGCCTTCCTGGCGAAGGGGGCTGCGCGTCAGCGGGCAGCGCAGGATGGCGAGCAGGTCGGGGGAAAGCGCGTTGGTTTCGGATTGGGTCATGGGTGGTGTGGGTGGCCGGTGGTTAAAGGTTCTTCCGAGGTCCGGGTTGAGCGTCATGTTTTTCGCTCAAACAATTGCAGGCAGTATAAGGCGTCGGCGAGGAGGATCAACGACAGGCCGGTCGGGGCGCTGGCCTGCTGGACCCGACTGGTGTGCAGGAGCGCGTCGGCGAGCGGCTGGGTCCGCTCGTTCCAGATGAAGGCGAACAAGGCCCAGGGCTGGTTGGTCGCGTGGTCGGGCTGGGTTTCATGGAGATGATAATCCGTCGCCTTCGCGACAGCGGCGGCGATGGCGCGGTCTTCGGACTGAACGGCGTAGCTGGACAGCGCGTGCAGGAGCAGCAGTTCGTGATACCACAGGGTTTCGGGATTGTCCGAGGCGCCGGCGTGCAGCAGCGCGCCGGTGGGCCGCGCGTGGCGGACGAGCCGGCCGAAAGTGTCGGAGGCGAGATCGGTCCAGGCATCGCGAATGAAAATCTTCCCCGCGACAAAGAGCGCCAGCGCGATCCATCCCGCTTCGGCAAAATCCCGCCCCCGCGAGGCCGGTAAAGGGGCGTTCGGCAGGGAAATCGCATGAAGGGCGTTCTCCAGTGATTCACACCGGGGACGAATCGAATCCTCCCATCGTCCGAACTCCGATCGCGGCAGCGTCTCATAGGCGAGGCGGAATGCCTGGAGCCAGGCGTAAAGGAGCAGGGGGCGATAGACCGGCCGGGTGTGTTGGTGCTGATCGACAATCTTCATCGCTTCCGCGCGCGGGAACGAGGTGAGATCGGTCAGGCGATCCACATAACGGGGCAGATTGGTCGATGCGGGATTGGATAACGCGGCGGGATAGACCAGCCCGCGTTCGACTTGCAGCGCCATCGCATCCTCGGCCGGAAAATCCGGCGTCGGCACGTTCGCGATGCCCGGTCGGAGCAGGTTTGCATAACGTCGAATGCGTTCCATAAAGGCGGAGGAAAGGGTCATCGGATTGGATTATAGGGCATCGCGTCGTAACTTGCTTTTATCCCATGCGGTGGTGAGTGATAATGGCGTCGCAATAAAAGAGGTTTTGGGGCGTTACATGGATGACGGCGCGGACGATGCACATGCCGATGAAACAAGCCAGCGAACCTCATGGTCCGGCGCTCGCGAGCGATGAAACGCTCGTCAGCCTGCTGCGCGACGGGGATACGGTGGCCGGGGAGATGCTGGTGAAAAAGCATCACGGCGCGCTGATCCGGTACTTGCATCGCCTGACCGGCAGGGACCAGTTGGCGGAGGAATTGCATCAGCAGACCTGGGTGAGCGCGCTGGAGCATTTGGCGAAGTTCGACGCGGCCTTGCCGGGCGGATTCAAGGCATGGCTGTTTCGGATCGCGACCAACAAAGCCAATGACCATTGGCGTTCCAGCGGCCGGGATCGCAACGCCAAGGCCGGTCTGCTTCGCATCGCGGAAACCGAAAGCCCCTGGGCCGGGCATCGTCTCGAACGCACGGAGCAGGATGAAAAACTCCACCAGGCCATCGCCCAACTGTCCGAGCCTCAGCGGCAGGTCTTGCTGTTGCGATATTACAGCAACCTGAAGTTCGTGGAGATCGCCACCATCCTCGGATGCCCATTGAACACGGCGCTGGGACGGATGCATAAGGCGATGACGAAATTGAAGGAGTTGATGGAGGGGGAGATGGAAGAACGTGGAACCGGGGCGAGGGGGAGATTGAGTGGTGAGTGATTTATGATTCATTCCATCCGACTTCAACATCTTGCGAACAATGAAGCGGTGCTTCTCATGTACCTGGCCGGGGAGCTGAATGCCGAGGACCGCGCGGAAGTG
>CAYUNS010000234.1:0-4187 GCA_964446155.1 uncultured Tepidisphaeraceae bacterium | reverse complement strand
CAAACGCCCCAACGGCATCATTCTCGTCACCGGTCCGACCGGCTCGGGCAAGACGACGACGCTGTACGGCGCGCTCAACGAGTTGAACCGCCCGGACAAGAAGATCATCACCGCGGAGGATCCCGTCGAATACAACTTCGCGGGGATCAACCAGTGCCAGGTTCGCGACAACATCGGGTTGACGTTTTCGAAAATCCTGCGCGCGATGCTCCGTCAGGCGCCCAACATCATCCTGGTCGGTGAAATTCGCGACATGGAGGTGGCGGAGGTCGCCATCCAGGCCGCCCTCACCGGCCACCTGGTCTTCTCCACGCTGCACACCAATGACGCTCCCGGCGCGATCACCCGATTGATCGATATGGGCGTCAAGCCGTTCCTTGTCGCCTCATCGATCCAGGCCGTCATGGCGCAGCGGCTGATCCGCGTGCTGTGTCCCAAGTGCAAGGCGCCGGACAAGGACCCGGATCGCATGTGGCTGAAACTCGCGGGGATCACCGATCACGACATGGCGGATCGCACGCTCTACAAACCCCGCGGCTGCGACTATTGCACGGGCACGGGCTTCCGGGGGCGCATCGGCATCTTTGAAATGATGCAGATGAACAACGAGATTCGCACGCTCGCGTTTGAGCGAGCCCCCACCAACCGAATCCGCAAGGCCGCCCTCGCCAGCGGGATGAAGAGCCTGCTCGTGGATGGGCGGTTGAAGGTTCTCAACGGCACGACGACCGCCGAGGAGATCGTCAAGGTCGCGCAGGTGGAGGGCGTGGTCACCGGCTAACCGTGCCGTCAGGAGCGCGGCGGCGAATGATTCGGGCGCGTCGTCCGCCTCGGCGAACATCCGCCCGCCGATGAGATCGAGCATCCGTCGGAAAACATCATCGACCACTGGCAGCCGGAGAATCGCTAAGAACGTTCCAAAGGTAAACTATGTCAACCATTCAGATCGATCGTCTTCTCGAAACCACCGTCAAGCGCAACGCCTCCGACCTTCACCTCGCCGTCGGCAAGCCTCCCGTGCTGCGCCTTCACGGGCACATGCGCGAGTTGCAGACCAAGGTGCTCGAATCGGAGGACACCGTCGCGCTGATGAAGTCCATCACCCCCGAGCGCATCCAGCAGGAGTACGAGGAAACCGGCTCGGGCGACTTCGGCTTCGCCTATGGCGAGGAGGCGCGCTTCCGCGTCGCCATCTTCAAGCAAAAGGGGTACTGCTCGCTGGTTCTGCGGAAAATCCCGAACAAGATCATGACCTTCGAGCAGATTGGCCTGCCGAAGATGGCCGAGCAGATCTGCCGCCGACCGCGCGGGATTTTCCTCGTCACCGGGCCGACCGGATCGGGCAAGACGACGACGCTGGCGTGCATGATCAATTACATCAACGAGAATTTCGACCGGCACATCATCACGATGGAGGACCCGATCGAATATTTCCATCCGCACAAGAAGTCCGTGGTCGTGCAGCGCGAAATCGGCGTGGACGTGCCGACGTTCGCCGAAGGCCTTCGCCGCGCGCTTCGCCAGGACCCCGACGTCATGCTGGTCGGTGAGATGCGCGACCTGGAGACGATTTCCGCCGCGATCACCGCCGCCGAAACCGGCCACCTCGTGTTTGGAACGCTGCACACCTCGGGCGCCGCCTCGACGATCAACCGGGTCGTCGACGCCTTCCCGACCGATCAGCAGGAGCAGGTCCGCGTGCAGCTTGCGGGCAACCTGATCGCGGTGCTGTCGCAGGCGCTGTGCCCGCGCGTCGACACGGACGGAATGATCGCGGCGTACGAGTTCATGTACGTCACCCCGTCCATTCAGAATCTCATCCGCGAGAACAAGTCGTTCCGCATCGACTCGGACATTCAGACCGGCAAGCGTTACGGCATGCAGTTGCTCGACGACAACCTGTGGATGAACTTCCAGGCCGGCAAGATCAGCGCCGAGGAGGCCATCGACAAGAGCAAAAACCCCGGCGCGATGGTCGACAAGATGCAGCGCAACGGCCTGATGGTCGAGAATGTCGACGACGCCCTGATCGCGGAGGCGGAAGATCAGGCGCCCGGAGGCGCCAAGCCCGCGGCGGGGGGAGGCGACGCCGATCGCGCCGCGCAGATCGCCGCCAATCGCGCCCGGATGCAGACGGCCGCAGGAAAAAAATAAGATGGTGAGTTGAAAGTCGTGTCGAGATTCCCTTTTCACTGAGAACGAAGGAAACGTCATGTCCCGAGCCACACCGACACCTCCCGCATCGCCGACGCCCGATCCCCGCAAGCCTGCGGGGTCCGGATCGTCGCAGCAGCGACCGCCCGCCGCGCCGGCGGCGCCGTCCGTGGGGCAGAGCGCGCCTCCCGGCAAGCCCGGTGTTCCCACTCATTCACAACCGCCGAAGCACGGGCTGCGTCAGCCCGCGGTGCGTCCTTCGACCAATGGCGGCGCCGCGCCGCCGCCCAGGCCTGCCGCCGCCGGTTCTGTCAAGCCCGCCGTACCGACGGGCGCGCCTGCGACGGGCAAGCCGCCCACCGCCGGCGCCGCGCCCGCAGCTCCCGCCCGCGCGGGCGGTATGCCGGCGAATCTCGATGTCGAGCGGGATCTCAAAGGCCGACCCATCGGCCGCGTCCTCACCAAGATGGGCAAGGTCACCCGCGAGCAGGTCGTCGAAGCCATCACTTTCCAGAAAAGCAAAGGCGGCGCGCTCGGCCGCATCCTCATCGATCTCGGTTACATCAAGGAATCGGATCTCAACGTCGCCCTCGCCGCGCAGCGCGGATATGAACTGGTCAATCTCGACGGCGTCAACATTCCCAGGGAGGCGATCGACGCCGTCCCCGCGCAGATCGCAACGACCAACAAGGTGCTGCCCATCGAATATGACAAGGCCTCGCGCAAGCTCACGGTCGTGATGGCCAACCAGGAGAATTTCCGCGCGCTGGACGATCTCCGTCAGCTCCTCGGCTTCAGCGTCACCGCGAAGATCGGCGATCCCGATCAGATCGAAAAGCTGATCAACAAGCACTACCAGGCCGCCGCCGAATCGCTGGGTGAGATTCTCGGTGAGATGAGTTCCGACGAGGCGCTGAAGGATCTGAAAAACCGCGGTGAATCGATCGACCTCGATTCCCTGAAGGAAGCGGCCGATTCCAACCCCGTCCGCAAGCTCATCAATCTCGTGCTGTTGCAGGCGATCAAGGACAAGGCCTCCGACATTCACTTCGAGCCGTTCGAGGACGAATTCAAGATGCGCTATCGCATCGACGGCGTGCTCTACGAGATGATGCCCCCGCCCGCGCACATCGCGCCCGCGATCAGCTCGCGCATCAAGGTCATGGCCAACCTCGACATTGCCGAGCGTCGCCTTCCACAGGACGGGCGCATCGAACTGAACGTCAACAACCAGCCGATCGATCTTCGCGTCGCCGTGCTGCCCACCATGTTCGGTGAATCGGTCGTCATGCGCGTGCTCGATCGCAGCAACGTCAGCCTCGATCTCGACAAGCTCGGCATGCGCGACGAAGACCTCAACTCGATCCGGCAGCTCATTCACAAGCCCAACGGCATCGTGATCGTCACCGGTCCGACCGGCTCGGGTAAAACGACAACGCTCTACTCGGCTTTGCGCGAGTTGAACGATGCGGAATCCAAGCTGATCACCGCCGAAGACCCCGTGGAATACGACATCGACGGCATCATCCAGTGTCAGATCAAGCCCGACATCGAGCTGACGTTCGCGCGGATCCTCCGGGCGATGCTGCGTCAGGATCCCGACACGATCCTCGTCGGTGAAATCCGCGACAAGGAAACCGCCGAAATCGCCGTGCAGGCCTCCCTCACCGGCCATCTCGTCTTCAGCACGCTTCACACCAATGACGCCCCCAGCGCCGTCGCGCGTCTGCTGGATCTCGGACTCGAGCCGTTCCTCGTCACCGCGACGATCGAAGGCATCGTGGCGCAGCGCCTCGTCCGCCGCATCTGCGCCAACTGTAAAGCCGAGTACACCCCGGCGGAGGAGCAGTTGATGGAGCTTGATCTCCGCCCCGACGACGTGGTGGGCAAGACGTTCTACTACGGAAAGGGCTGCGAGCAGTGCAACAACACCGGCTATCGCGGCCGGCAGGGCATCTATGAGATCATGCTGCTCGATGACGACATGCGCGATCAGATCGTGAAGCACGCCAGCACGCAGGTGCTTCGCGCCG
>CAYUNS010000233.1:0-4191 GCA_964446155.1 uncultured Tepidisphaeraceae bacterium | reverse complement strand
GACGGTGGAGATCACCAACACCGACGCCGAGGGGCGTCTGGTCCTCGCCGACGCGCTGGCGTGGGGGATCGAAACGTTCGATCCGGCGGCGGTGGTCGAGTTGTCCACCCTCACCGGGGGGGTGATCGTCGCCCTGGGGAAGACGATGGCGGGCATCATGGGATTGAATGACGGGATCATCTCCGAGCTGACCGCGGCCGGCGCCGCGGCCGGGGAGAAAATGTGGCGGTTGCCGCTGGGCGAGGATCAGCGCGGGCAGCTCAAGTGCGCCGACTCCGCCGACATCGTCAACTCCGCCGGCCGGGAAGGTCATCCCCTCCAGGGAGGCGCGTTCCTCAGTTATTTCATCCCCGAGAACCTCCCGTGGGCGCACCTCGACATCGCCGGCGTCGCCGACACGGAGAAGGATCATCACTACTATCGCAAGGGCGCAACCGGCTGGGGCGTGCGCACGCTCGTCAACTGGGTGACGTCGAAAGCCATCATCGGGAAGCACGCCGGGCAATCAGCGACGAAGCCGCCGGACGAGAAGCGTCCATAAGTCGCGCATTGCGCGAAAAATCGCGCAATGGCGCACCCGGAAAAATGGAAATCCGAAAGAAAAAACTGCGATTTTGAGCGGCCGGAGGGGATCATTGCGCCAATGCGCGCGCAACGCCGAAGGATATATGGAGGAAGGCATTGCCTCTTGTTCCCTTTGCCCGGCACGGGGAGAGGGGGCAAATTGTGTAAAACGAACCCACCGGGTGCCGGCCCGGTGTTCATCGTCGAAAGACCGGCCGGGAGAGGAAGGCAAATGCGCAAAACGAACCCACCGGTGAGGAGGCGAATATGCAAAACGAACCCAATTCCGATCCCACGAGAATGACAAAACGAACCCAAACTCGATCCGGGGAACGGCGGCAAGTTTCCGTTGGGAGTAAACGGGAGTAAAAGTGAGGCGCTTTTGGCTAATTTTGCTTACCCAGTTTCACAAACGTGAACGTGAATGTGAAAAGTCTTGAATGAATGGCCTTCTATGCCTGAAACGTTTCTCATCCTGCTGTCGGCGGGCGTCATGTGCGCCGCGGCGATCTCCAATCCGCGCGAGGTCACGCTTCAATGGCTTCGGCTGGCGGGAATCATCGCCCTGGCGATGGCGGGATTGTCGCTGTTTTTTCTTCTGTGGCGGGATGGGCTGGCCGGACCGGATATTTTTCGACGGACGCAGATCGGACTGTGGAGCGTCACCCTGGCTTCCATCGCCGGACAACTCGCTTTCGTGCAGGTCGCCTGGCGAAAGACGCAGCGCGGGCTGGCGCTGCTCGCGTTCATCGCGGCGGTCCTCACGGCGTCGGGCATCCTGCACGAGCTGATGATCGTCCGGGGCAGCGCCGCTCAGTTCCCCCCGAAACTGTTCGGCATGATCCTTCAGACGCTGACCTGCGCGGGCGCGGCGGCGATGACGGGGCTGGTGCTGATGGACATGCTGCTCGGACATGCGTATCTCACCGCCTCGCGCATGACGATGACGCCGTTTCGGCGCTTGAACATCACGCTGGGCATCGTGATGATCCTCCGCATTGCGATGGCGACAGCGCTGACGATGTCGCTTCACACCTGGAAGCCCGTGTATATGCTGTGGGGCGTGCATGGGCTGCTCATCGTCACCCGCTGGATGGTTGGATTGCTCATCCCCGCGGTCTTCATCTGGATGGCGCACGATTGCATCAGGCGGAGGTCCACGCAATCCGCCACCGGCATTCTCTATGTGACCGGCGTGCTGGTGTTCATCGGTGAGATCATCGCGCTTCACCTGATGCGCGAGACGGGGTTGCCGTTTTGACGGGATCGCCATGAATGAGAAGACCACTCAACCCGACGCCATTGGTCCGCCGCTGGACGCCTGCGAGCAATGCGGTTGCACGGACCTGTTCGTCCGCAAGGATTTTCCGCAGAAGATCGGCCTGGGGATCGTCATCCTCGCCGCCGGCGCTTTTCTGTTTCTGTCGGTCAACCGCGCGACATTCCATATCGGGGTGTGGATTCTCGTCCTCGCCGCGGGCGTGGATGCGGCGCTGTACTGGTTCGTTCCAAAGATCACCGTCTGCTATCGTTGCCGCGCGGAATTCCGCCGCCGCGAGATCAATCCCGCGCATGATGGGTTTGATCTCGCGGTCGGCGAGAAGTATAGACAAAGGTAGAAGCCCGCATGACAGGGCTTTTCGCATCCCATGCCGGAGTGATTCATGATTCCGTTTGTGCTGCTGCTGTTCTCCATCCTGTTTCCCGTCAAGGCGTGGTTTCCGCCAAGCCAGCCGCTGCGGATCGAGGTGAAGCCGGATGATGCGCCCGTGAAGCTGGTGCTGACGGATTTCTCGGGCAAGACCGCCGACCCGAGCGCCCCGGCGGAGGTGAAGGCCGCATCGCAGGTCGAATTGCGCGAGATTTTTCCGATTCTCTGGGTGCCCGGCGCGTACATTCTGTACGCGGTTCCCGTCGATGCCGAGCCGGAGGCCGTCATTGCGTTCATCGGCACGCCGCTGCTGGTCGAGGTTCGCGAGGTCGGCCGACCGGACGCGCCCGGGCCGACTGTCACGCGGGTCGAGGCGCTGCAATACGCCCGCATCGAGACCGACCGGGGCACGATGACCGCCGGGTTTTATTATGACGTCGCGCCGAACACCGTCGCGAATTTCATTTCCCTGTCGAAGGACGGATTTTACGACGGTTTGCCGTGGTATCGCATCCTGCCCGGATTCGTCATCCAGTCCGGTGATCCGCGTGGTGATGGCCGGGGCGGACCGGGATATTTCATCGACGCCGAGTTCAGCGACCGGCAGCACGACGCCGGTGTTCTCTCGATGGCCCGCAACGGCGCCAGCGACGAAGTGCCCGGGCTGGCGCCCAGCCAGGAATACGCCAACAGCGCCGGCAGCCAGTTCTTCATCGCGCTGGATTACAAGAACACCTGGCAACTGGATGGACGATACACCGTCTTTGGCAAGGTGGTGGACGGGATGGAAACCGTTCAGGCGATCGCCGCCACACCCCTCGCCGACGCCAATCGCGGCCGACCGGAAACCATGCCCGTCATCCAGACAATCGAAATCCTGCCCGTCACTCGCGAAAACAATCCTTATCTGAAGCTGCTTCTCTCCGAGGCGCAGCCGACCACGCGGCCAGCGGACGAAGCGGCAACGCCCGAGGAGCGCGGCGCGACCCATCCGAGTGGCGATCGTCCATAGGAATCAAACAGGAGAAACCGGACGGGGCACGGCCGATACATGCAATTTCCACGGCGGATGAGTTGAGAACCCACCGCATTGCGGGTAGAACATGCGATGTCGAAAAAACGTAATACCTCCGGTCGCCTTGAATGGCGGCCGGGTCCGATGCAAGGGTCGGCTGCGAACCGGGTCAGGTCCGAGAGGAAGCAGCCATAAGCAGTCCCGATCTTGTGCCGTCGTGTACCCGGTCGCTTTTCAGGGCGACTTTGTTTCAAGCCTCGGGTTCGTTCCGTTCCCCGGTCGTGGCGTTTTCCCCTTCTCTCGGGGGAATCGGTTACAATTCCGCACATGCGTTTGCTCATCGTCGCCAATTCGGACAAACCGCGGGTACGGCCGGCGGTGGAGAAGTTGCTGCCCGAGATCAAGCAGCGCGTCGAGGTCATCGGCGTCGATCTGGATGGCACGGGGGATTATGCGCAGTCGCAGGCCGACGCGATCCTTGTTCTGGGCGGGGACGGCACGCTGCTGTCCACCGCCCGGAGGCTGCGCGGCCGCGACATCCCGCTGATCGGGGTAAATTTCGGACGGCTCGGTTTCCTCGCGAGCTTCACCCCCGACGACCTCCCCGGCTGCATCGATGCGCTGCTCCGCGGCGAACTGTCCACGAGCACGCGGCACGTGATCGAGGCGTCGGTGATCGATTGCAATATCCATTGTGATTACACCAATGACGATGAAGTTCGCGCCCGCAGGCGCTTCGTCTCCACCGCCCTGAACGACGCGGTGGTGACGGCCGGCGCGCCGTTCCGTATGATCGAGCTGGAAATCGGCATCGACGGCGAGCAGGGCGTGCGATACTTCGGCGACGGGGTCATTCTCTCGACGCCCAGCGGATCGACCGCGTACAACGTCTCGGCCGGCGGACCGATCATCAGCCCGGGCATCCCCGCGATGTGCATCACGCCGATCTGTCCGCACAGCC
>CAYUNS010000232.1:0-4280 GCA_964446155.1 uncultured Tepidisphaeraceae bacterium | reverse complement strand
AGATCCCAGTACAGCTCCTGGCTGACAAGAATGCCCAGCCCATCCACGTCCAACACCCCCGCCGCCACCATGCAGAACAACCGCTCGCGCGCCGTCAATCCAAACAGATTGCCGATGCACCACCCCGAGAGAATATGGGTTTGCGTATGCATGAAGGTGACATCCGATCAACGGACAGAATGATCGCGATCCCACAAGCGTGTCAAACGGCCATGTGCCGATTCACAAGATCCTGCCGGCCGTCTTCGAGGTCCATCAATCCACCGGAACCCCCAAACCCTGATCCACCGCGCCACGATTTTATGGACCTATAATTATTTGCCCAGCTTGCCATCGCGACCGCTTCCGGCATCGCCTTCGCCTCCCGACGGCTCGGAGAAACCCGATAAAGACTGAATGACAACCCAGTTAAGAAAAGTTCATCCGTATCTTTATTATTTTGCCCCGCCTATAATCTTTGGGTATAGTTGAAATGGATTGATTAAAAATGGATCGATTAAACCGCGCCGCGAAAATGCGCCGGCGCTGACGAATGAAAAGTGGTTTTGGGCCGGTGGGAATAAAAGACCACCGCTTCAAGTTCTGAATGGATAGGAGATTGTCGGGATGGGCGATAGATCATACTGATACATTAAGTCAGCCCCATGAGGCAGACGCCATCTCGCATTCGCATCTCATCAGGAGAAGGAAATGATCGCAAGCACCTCGACCGCCCGTCGATTCATCGTGATGGTTCTCGCGCTGTTCGTCTTTTCATCGGCATCCTTCGCGAGCGTCATTCACTACGCTCCGCCAGCCAAGGTGGCCGCGACTCTCGTTTACAACGAAATCTCCGAAAGCTCCGGCACGGACGTCATCCCCCTCTACGGCGCGCCCACCGTCAGCGGTGATACACTGCTGTTCAACAACATGGCCTTCACGGCCTTCGCCGACGCCGGTTCCACCGTCGCCGATTTCACCGATGGACAACTGAACCTGACCCTCACCGCCAAACCCGGCCAGGCCATCACCTCCTTCACCATCACCGAAAGCGGCGACTGGACTCTGGCGGATTCCCTGCTCAACCCCGGCATCCCCGCCGCCACGAAGGTCACTTCACCGGGCATCATCCTGACCGTGCTCGAAATCGCCGGCGTGCCCGTCAGCCTGCCCAGCGCCGTCGGCACGATGGTCTTCTCCCCCTCGGGTGGAGATTTCTTCATCAATCTCCCGCCCAACGTCAACGAGGCCACCGGCGTCTGGTCGGGCGCCGGCTCCGTCGATGTCGAAGCCCTCTTCGGCGCCGAAGTCACCAAGATCGCCGTCGCCTACAACAACCAGTTGCAGGCGGAAAGCGGCCTCGGCGCCAGCGCTCATATCGCGAAAAAACAAGTCGCGATCACCCCCCACACCCAGCCCATCCCCGAGCCGGCGTCCCTGGCGCTGGCCGCAATGGGACTGCCCCTGCTGCTCCGCCGATGCAGAACCTCATAATCCACTTGCCCCTATAAACGGTACAACCGCCCTCTTCCGCCAAACCAATGCGGTCTTTCCGTTTTCGCGCCCACGATTTTTTTTTATTGATGGGAACCGGCCATCCACCTCAGCTATAATTGTATGCAACCGCGCCTCTCCGACAGGAGTGCGCCTGACCGGAAACGCGGAATTTGTAAACGGAGCTTAACCATGTTTTTTTCGGCAGGCCCCCGGCCCACCCTTGAGCTTAATTCAGGAATTTCAAAAACAACTTCCTTTCTGATGATCGCCGCCGCATGGGGCGCGATCGCGAGCGGCGCCTCCGCCGCCGTCACCGTCACCCACCTGGAAACCAGCCTCCTCCAGGGCGACGCCTCCAGCGAATTCGCCCTGCCGGGCGCGGGAACCTCCACCATGTTCCCAACCCGTCAATCCTATGATGTCCACTACGGCGGCGCGATCGAGCGGGTCGATCGGCTTTACACCGCCGATGGCCGCACCTTCACCCCCACCGGCGCCGCCAACCTCGTTGTCCGACGCAACAGCGGTCCCAACAACGACATCCTCTGGTATCGCGGCCTGGCCGATACCGGGCAGACCGACCTCCATCTCGACTCCCAGAAGGCCTACTCCGTTGAAGAGGCGTTCGGCGGCAACAACCTCCTCGTCGGAGCGGACAACTTCTTCTCCAACCAGGGCGACGGAAAGCACAACAACTCCAACATCGAACGACTCGATTTCATCTTCACCAACGGCATCACCGCGACCGATGAACGCGGCTTCTCCATCTACGACCGCGGCAACGCCTTCGAACACGACGCCTTCAAGATCGTCGCCATCACCAGCCTCGATGACGACAACACCCCCAACGGCTTCGGCGCCGTCCTCTCCTTCGAGCGCGGCCAGTGGGGCAACGTCGATCTCGTCCCCACCAGCGACTACATCATGATGCGCAAGGACCTCTCCGACGACGCCAACCCCTACCGTCCTTCCAACATTCGCCATCAGTCCATCGGCGGCGTGTTCATCTACGCCACCGATCTCGTCGATCCGGGCGCCACCTTCTACGGATTCGCCCTGCTCGCGCCCGATACCCTCGGCCAGGGCGCCGACCTTGCCGACTGGACCAATCCCAATCACTATCCCACCGACACGCTGGACACCGACCGCCACGGCGGCCTCGATCCGATCGGCGCCTCCGCCGTCCTGTTCAGCGCGGAAGTGCCCGAGCCGTCCACCGCCGCCTTCCTCGGCATCGCCGCCCTGCTCGCCATTCGCCGGCGATCCTGCCGCCCACAAATGAACACCAATCCACACGAATAAACCCACCGGGCGGGGACGCCCGCCCCGCCTTTCATCCCCACCCCGACGCGGCGGCGGGATTCCCATCCCACCCTGCGCGCCAAAATGTCCATTGACATGAATTCGCCGGGAAATCCCCCGGAATCACGTCATTGTGGCGTCAAGCATCGGGTAAGGACGCGCCGGGCCGGGTCTCTGGAAAGACCTCGGGCAAATGATACGGAATGTGGATCGTGAAAACCGTGCCCTCTTCCGCGGATGAGGTGACGCCGATCCTCCCGCCGTGAGCGGTGACAAGTTCGCGAGCGATGTACAAGCCGAGACCGATGCTCCCCGGACGATTCTGCTTGGCCGTTCCGGAACTCGCGCCACGGACCAGCGGATCGAAAATCTTCAGCAGTTCTCCTTGCGAAATGGGAGACCCCTGATTGTGAATCGCGATCATCACGCCGGTCTCTTCGCCCTGGAGGATCAACCCGATCGGCAGGGTTTGATCGCCGTGCTGGACCGCATTGCCGAGCAGATTGGAAATCACCTGACGGAGCCGGGCGGCATCCCATTCACCGGTCAGCTTGCCGGCGGAGCGGAACTGAAGGTTCGCGTTGGGATGGGCGGACTGGAACTCGGCGATCACCTCCCGACAGACGACTCCCAGATCCATCGGGCCACGGGTCACGGGCATTCCCGCGCCCAGCCGGGTTCGCGTGTAATCAAGCAGGTCGCTGATCATCCGAGTCATGACGCCGGCACTGGTCGAGATGTTGGTTGCGAACTCGGTCGATTCGGCGTCGAGCCTGCCCAACTGCGGGAGCAGGCTGGCCGACATGGTGATCGAATTGAGCGGATTGCGAAGATCGTGACTGAGAATCGCCAGAAACATGTCCCGAGATTCATCCACCCGCCTGGTGTAGCTGGTGACGGCCTTGGCCAGTGATTGATCGATCGACTCGTGAAACAGCGTCAGGTCATCGACGTCATGTTCGTGAGGCGTGGGCGAGTTCTTGCGCCAAAGACCAAGCACGCTGGCGCGCAGCGCCCGGTACTCGGAGACGAGTTGCAACAGGTTGAACCCTGAGCCTAATCGCCCGATCGCGTGCTCATCGGAAGCGCCGTCGATCCGAATGCTCTCCTCGCTGTCGTCGTTGAAACTGTTCGACTTGTCCGATCGCTGTGTTTCAGTTTGAGCGAATTCCATGTCGCGGACGGTGGCGAGCAGGATATCGGCCGCGTGGTCGCGCAAGGCCAGTGAATCCATCTTGGCCGCCGGCAGAATGGTCCGTGCGAAAGCCTCCCATGCTGTCAGAATGGCTTCGCTGTGCGAGGTGATGAATTGGGCAAGCCGCACAACCGGCAGTCTACCACCTTTCATCTCTTGCATGTGTATTTGTCATCCAGAATATCCTTCGCGAAGATCTGAACCCCAGTCCCGCCTTTCATCCCGCCCTACGCGCTGTCGGATGGGAGATTTCCTCCCGCCGCGTTCGGCGTGGGCGCACGGCGGGACGGTCCTCCCGCGCCGCGCT
>CAYUNS010000231.1:0-4473 GCA_964446155.1 uncultured Tepidisphaeraceae bacterium | reverse complement strand
GTTGTCCGTCGCCGGTGGGGACGCAAACCGGTTTGACACCAGCGATCCGCAACCGGCGACAGTCCTCCACGGTTACTTCTTCTCGTCCGCGGCGGCTTCGCCTTCCTCGGCCTTCTTGCCGATCACTTCCGGCTCGGCGTCGCCTTCGGCGCCTTCGGCGGCTTCCTCGGCGATCGTCTTCACCTGCGCGACCACCAAATCCTCATCCTGCAGGGCGCGAATGCCCGCGGGCAGTTGAAGCTCCCGAATATGCAGCACGTCGTCCAGCGCCATCTCCGACACGTTGTGGCGGATGATGTCCGGAATGTCGGTGACGAGGCATTCAACCTCAAGCTCCGAGATGATCTGTTGCAGCACGCCACCGTCGGACTCGCCCTTGGGCGTGCCCTTCAACTCGAGGGGAACGGTGACTTCCACCTTTTCGTCGAGGTTCACGCGCGCGAAGTCCACGTGCAGCACCTCCAAGCCGAGGTGATCGTACTGCACTTCCTTCACGAGCACTTTTTCGCTCTTGCCGTCGATGTTCAGATCGAACAGATGCCGGCCGCGATCGAGGTGGTTGACCACCTCGCGCTTGGGCAGGGTGACGGGGACAACGGCCTCCTTGTGTCCGTAAATCACGCCGGGCAGCTTGCCCGCGTCGCGAAGGCGCTTGTTGGCACGAGAACCCAGCTCGTTGCGGGCTTGTGCGGAGATTTGTGCGGTTTCAGCCATATCTGCTCCAGTTGCTCATTGCCGTTCTTGTCGGCAGCCAGTTGAACATCTCGCCTCGTCCGGTCCCAGCAACTGACAACTGGCGGCCGGCAACTTGTATTTCAGTCGGTGATCGACTTGCCTTTTTCGTTTTTGAACAGCGCGCTCACCGATTCGTTGTGGTGAATGCGATGGATCGCCTCTCCGAGCAATTCGGCGACGCTGAGGACGACGAGTCGCTCCTTGATCGGATTGGCGCGATCGCCGATCGGAATGGAATCCGTCACCGCGATCCGGGTGAACTCGCATTGCGCCAACCGCTCCAGCGCCGGCGGGGCGAAGACGGCGTGGGTGGCGCTGAGATAGATGTCGGCCGCGCCGTGGTCGCGGAGAATCTTCACCGCTTCGGTCATCGTGCCCGCGGTGGTGATCATGTCATCGACCATCAGGATGTTTCGGCCCTCCACATCGCCGATGATGTGCCTGGCCTCGATCACGCTGCCGCTCTTGCGGCGCTTGTCGATGATGCAGATTTCCCCGCCGAGAAAATTCGCATACACCTGGGCGCGTTTCACGTTGCCGACATCCGGGGAGACGAAGACCGTGTTCTTGAGCTTGAGGCTCTTGATCCACTTGCCGAACACCGGTCCGGCGTTGAGATGATCCAGCGGGATGTCGAAAAAGCCCTGCACCTGCGCGGCGTGCAGATCGATCGAAACGACGCGATCCGCGCCGGCGGTTTGCAGCAGGTTCGCGACGAGCTTGGCGGTGATCGGCGTGCGGCCTTCGTCCTTGCGGTCCTGCCGGGCATATCCGAAGTAGGGGATCACCGCCGTGATGCGATTGGCGCTGGCGCGGCGGAGGCAATCGATCCAGATCATCAACTCCATCAGGTGCGCGTTCACCGGATGCGAAGTCGGCTGGACGATGAAGCAATCGCGCCCGCGGACATCCTCCTCGACCTTGACGATCAATTCTCCGTCGGGAAACAGATCGGTTCTTCCTCGCCCCAGCGGAATCTGGAGATAGTCGCAGATTTTCTGCGCCAACTGCGGGTTGCCCCGCCCGGTGAACAGCTTCAGTTTGTCTGCGTCGGAGGTCATGGCCGATCCCGGTTCAGTTCATCACAAGGTCACTTCATCAGGGACGATTCCATCGTCGGCGTTCCGGCGATGGTGGCGCCTTCAGGCACGATGCTTTCACGCGGCAGGGTCGCGAACGGTCCGATGACGCAGTCGCCGCCGATGCTCGAATCGCGACCGATGTAGGTGAACGGATGGATGATCGTGTCCTGCCCGATCGTCACGCCGGATTCGATGTAGGTGTTCATCCCGCTCACGATGGTCACGCCGTTGTCGCGAATTTGTTTCTGAATGCGGTCCTGCATGACCGCATCGACCTCGGCCTGCTGCTGCCGCGAGTTGACCGACAGCACATCCTCCGCCGTCACCGCCTGCACCGCGAGCACGCGCTTGCCGGCGTTGCGGAGAATCGAATACACGTCGGTGAAGTAGTATTCGCCTTTCTGGTTGTCGTTCGTCAGCCTGGACAGCCCGAAGAGCAGTTCCTCGACCTTCACGCAGCAGTAGCTTGGGTAGACTTCCTGAATCTCCCGCTGCGCGGGCGTGCAATCGAGTTGCTCGATGATCTCGATGAACTCGCCTTTGTCATCCCGGATGATTCGTCCGAAGCCGGTCGGGTCGTCCAGCAGGGCGGTCGCCATCGTCGCGGCGGCGCGGTCGTCGCGATGCGCGGTGTGCAGCGTTCGCAGCACTTCCGAGCGGATGAGCGGGCCGTCGCCCGCGAGGACAAACACGTCCCCGGAGATTTTCCGCAATTCCGGCTCACAGACGCGAACGGCGTGGCCGGTGCCGAGCTGCTCGGTTTGCTCGATCCAGTGAATTCGCTTGTCGTGGCCGAACTGGGCGATGATCCGGTCCTTCTCATGTCCGACGACGACGATCATCCGCGTACATCCCGCGTCGTAACAGGCGCGGAGAATGTATTCCAGCATCGGTCGGCCGCACACCTCGTGCAGGGCCTTGGGCGTCCTGGATTTCATCCGCGTGCTTTTGCCCGCGGCGAGGATAATGGCGGTCAGGCTCATGGCGATCAATTCATCCGTTTCATCGGGCAAACCCGGACACACCCGGTTCGGCAGGCTTGTCCCGCGAGATCAGCTACCCCGCATGGATTCGAACCATGACTAAGTGGACCAAAACCACTTGTGCTACCGTTACACTACGGGGTAGTGGCGCGTTGTGAACTGATTGGCTCACTTCACAGTGACTGAAACGGCAACCCGTGAAGCAGGCGGCGAGAAGAAGGGTGTCGCGAACGATCAACCCGGAAGATACCGGTCGGATCAACAATCGGCTCGAAGGCCGGTCTTGATCACAAGGCGCGCCAGCGGTTTTACCCGTTGCGTTCCGTTCGGCTCGTCTACCCTTCCGGCGCTGTCGGCGCCAAACCTCTCGACGAATGCCCGTCAATTCGGGAGCGGGGTATCCTACGAACCGCCATTGCCCTGTCAACCCCGGCATTTGTCGCCGCGCGGCAAGATCCCCCAAAAACATCATACTCCCGCGGAGGAGGGGATGGGCCTGGTTCATCGGAATATCCGCGAATTGTGTTTTGGGGTATGTGGAAGCTCATCCCTCGCGCAGGCCGCGCTCGGCGACGCGGACGGGGATTTCGATGGGGGTTCCATCTTCGTTCGTGGCTTCGACACCAGGGGGAAGGTCGAATTTCAAGCGTCGCATGCGCTGGCTTCCCGCGTCCTCGCGGAAGACTTCGAGCAATGCCTTGGGCGGAGCAAGCTCGCCTTTCTCGATGAGGCTGATCGTTTCCTCCGGGCCGACCAACCGCACGTTGGAGAGCGTCGGATTCCAGTCCACCTCGTATTCGCGCAGGAAGCCCTGCGGCGAGACGAGCCAGACCGCCATGGTGCCGGCGATGAACTCGGCGTCGGCTTTTCTCACCTTGATCGAGGCGTTCACTTCCTGTGGGGTGACGGTGATGTCGGTGTCGGGGGAAAAGCCGAGCATGAGGGGGACATCCACCAGCGACTGCGCGCCGGGCCTGCGCGCGGCGTCGAAGAGCAGGAGATTGGCGGTCACGGTCAGCTCGCCGCTGCTGGCAAGGCGGTCGAGCCGGGTTCTGGGTCCGCGCACCCGGACGGAACTGGGTTCAAAGAGGGGCGGTCCTTCGAGATTGTTCAATTGCGGAGGAACGCCAATGGGAATGTCGCGTTCGACGATCTCATCGACGAACACGACGAGGTTTTGCGGGCGGACGTTGGAGACCTGGATGGAATTGTTCTGGAAGATGGAATTTTGTCCGATGACCAGCGCCGCCGGGATCTCATGCTCGCGGCCGGGGGTGAGCTTGGGATCGACGGTGATTTGAACCTCGGGTTGGCCGTCGGAACGAATGAAGGCGGCCTGCGTGCGCTTCAGACCGGCGTTGGGGCCGTAAAGCGACGCGAGCACGTTCTTGTCCGACGGGTTGACGAGCTGAACGAGGCGATTGGGGTCGTTGCTACGGACATCGATGGGGATGGAGATGTTGTCCTGCGAATCCCGCTGCTCGCGTTCGGCATAAATCCAGATAAGCACCGTGAGGGGCGCCACCCACATGAAGGTCTTGATCGCTTCAATGACGCGTTGGGTGAAGATGCGTTCGCGCAACCATTGGCGCTGCCGGAGAAACTGGGGGTACTCGAGCACCCGGAAGGGCTTGTTGGTCTTGATGGGTGGCTTTTCGGACATCTTCGGATCT
>CAYUNS010000230.1:0-4506 GCA_964446155.1 uncultured Tepidisphaeraceae bacterium | reverse complement strand
GGTTCCCCCGCCCAGGCCCATGCCGCTGTAGTTGTGCATGAGCGATTCGGTGGGCGCGAACATGAGCATGGTGTAGCAGCCGGTGTCGCCGTGCGCGACCAGGTCCACCGGTCCCTGCCCGTGACGCCGCGCCATGTATTTCGGATCGAGGAAGTTTTTGCGAACCTCGAGCAGCGCCGCGGAGCTGTCGCGATGCGGGCAGCCGGGACAGAACGTGGGCGTGCGTGCGACGATCGTCTCCTCGGCGATCACCTCCAGCCTGGGCTTGCTCGCCGTTTTCAAAATGGCAAGCTCGGCGCTGAGCTTGCCGTTGCGCAGGCGCGCGGGAATCTCCTCGGTCGCCTGGATCAGCGGAATGAGCAGTTGCGCCAGAACGGAAGGATTGAGTCCGCGGGCCTCGGGAATGCCGTTGAATTTTCGGCCGTTGATGACCGGAAAGGCCTTGCCGAACAATCGTCCCGACAAAGCCACCGCCTCCTCGGGCAGCGCATGGAACAGGCCGTCGCGAATGTTTTTCTCGAGGAAGCTGCGCCGCTCCTCAATGACGATCATCGTCTTGCAGTGTCCCGCGAACTCTCGCACCAGTTCGACATCGACCGGATAACTCATCCCCATGTTGAGGATCGGGAACGTCCCATCGAGACCGAGGTCCGCCAGCACATGCAGCAGGTAGGGATAGGACATCCCGGTGACGATGAATCCGAGCGGCGCCGCTTCGGCTTCGTCGTTGGCGGGAATGATCCGGTTGATGCCAAGCTCGCGGGCGCGGGCCATCGTCAAAGCGAAACGCTGCGGAACCTCCAACTCGCGCTGCCAGGTGCGCGGAGGAAGGAGAACAGTGCGATCGACGGGAATCCGCATCGTGTCCAGGGCGACGGGCTGCTTCATGTTGATGTCGGGAAATTGATTTTCCCGGCACTCGACCGTTCCGCCGCCATCCGCCTGCGCGGTGGTGACGACATAGCCGATGTACAGACCCGCCGCCTGGGAGAGTTTGAAGGAGAGGTTGATCCAGTCCTTCATCTCCTGGATCGTGCCCGGCTCGACGACGGGCATGCGGAGATGCTCGAACAGGAACCGGCTGTCGGCCGGAACCTGCGTGCTGTCGCACCAGGGATCGTCGCCGGAAATGATGACGGCGCCCCCTTCGGGATGCGCCCCCGCGAGGTTGCCGAGGGCGAGGGCGTCGGCGGCGACATGCGTCCCGACGCTTTTGAACGCCGCGATCGCGCGGCAGGGCGCCATTTGCGACCCGTTCACCGCCGCGACGGAAAGGGCTTCGTTGTTGGCCTGGAAGGCGCGGACCCCCTTGGTTTGCAGGATATCCTTGATGTCTCCCATGATGTCGAAGAATCCGGCGATGGGCGAACCGGGATACCCGGTGAGCAGGTGGACGCCGCCTTCCACTTCGAGGGCGCCTTTGATGAGCAGTTCATTACCGGTGAAGATTTCGCGGCCTGAAGCGGCCTGAAAGCGCGGGTCGATTGCCATGGCAGTCGTTCCTTCGTGCGGGCGAAGCGAATCGAAGCCCGCTTCGTCGTCGGCGATGATCGCATCGCACGCACGACGGGGGTCTTTTCACTTCCAGGCATGGCTTACAGTCCCGGTTCCTAATCACCGCACGGACCGCAGGGGATGCCCATTCCACCGCAACCTAAGAGACTCTTGGCCAAGCCGGGAGATAATGGCCGGCAGGGCCGCAGTACATCTTCCTATCGGACGTTTCCGATGGGAGAGATCATATTATTACCATTCCATGAGCCGGAGGCAAATGAACCGCAAGCTTTGGGAAGGCCTGTTCCGGGACAATCGCATTCCGGAGGCGTCCCTTGCGGTCTTGAGAAAAGCGACCGGATGCGTTATCGCATCGGCCGTACCCACACGCAGCAACCCCTCAGCCCACTTGCCGACGCCGCAACATCAGCACGCCTCCCAAACTCAGCAGCGCCAGTGAAGCCGGCTCGGGAATGGCCGCTCCCTGAATTTGAATGTCATCAACGCGGATAGTCTGGCCGTTGTCAAGACTCCCATTAATGCTCCGTGTATTCCAGATGTACAACCGGAAATACACCGCCGAGGCATCGATCACGGTTACCGCCTGGGACAAGGATTTCCATTCATACGTTGATGGGTCGGTTGACAGCCAGGAAACAAGTTGCTCCGTTCCCTGCACAAACGTGGCGAAGGTGGGATCGGTGCTGTAATCGAGCCGATACGTCGCCTGCCGGTTCTGTGCTGCGGGAACTGTGTAAAAACCGACCTCCGTGATGTTCAGGTTGAAATCTGAATTCTCATCCGCCTGGATATTGAATTGGTAGTAATTGGTGGGAGTCGCATTTCCCCAGCCGCTATTCGCGAATGCGGAACCTGCGCTCAGCGATGTATTGATCACTCCGGCGGGAGCGGAAACGTAACTGATGGTACCGGTATTCCGGGTAACCGTCGAGGCGGAGAGATCATCCGCGACCCAGGTGGCGGCGGCGGAATTCGCGCCCCCGGCGCCGGGCGTATTGTCCGCTTCCCAGTGGGCGAGCAGCGCGGCGTCGGCCGAGCCGGGCAGCGCCAGGACCATCATGCCGGCCAAAACCAGGACGCATGCATGGAAGCAATGCGGAAACGACACCCGGACACGCATGGGACGGAGCGAGGCAACCATCGCACAACTCCTTTCTTTTCAACATCTTATAATGGGCACAGCGAGTTCCTGCGCATGAGATGAAAACGGGGCGAATCGCCAAAAAGGACGCGGAATCGCGTTCGATCGATCCACCCGCTACTAAACGCTTAGTTAATATATGCCATTTATGAACATTGTCAAAAATAAACCGAAAACCAATCGTTTCATTCAGTACAATGGCGGCGTTTCCTTCCGCGATCCGAAGGAAACCGATCGTGGGAAGAAACCGTGCGTGAAACCCAACGCCCCCGCTTCGAGGCCCGGCAAGGATTCCCGATATGTTTTTCGTATCCGGGCCGACGGATTCATCGACGCAGGTCGCCGCTGCTGATGCCGCGGAGCGCGAGGTTGAGGGCATCGACATTGCTCGCGAGGCGCTTGGCTTCGCTGACGTCGATGATCTGTTTCGTGAACAACTCCGTGAGATGCTGATCGAAACTCTGGCTGCCGGCCTCCTTGTTGCCGACGGCGCCCTTGAGCTTTTCAAATTCCCCTTCGAGAATGTATTTGCGCACGATGGGGGTGGCCATCATGATCTCGACGACGGGGATGCGCCCCTTGCCTTCGCGCTTTTTCGCGAGACGTTGACAGAGCACCGCCACCAGGTTCAGACCGAGCTGCGTCTGCTGAAGCTCCTTTTGCGTGGGATCGAACAGCGAGACCATGCGCTCGATGGTCATCGGGGCGTTGGTCGCGTGGACGGTCGTGAACACCAGGTGGCCGGTGTCGGCGGCCCGCAGCGCGGTCGTGAGGGAGAAGCTGTCGCGAATCTCGCCGATGAGGATCGTGTCGGGATCCTGACGCATCATCGCACGCAGCGCGTATTCGTAGCTTTCGCTGTCGGTGCCGACCTCCACCTGGGAGACCAGGCTCTTGGCGTTCTCGTGCTGAAACTCGATCGGGTCTTCGACGGTGATGATCCGCTCACTGCGGCTGCGGTTGATCTTGCCGATGATGGCGGCGAGCGTGGTGGACTTGCCCGAGCCGGTCGTCCCGGAAACGACGACGATGCCGCGGTGGTGGTTCGCAAGCTCCTCCACCTGCGGGGGAAGGTTCAGCTCATCGAACATGGGAATCTTCGTCACGATTCGCCGCATGACGATCGCGTATTTTTCGCGGCTGTGAAAAATGTTGGTTCGGAAGCGCGCCACGCCCGGCATGGAATACGCCACGTCCACGGCGCCTTTGTGCTCGAGGATCTGGCGCTTCTCCTCGGGTTCGCCCTGGGAGTTCATGATCGTGTCGACATAGTCCTTCATCGCATCGTCATCGGGCGCGGGGCAATCGAGGAAGCGAGCCCGTCCATCGACGCGGATCATGGGGACGGAGGCGGCCTGCAGGTGCAGATCCGATCCGTTGATCTTCACCATGGTCTTGAGGAAGTCCTGAAGCGCCAGCCGCCGCTCTCCCACATGAATCTGCGGCTGGGGCGTGTCACGATCGATATCGGCGTTTTCAACCACCGGGCCGGTTTTCATCGTCATATGCGGTGTCCTCGAAGGTGTGTTGCGACAGCGTGAATTATGCCGTTCACGCTCCGGTTAGGCAACCGCCGAAGAATTCCTCCGAATGACCGGCGGCTTCCCACTTCCATCATTCGTACTATGATGCCGGCTTGTCACGACGGTTCGATCGATCACAGGAGCGAGAGGCATATGGCAATCCGACCCGCGTCACGGGAACTACATCGCGAAACACACGACTTTGACGTCTGCGTCATCGGTGGAGGGATGGCCGGCATTTGTGCCGCCATCGCGTCCGCCCGCCGGGGCGCGCGCACCGTCCTGGTCCACGACCGTCCCGTTTTCGGTGGCAACGCCTCCTCCGAG
>CAYUNS010000229.1:3267-4622 GCA_964446155.1 uncultured Tepidisphaeraceae bacterium | reverse complement strand
CCATGCTCACCCTCATGAGCATGGTGCGGTCCTCGATTTCCTCGTAAATCGATTTACTGGTGGCAAAAAGGGTGGCGATGAGGACCACGAGAAGGATGACGTCCAGCCCGACATCCTTGAACATCACCGTGTCCTCGCCGAGTGTGAAGAACGGCAGCAGGCCGAAGACCAGCAGAATCGCCCCGCAGAGCGCGAGCAACAACCCGTAAATCGGCTGAAGAATCGCTTCGAGGAACGTATGACGGAGAATAACCAGAGTGCGGTACATGATTTGTAGAGTTTAAGCCCCGTGGGGGCAATTACCAGCGTCACGGGTACACATGCGCGGGGCGGTGAAAGGTCGCGGTGAAGGGTTTGGGTTCGTTTTGTATTTTTCGATGAAGCCGGTTTCAGGGTGGATGGGTCAGTGCCGGATGTAGAAGTGATCGAACTCCCCGGTGGCGGGAAACTGGTTGGAATCCACGCACCGGATATAGGCGTCCATCCGCCGGGTGACATCCTCGACCAGATGTTCCATCTCTCCTTCGGGGCCTTCCATCACCAGTTCAACCCGACCATCGGGAAGATTGCGGACATAACCGCGAACGTTGTACTGAAGGGCGATGTTCTTGACGGTGTACCTGAAACCCACGCCCTGCACGCGGCCGGTGAAATAGCAGGTGCGGCGATGCGACAAGTCGTTGGTTTGCGATGAAGTCATCAACCGCGAAATATACCGGAAAATGGCAGCAATCGGCAACCTCGAATACTTCCGCGCGACAGGGAAAATGCGAACCCGGCCGGGCCATTCCCGTCCCCGCGAAACCTCCCCGGAGAGACCGAGCCGGGTTTTGTCGGAAGATCTCGCGACATCGCGCGGGGGTTTGCATAAACTACCCGACGAACGACGTTCCCGAACCCCTGAACCGGAGGTGGATTATCGCCACGGAAACAACCGTAGAGAACGAGGCCCGGTCCAAGGCCGCCGCCCGTCAGTTCGCCATCGACGCCGCGCGACTGGCCGCCAACACGCGCGGACACCAGGTGGTGGTGCTGGATGTCTCCAGAGTCTCGCCCGTCACCAATTTCTTCGTGCTCGTCACCGGCACCAGCGCCAGGCAGATGCGCGCCGTGTGCGACGAGATCGAGGAACTCGGCTCGCCGCGCGGACACAAGGCCCTGTCGCGCAACGGCTATGACGGCGAGCAGTGGATGCTCATCGACTTCGTGGATGTCGTCGTCCATGTCTTTTCGCAGGAAGCCCGGCAGTTTTACGATCTCGACGGATTGTGGGGCGACGCCGAACCCGTCGAGTGGCGACAGGAACCGGACGGGCGATAATCGGCGACGATCGCGATACACTGCATCCCCATGGA
>CAYUNS010000229.1:1087-3257 GCA_964446155.1 uncultured Tepidisphaeraceae bacterium | reverse complement strand
GCGGGGGATTTACCTGCTGGAGATTCATCACTCCCCGAACTGGTCCGCGCTGACGGTGGATTCGCTGCGCTATCATCGCTGGGCGCTCGACATCGCCGGCGGCGACTGGATCGGCAAGGGGGTCTTCTTCCAGGCGCCCCTCTATCCGTATTTTCTCGGGATGATCTATTCGATCTTCGGTGAAAGCCTGCTGGCGGCGAGGATCGTGCAGATCGTGATCGGCTCGATCGGGTGCGGCCTGCTGTTCCTCGCCGCCCAAAGGCTGTTCGACCGTCGGGCGGGATGGATCGCGGGACTGGGGATGGCGGTTTATCCCTCCGGCATCTTCTTCGACCTGCAAATCCAGAAAACGGTGCTCGACGTTACACTGATGATCGCGCTGCTGACGGCGGTGAGCGCGCTACCGGATCGGCGCCGGTGGCATCGCTGGATCGCCACCGGTGCGATCCTCGGAGCGCTGTCGCTGACGCGCGAGAACGCGCTGATCTTTTTCCCGGTTCTCCTCTTGTGGACGATGATTTATTTCCGTCAATCGCCTCCGGCGCGCCGAGCGGCGTGGGCGGGACTGCTGCTGCTGGGCGCCGCGGGGATACTGCTGCCGGTGGCATGGCGGAATCATCACGTCGGCGGGGAATTCGCGCTGACGACCTCTCAGTTCGGCATGAATTTCTTCATCGGCAACGGCAGGAACGCCACGGGCATGTATGCGCCCCTGCGGGCCGAACGGGCCTCGACGGAGTTCGAACAACTCGACGCCACCGAGCTGGCGACGGAGGCGATGGGACGAGAACTGTCCTCCGGAGAGGTGTCGGCGTATTGGCGCGACCGCGCGCTCGAGGACATCGCGGAACGACCGATGCGATGGATCGGGCTGATGGCGAAAAAGTGCCTGCTGCTCTGGAACGCGCACGAAATCTCCGACGCCGAGGATCAATACACCTACTCGGAATGGTCCGTCCTGCTGCGCCGGCTGACTCCCCTGCTGCATTTCGGTGTGCTTGTGCCGCTGGCGGTCGCGGGCACGGTCCTCACGTGGGACCAGCGAAAACGCCTGGGGGCGCTGTACGCGATGATCCTGTCGTTCGCGGCGTCGGTGGCGATCTTCTACGTCTTCGCGCGATACCGGCTTCCCCTGGCTCCGATGCTGATGGTCATCGCCGCCGGTGGGATCATGCGGGCGATCGACTTGTGGAAACGGGGGAAGTACCGGACGTTCGCGCCGGCGACGGGAGCGGCGATCGCGGCGGCGGTCATCGTCAACTGGCCGATGCTCGACGTGACCCCGCAGCGGGCAACCAACTATTACAATCTCGGCGTCAGCCTCTTCCACGAAGGCCGATTCGATGATGCCGCCCGGCAGTTTGAAGCCGCGATCGCGCTGCATCCCACGTCGCAGATGCACCACCAGCTCGGCGAGACCCTGGCGCGACTGGGACAAACCGACCGGGCGATGGAGCAATTTGCGCGAGCGATCGCGCTGCGGCCCGGCAATGCCGAGGCGCACCTCGAACTGGGGCTGCTGCAGGCACAGCGGGGACGGAGTGACGCGGCGATCGCGCTGTTTCGCGAGGCGATCCGCCTCGATGCGAATTACGCCGAGGCGCACTACAACCTCGGCATCGCCCTGTCGCAGCGGGGCGAGGCACGGGCGGCGGAACTGCACTATCGCACCGCCATCCGCTTGAACGACCGCTTCGCCCAGCCGCGCATCAATCTCGGTCTGTTGCTGACAGGACGAAATCGCCTCGATGAGGCGATCGCCGTTTATCGCGAGGCGCTGCCGTTGGCGCCCGACAGCGCGATCCTCCACAACAACCTGGGCGTCGCCCTCGGACAGCAAGGCCGGCTTGCGGAGGCACTGGAGCATTTCAAAACCGCCGTGCGGCTCGATCCCGACTATGCCGACGCGCGCCGCAACCGCGAGGCGGTGTCGGGAATGCTCAACGAGCCGTGAAGCGGCGATTGGGAGGAATTCAGGTCAGGACCGCGTCCGGGGCGGCGTTGATGACGCGGGTGATGGCGGCATCGAGTTGTTGCAGATTGACGGGTTTGACGAGATGCTCGACGAAGCCTGCGGCCTTGCTTTGCCGGAGGTCCTCCTCCATGCCATAGCCGCTGAGGGCAATGCCGCGCAGGCGGTCGGTCTCGCGGAGATGCTGCATCAGTTCCA
>CAYUNS010000229.1:0-1077 GCA_964446155.1 uncultured Tepidisphaeraceae bacterium | reverse complement strand
CCGTGGCCACTGGTCACGCGGGCGATCCCAGTACAGTTCCAGGCCGTTGCCGTCGGGCAACCCGAGATCGCTGACCACCAGGTCGAAGGTGTTGTCGGCGGCAAGCGCCCGCGCGGTGGAGACATCGCCGGCGGTCATGACCTGATGATGAACCGTTCGCAGGAGGCGTGCCAGAAGGCGCGAGGTGCTTTCGTGATCCTCGACGAGGAGGATCGACAGCGGCCGGGCGCGGACGGGAGCGGTGGCGGGTTCCCGGGAATCGCGCTCGGCGGGGGCGGAAACGGTGTTCATCTCGACGATGAACACCGCGCCCCGGCCAGGGCCTTCGCTCAGGGCGCGAATCCGCCCGTGGTGCAGATCGACCAGCGCTTTGCAGATCGCAAGTCCCAGCCCCAACCCCCCGAACGCGCGGGTGACGGATCGATCGCCCTGCTCGAAGGCGTTGAAGATCCGCGGCAGCATGTGCCGATCGATGCCGATGCCGGTGTCCCGGACCTCGATGCGAATCCCCCCTCCCGGGGGATTGCCGGTGCGCACCTCGATGCTTCCCCCGTCGGGGGTGAACTTGACGGCGTTTTTGACGAGGTTCCACAACACCTGTTGAAGGCGCGCGGAATCGGCCCAGACATACGATTCAGTCGCCTCGGTGAGGATGCGGACATGCAGGCGCTTGCGGGCGATCTCATCGTCGCAGCAGGTGCGGACGGCGTTGTCGAGCAGACCGTGGACATCGACGGATTCGCGGTGCAGTTCGAGCTTGCCGCGGGCGACGCGGGTGAGATCGAGCAGATCGTCGATGAGGCGGGCCTCCAGCTCGACATTGCGTCGGATCATGCGGACATCTTCGAGGAACTTGTCGGGGAGATCCGGCTCCTGCTCGAGCGCGACCACCGCCATGAGGACGGGGGTGAGCGGGGTGCGCAGCTCATGGCTGAGGGTGGCGAGGAACTGGTCCTTGGCGCGGGAGGCGGACTCCGCCTGCACGCGGGCGGCGTGCTCGGTGAGCAGGCGCAGGCGCTGTTCCTCGCTGCGTTTCTGCTGGATGGCGTAGCGGATGGTCCGTTCGAGGAGATCGGT
>CAYUNS010000228.1:0-4681 GCA_964446155.1 uncultured Tepidisphaeraceae bacterium | reverse complement strand
CTTGCGCGTGGCGAAGTCTCCCTTGCGCGAGGGGAAGTCTCCCTTGCGCGTGGGAAAGTTTCCCTTGCGCGTGGCAAAGTCTCCCTCGCGCGAGGGGAAGTTTCCCTTGTGCGAGGTAAAGTCTCCCTCGCGCGAGTCCGTCTTCCATTTGCGCGAATGGAAGGTCCATTTACCTCAATCAACGCTCCATCTCTCGAAGCGAACCTCTCTCCCGCCCTCGGCCAACGCGCCGGACTGGCGGGGATTTCGCCGCGGCGAGTTCCCGAAGATGTGTCCTGCCCGGCCGGCGATGAGGGCAGACACGGCGTCGCCGTCGCGCGGCCGCTGGGGGGCATTCAACGCTTTGGAGGATTGATGATGTCTCCCGAACCCTTCCCTTCGCACGATCAGAGAGAGGTTCGGAGCGTGAAGGAAGACTTTTTTTCACCCTCCTCCATTGACGCGGGCGAGTGGGAGATTATGGTTTGCGCGAGGCCGGGGAGCCGGGGGTTTCCATAGGTGGGAGCCGCTGGCCTGGCCGCCATTCTTCCGGGGATTTTTTCATGTCGATTCTTTCGTTCCTGCCGCGCCGCGGCGGCCGCTCGTCTGGCTCCGCGCCACAACGTATCACCCGCGCCATCCTCGAGACACTGGAGGAGCGAAAGCTGCTGGCCGGTGACATCTTTCAGCAGAATGGGGATGGCAGTGTCAGCATGGAGGCGGAGCACTATTACGCCAATACCTCCATCGGCGGCAAGAGCTGGAGCGAAGTTTCCAATTCCAACGCCTCCGGCGGCAGCGAGATGATCTCATCGCCCAACACCGGCACGGTGGCCTCGCCGGGCAATGGCCCGCAACTGGATTACCGCGTCAACTTCGATCAGACCGGCACTTACTATCTCTGGATTCGGGGATCGGGTCCGAGCGGCAACGACGACTCGATCCACGCCGGCTTCAACGGATCGGTGACGGGGTCGAACGTCATCGGCTTCGGCGGCGTGGGCAAGTGGTCGAAGACGACCAGCGTCGGCGGGGTGATCGCGTTCGACGTGACGACGACGGGCGAGCACACGATCAACCTGTGGATGCGCGAGGATGGGATGATCGTCGACAAGCTCGTCGTCACGACGAGCGACACCTATGTCCCCACCGGCGCCGGTCCGGCCGAGAGCGCGCTGGTCAATCCCCCGAGCCAGCCGCCGGATGCGCCGGAGAATCTCGACGCGACGGCGGCGTCCCCCGGCTCGATCGAACTGGAATGGGACGATGTCAGCGGCGAGACGGGATATCGCGTCGAGCGCAGCGCGGATGGCTCGAGCGGCTGGTCGCAGATCGGGTCGGACCTGGCGGCGAACACGACGAGCTTCGAGGATACGACCGTCTCGGCCAGTACGACGTACCACTACCGCGTCATCGCGTTCAACGCGGCGGGCGATTCCGATCCCAGCGCCACCGATGATGCCACCACGCCGGCCGTCGGATATGTCTTCGAGCAGAACACCGACGGCACGGTCAGCATCGAGGCCGAGCATTACTACTCGACTACCGCCGCGGGCGGGAAGAGCTGGGAGACGATCGCCGAGTCCGGGGCGTCGAACGGCACGGTGATGCAGGCGTTGCCGAACACCGGCTCGATCGGCACGGCCGGCTACAGCGCGCAACTGGACTACCGCGTTCACTTCGATCAGACCGGCACTTACCATCTGTGGATTCGCGGTTCGGGCGCGACCAGCAGCGACGACTCGGTGCACGCCGGGTTCAACGGCTCGGTCGTCGGCTCGAACATGATCGGTTTCCAGGGCACAAACAAGTGGAGCAAGTCGACCGGGGGCGGCCCGGTGACGATCAACGTCACGAGCACGGGCGAGCACACGATCAACATCTGGATGCGCGAGGACGGCCTGCGCGTCGACAAGCTGTATCTCACCCCCGACGGCAATGAAACCCCCACCGGCGCGGGTCCGGCCGAGAGCGGGTTGTATGAGCCCTCGCCGGCCCAACCCCCGGATGCCCCGACAGGGCTGGTGGTGACGACGGCGGCGTACAACCTCGTCGAACTTGAATGGGATGCCGTGCCCGGCGCCACGGACTACCGGGTCGAGCGGAGCTACAACGCGATCGTCTGGCAGACGATCGGGGAAGCGGGCGCGCCGCAGGACAGTTTCACCGACACGACGACTGAAGGGGAAATGGTCTATTACTACCGCGTCATCGCGCTCGATGGCGATGCCGCGTCCGATCCCGGCGGCGCGAAAGGCGTCCAGACGCCCGCGCGGCCCTTGACCGTGCCGGCCGCGCCCAGCGACCTTCACGTCAGCTTCCTGTCCCGCCTGCGGATGGAACTGACCTGGACGGACAACAGCGACGATGAAGGCGATTTTGTCCTGGAGTACAGCACCGACGGAGGGCAAAGCTGGCACTTCGGCAACCTGATGGAGGCCGGGACGACGACGCTGCGGATGAACGGCTCGGGGGCGCAGCCCTGGCCGATGTATCGCGTTTACGCGCGCAACGGCGCGGGGAACTCGGCGGCGTCCAACGCGGTCGGTCCGACCGATCCGTCGGCGGCGCCCAACAACACCGTTGACTACAATACGTTCAGCGCGCCCTATGGATCGGAATGGGGCTCGCCTCTGTTTGAGGGGTATGGCGAAGGCGATGAGTCGCGAACGCTCTCGCTGGTGGACATTCCGGAGCATTTATGGATCAGCATGGACTGGAGCGGAGGGCTTTGGGCCTGGGGCGATGAGGGGGACATCGACGTGTTCGAGGTGCTGGCCGGGGAGACGGTGATCTTCCGCCAGACGTCCACGATGATCGGCAGCGGCGCCGGTCTTTATGCCGATGTCGACACGGAGTACCTGGTTCCGGTGAGTTTCGGTTCCGAGGGGATGCAGATGCGGATCCCGCACGCCGATCAGGCGCTCGATCTGACCTTCCGCGGCGTGGACATGGAGCAGGACGATGGCTGGCAGATCGGCTATCTCCGCCTGGAGGATCGGCTGCCCGGGGTCGGGTTCACCAGCCCCGATTCCGGGGTTACGGAGGGACAACCGCCCAATGAGGACAACCTGATCCTTTCGCGGAATCATTCTTCGGTGGAGAAGGTTAGGTTCAGGCTCAACGCCGAAAAAAGCACGGCGACGGCGGATGATTTCACCCTCGAGGGCGCGACCTCGGTCGGCGCGGGCGAGTGGGAGGTGACGTTCACCGGCGAAGATGGGTCCGCCAGGGGGATAAAGGTCGTCCCCGTCGACGACGACGCGGCCGAGTGGACGGAGACGGCGATCTTCGAGATCGTCGAGCAGGAGAACCAGTACAAGGTCCTCAACAAGGTGGTCAGAACCGCGACGATCGAAATCGTGGATGATGATCTGCGCTTGGAGGGATTGCCCATGAAGATCAGGACCAACTCGGATGATGACGACAAGAACGGAATCAGAGATCATCGGGACTGGAAGAATGCAAGCGGTGAGAACGACTACTCGGTACAAGGCGAAGATGACCTGTATGAAGTTGAATTGGTTGTTCCAAAAGATATCAAGCTGGGCGCGAAGGTGACGTTGAAGATTGATTCAGGAAAGGTTCGCGTGTTCAGGACCGCGCAGCGCGATGACTTGCTCCTGACGTTGGAACTTCCTCAAATCAAACCTTCAATCACCTGGGTGTCCGGGAAAGATCAAATTCCGGACAAGGTGTATGTTGAAGCATTCAAGCCGAGCGATGCTCTCGGAGATGTTGAACTGACGCTCGCCGTAACGGACGCAACGGCGTCGGATGCGCCCAACAACCCGACCGCGCATGATGTGCATGCGATTACGACCACGATGCCCAATGTCTGGGTGACGCACGGAGACGATGTGATCGAAAGCCAGAATGGGCAGATCGCCTTCACCATCCACCGGGAGGGTATGATTCATGTGCCGCTCAGCGTCGGATTCGAGGCCGCCGGCACGGCGGAATCAGGAACGGATTATGTGGCGTTCAATATGGCCGAGGCAGTGTTCGCGGAGAACGTCGTCTTCGTCACAGTCACCACCACGACGCTGGACGACGCACTCGTCGAGTTCAGTGAGACCGTGGAATTGGAGTTGGGGAAGGACGAGGACAAGTATCAACTGATCGCGGCCGACCTGATCCCACAGCGATATAAGGCGGGGGTCGCAAGACTCTATCTCGATGATGATGAGGTTGGACCAAAGACGCTGCCGCCGCCGCCAAGTATGAGACCGATGAACCCGCTGGCTCAGGATCTCGCCGACGCAGCGAATACCACCGATAATCTCAACTGTTTGAAGTGGGCGTTGAACATTAACGACATTGATATCAACGACGCGACCAACGCTGCAACGGACGCAGGTTTGTTCTGGCCTGACGTACCGCTTACCCTTGACGATGCATTGGTCGATGCCGCAATGCAAAAACGCGTATTTGAGGCGATGTTTTATGACGGCGGGAAAATTCTCGGCTATCGCGACAATGATGGGGTGATTCCGTGGGGATGGCATCGGATCAAGCTTTACCGGCGCGTGACGCTGTTAGGAATCGTGGACTACCACCTCTCAACCGAATCATTGGACCCTCAGAACGGTAGTGTTCACTATACGGAGAAAGACGGCGCCGCTGGGGAAGCGACGGATGGTGACGCCAGTTCGGGCATTTACTGGACTAAAGAATTGGGTAAAGTTGAAGAAAGGCAAGG
>CAYUNS010000227.1:0-4779 GCA_964446155.1 uncultured Tepidisphaeraceae bacterium | reverse complement strand
GTCGTCAAGGGCGTCACGCCGCCCGCGTTGGTCTCCGCATTCAGCCGCGACCTGGATGCGCGGTTCGCGGCGACACCCTTTTGCGATGGCGATTTCTACGGTCGCCGCACCAAGCGATTCGGCAGCCTGCTCACGCGGTCGCGCCATGCCGAGGCGTTCGTTCAGCATTGGCTCGCGCTCGGATTGGCCGAGCGATTCCTGGGGCCACATTGTGACCGAATCGCGCTCAATCTGACGCAAGCCGTCGAGATCCATCCGCAGGCCCTCGCGCAATATCCGCATCGCGACGAGGATATGTGGGGCGGCGCCAAAGGCGAGACCGAATATCTGATCAACGTGATCTGGCCGTTGACGCCGTTCAGTGCCGCGAACGGTGCCACTCGACTCTGGCCGGGAAGCCATCATGCGGGCCGGCGAGCCGTCCGCGAGGACGAAGCCGTGTTCGCCGAAATGATGCCGGGCGATATGCTCGTCTTCCTCGGCAGCACGCTGCACGGCGGCGGCGAGAATGAAACGCCGATTCCCCGCCGCGGCCTCATCGTCAGCTACTGCCTCGGCTGGCTCAAGCCGTTCGAGAATCCGTGGCTGATCTATCCGCCGGTCGTCGCCCGGTCCTTCTCGCCGGATCTCGCAGCCCTCGTTGGTTACGCCCAGCACCGGCCAAACCTGGGCAATGTCGAAGGACAATGCCCGTCGGTCTTGCTCTACGGACCGCCGGTCGAACATCGGGCGGCAACAGATGCGCTACGGCCGGACCAGGCCGAAGCGCTTCGCGCCTATGTCCTCGACCAGCAGGAGGCCGGCGGAAGCGTAGCTTAGGCGACGCCTTCGAGTGCGACGCGTGGCGATCGCCGCTGCGAATTGGCGCGATGCCGGGGCATATCTGCGCCTGCGGCACGGTGACCGTCGCTGCTTCGCTTGGGAATGGCTGCGCCGTTCTCCCGGCTATCATGCAGCCTGGGAAAGAGGCGAGGCCGGATCGGGCATGTTCGGCCTTGTCCGGGCGGAGGATCCCGCGCTGGACGCGCTGGCCGCGCGTCCCATGTGGAGCTCTAAGGTCGATGCCGGCATTCTGGCGGCGGAAGCGCATTTGCCTGCCATGCAGCTCCTCGATCACGTGTGCTGCCCCGAACTGGTGACGAGCGTGCGGAAGGGGGCGTGCGAGCACTTTCTATTTTCCGACGGCCTGCGATCGATCCGGATCGACCTGGAATTTGGGCCAATGATGGCGGCCAGCGAAGCGCCGCGGTGGCGCATTGCTGGCCTCGCCAGTATCGAGCCCCAGCTGCTCGCCCTACGCCAGTTGAGCGCCCTCCATCGTCACGGCAAATTTGCGCGGTCGCTGCATCCGGCCCAGCGACGTGGCCCGCGCTGGACGCAGATGCTGCGCGTGCATGACGCCCTTGCCCAAGGCGCCTCCTATCGCGAGATCGTAGCGGTGCTATTCGGCGTCGACGTTACCGGCGCCCGCTGGCGGGCCGAGGCCGGGACCTGGCGGCTACGGGCGCAGCGGCTCGCCGCCGGTGCAGCTTCAGCCGTGGCGGCGGGTCCTCCGGCCTGGTTCGCGGGAATGCGCCGGTAGTTGGAAGGCACCCTCAGTCGGAGGAACCGGCCTTGTCGATATTCGCCGCGGTCAGGGGATGAAGCATTTCCCAGGGCGCGACGCCCAATGCGGTCGCAAGGCTGTCGATCTTGTCGATCGATACGCCATATTTGCCGTGTTCGAGATCGCTGATGAAGCTGCGATCAACCCCGGCGATGTCAGCCAGCTCGACTTGGCCGAGATCGCGTGCGTCGCGCAGAGCCTTTAGGTTGCGCGCGATGATTTTTCGAAGCGGGGTCATCCCGCGCGATTGTGGGCCTCATTGAAAATCCGCGTGTTGGAAATAGTCCACACGTGTTGTCCGGCAGGCGTGAGCGGTCGCGACGGCCGTGCGCGGGCCGGCGATCTGGATCAGAAGCCGCGAATTTGACGAACCAACGCAGGCCTGTCCGGTGGCGCGACGCCGAACGCGGCCGCGATTTCCCCCCATGCGGAATCGAATGCGCCCAGGCGTTCATCCTCGGAGGGTCCGCGCAGGCTGAAGTCGACCTCCGCGCGATCTTCCAGAGCTTGGGGCCGTCCGCCCCAGCGAGTTTCCGTCGTCCACTTGAGGCCATCGAGTTTCGTCGCGCCGGCTCGCACCTTGAACGGTCCTTTGGCGCCATGCCGCTGCAGGTAGGGAAGCGCTTCTTCCAGAAAGTCGTTCCAGGCGTTGATCACATAGTCCGCGTAGAAATATTCCTGCGGATCGCGATCCGTCGAAAGGGCATCGATCGCCCAGAGTTCGCCCGTCTGGCGGAACAGAAGCGTCATTTTGTTGAACGGTACTTGTTCTGTGGCGCGCAGGCTTCCCGTATAGGTGAGGAAACCGCCGCGAGTCGTGCCCCAGCTATAGCCCCGCGTCGGACCCAGAAGCGGTGAATGGCCCGACACATTCGCGGGCTTGGGCCAGGCTGACGGAAGGATTCGCATGTAATGATAGCGGCCCGGCTCGAGATGCTTCTGCCCCGCGGCACCGTCTTCATTGATCAGCAGCACTCGCGAGGGATCGAACCAGAGCGCCGGATCGAATTCGAACGCCGGCTGCCAATCCGGCAGGACGGGGGCGGCGGACGGCACGGAAACGCGAAGCGAGTCGCGCAGCGCCTCGGTGAAGACGGCCTTCAGTTTTTCGCGTTCGGCGGCCAGGCTCGCTTTCGATACCCCGGGCGGGAGGTGATACCCGATCGGCGCGCGCCGGCCGCGAAGATCGAACGGAAGCCGTTCTAGCACGGCGCCGTCGAACGCGGTGTTCCAGACGAGAATGATGCGCTCGAGCCCGATCGCTTTCTTGGCATAGCCGAGCTCGATGAGCACGTTCGGATTGGCAAGCGCCTTCCCGGTCTCGGACACCGCGACCGGCGTCACATCCCCGACGAAGACCGCCGCGGCGTCAATCTTCGCTAGGATTGTCGCGACGATGTCCGGTGAGCCCGGGACCCCTTTGGTGTCGGAGGTGAGTTCCGGACGCTCGTCCATTTCGGCATGGAGCGCGTCGATCGCATGGGCGAGGGCGTCGCGGACGACATCGCGCGTGACGCGCGCCTCAAGATCACTTTGCCAGGACCAGAATACCGAGACCATCGCGAGATCATAACGACGCCGGCACTATCGTCGAGTGCAGCAGCATGGCGGCCATCGTCCGATGGCGAATCGGATTAGCCCAGCGGGCCGAGATCGGGCGGAAACAGCGATGGGTGGCGAGGCGTTTGCCTCACCGCCTCATCGCCCTGGATATCGAAGCAGCGCAGTCGCTCCGCAAGATGGCGCGCGACGTCGGAGACCGCATTGTGCCGCCGATGCCGGTCCGATGCGGCAAGATCTGCCAGCAGCGCTGGAGCGGCGCCGGCGAGCGCCACTTCGAGATGAAGGGAGAGGGTGTCTTCGGGTCATTGGCGTTAGAGAACAAAAATGGAACATATGGTCAAGGCTGTTTGCGCTGCGGCGTGCCACGACACCCCTCAGCTCCCTTTGGCGGGCCTTGCCCTGGCGCGGCGACCGCGGGGCTTTTCGGGTTGGTCTTCGGATGCTTTCTCTGCCGCCGGCGGCATTGACGGCTGGGCGTCAGCCGCGGGCTCCGCCGGTGGCGCGAGCGCCGCTGCATCATCCGGACCTTGGGGATTCTCGACGGGACCTGGCGCTTCAGGTGCCGGCGGCTCAGCCTCGGGCTCTGGTCGGGCGGCGTCGAACCGGATCGCGAAGCCCTCGATATCGTTGAGCGTGACCTCGTACTGGAAGACAGCAATGAGCGTTCCGAGCCAGGCATCGTCCGGTTCAGGTTCGAACCCGACCTCGACCCCGAGCCCTCCGCCATAATCGTGATAGCGCAGGCGCTGGAACATTTGCCTCGGGATCAGGTAAACTTCGCCGAAGGCGGTCTGCCCGCGATAGACCCTGATATCGTTCATCGAGAATTCGTAGCCGTCGGCCTGGCCGGCCTCGCGCGTGATCACGAGGTCCGCCGGGCGCGGCGTCCCTTGCGGATCCGCGCGCCAGCGCCACTCGGAGAGCCACGGCGGATCCGCCCTATTGCCGACGACCAGCACCGGCTCATGCCCGGCGTCGCGAATGCGGGCGCCGCCCTCGCGCACCGCGGCCCAGAATTCGTCAGGCGTCCGGCCATCGACCGTTTGGAGTTGCGCGCGGCCGCGAGCAACCGCCCACACCACGCCCGCCACTTGCTGGCGCATGGCGTCGGTCCACCATTCGTCCTCGTTGACCGCCGCCTGCGCCAAGGGCGGCTCCGTATATGCGCCCTTGCTGACCTTGTTGAGGCGCAGGGTGAAGTCCTGCAGCGGCTCCGGTGTCGGGAGGATCTCGGCGAACATGTTGAGCGGGAAGCTCCCGTCCGTGAACGCGTCCGCATTCGCGGCGACGGCGACCGCGTGCAGCCGGGCCGGACTGACCTGCGCATCGACGATCGCCTGCGCGCGGTGTCCGGTCAGCACATCGAGAGCCTGCTGGACGAGGTGACGCGCATTCTGCCGGCGGACCTCGAACGCGGCGGGGTCGGCATCGCCCGTGACGCGCTCGAGAAGGGCGCCGTGCTGGTCGATGGCAATCGCGTCTAACGCGGCGAGCAGCTCGCCGAGATAGTCTTCCCGGCGGCGCAAGGCTTCGTCCGGCGCCTGGGTCAGCTGCCGGCGCAGTTCGCCGTTGATCGCTTGCCCACCCGGCATGCTCGCCATGATCGCGAG
>CAYUNS010000226.1:0-4781 GCA_964446155.1 uncultured Tepidisphaeraceae bacterium | reverse complement strand
ACTGGCCAATTCAAAACTGTCCGCCGCCGAGTTGTACCAGATCGGCAACAAACTGGTCTTCCTGGCGACGGGGGCGCACGGAAATAAAGTGGAGAACGCCCGCATTCTCCAGCCGTGGTGCGCCCGCATGGTCCAGCGGGCGTTGGAAGAAGCCCGGACGCTCGAACGCGGCTCGCCGGAGGCGATGAAGCTGGCGCGGATGACGATGGCTTATGAACATCGAGTCATGTGGCCGCTGGCGGACGGCAAGACCATTGAAACGGCGATGAACGTCAATCTCCGTGTATATCCGCTGGACCATCCCATGATCGTGACTTCCAAAACTAGTTATGCGAGCGCACTATATTTACAAGGCAAGAATGATTTGGCGCTGGCAGAAATCACGAACCAGATCAGCGACAGGGCGGCGGTGCCGGACTCACGCCAGCGGACGGAAATGCAATGGGTTCAGGGATTGGCTTTATATGCGACGGGACGATATTTAGAAGCTATTCCCCTACTCAAAGCAACCGCCGAAACCGAAGGCTACCATCACGCTGGGGATGCCCTAACGCTAGCACTTCGTTGTTTCTTAAAACTCGGACGGACTCATGATGCGCATCCATATTACCGAAAATGGCTTGCTACACGTGTTGCAATCGAGCCCCCTGAGTTAGTCAATCGCTTCGCTGACGCCTTCGGATCTTCACGCTGACCAGCACCAAACGGATGCGTTCGGAGTTTCAAACTATGCAGAAATCTTTTGCCATTTTGGCGGCCGCGCTTGCGGTGACGACCGTTGGAACCTCTACATCGCGGACAGACGCAGGGCCCCCCACTACAAAGCCAGCTATTGAAAAGGAAGTGCGGGTGCTGGACATAACCTCGCTTGCGGGAAAGCGACTTGATCTCATTGATGCAGTATCCGTTGGCGACCAGTTGAGTTCCGGTACCTTCCTACTCGTGTTCTTCCATTTCGATTGCCGCCGATGTCGAGAAATGGTGCCAAAATACCAGGACCGCGCAAGGCTTGGAGAAAGGATTGCATTTATCGAGATACCCCCATTGGCAACAGATGTAGAAAAGCTGGTACGGGAAGATCCTGAGTGGGTGTCGGGATATTTGGACCCGGCCGTGGAATGGTTTGTTCCGATGCTCACGAGGATTGAGATAACGGATGGTGTTGTGATCGCTACGTGGAGTGACGTACCGACGACACAGCCAAATTGAAAATCGTTTTCATCTAACATTTTAGGAGGTCTCATGGTTTCCCTTCGTGTCGCGATTGCAACCCTCGCGGTCGTTGCAGGGTTGTCAGCCACCCAATCGTTTGCAGTGGAGGCAATCCCTGACTCAGAACTCGGAGAACTGACGGGACGCGTGTGGTTCCAGGCCAGTGACTGCATGCCAGCACCCGGTGGTTGTCCCACCGGATACCGCGTCGGTACTGCTGGAACAAATTGTAGCGGTTACAACGGACATCATTGCAGGTTCTGCAATGGTGAAGGCAGCAAGGCCTGCGTCACATACACCTCGATTTGGCATGCTGATGACTGTGCCACCAGTCCGCCGACAGCCACGTGTAATGATACAGTCGGATATTGTTCACAGGGTCAATGCACTACGGAAGCACAGCCGACGTTTAACCTGCCTGACTGCGGGACGCGGCTCGAATGTCAGAACTAGATCGTCCTGCCACATGATGGCACGACCCTTGCGTGCCATCATGTGTTTTCTTCCGTCCCCATTTTTCCGATGTGATCGGATAACAAAATGTTTAATACGCTAACAAGCCTTATACGTGTTGTGATGGTCGCGATAGTTGCTTGCATAGTCGCGCCGGCATATGGCGAGGAAAAAGCGAAAATCACTCTCGATGTGATCGCGAAGGCTACAGCGGCCTCTGACGCGCAGTTTTCCATTCTGAAATTACGGTTCATCCGTGATGGACCTGCTTTTACCGAAGCCGCTCCGCGAAGGCGTAGCCAGATGGAGGTGTCTTACGCGCACGATCTGAAGAGTGGCACAGTCTACCTCTTAAAGAAGGAAATGCACTTCGATCCCGTAACGAACCAGAAATCCAATTCACATAGGCCGGATCGGGAAGCATCGTTCGATGGCGTCGTCACAACGGTCCTCGATCTCAATCCTGGCAGAAATGGGAATTTTCACGCAGTAATCTATCCCGGGAAGCGCGACGCAACCTTTCAGCTTCCGGAGCATCCTCATGGCTACATGTTTCGCGCGTCGCCCGTCCGGGCTTATGCAGACCTATTCGAGCGGGGCGAGTTCGCAATCATCAGCACAGAAGCCAATATTGACGGCGAACGCTGCGTACACGTTCGCGGCAACAATAGCCGCGGTAAACCCGAGGAGGGGACATACGAGGCATGGTTTGCGATCGACAAGTCATTTCTGCCGATCAAGTCCATTAGTATCTTGAACCCACCCGAAGGACCACAAATTGCCATATCGCGGGAGTTTAAGAATCTGATCAAACTTGAGAATGGCATCTGGTACCCGACGTCCATCCGTGCCGGAAACTTCGCTACGGTGGATAACTTCACCAACTATTCGATCACCGAATGCAGCACCCTGCCTCTCCCTCAAGAGACGTTTCATGTGAAGTTTCCCGGCGGGACGAAGGTCTACGATATCGCCAATAAACAAGTCTTCGTCACGACAGAGGCGTCAACGCGACCCGTTACTTCTGATCAGGATTTGCAGATGCTAGACGACCTAGTGAAGGATTATGTGAAACAAGCGGACAACGCGATGAAGAAATAATGGCGCTCGCGGTATCAGTGCTGATTATATCACAACTGTAGGCGAACTGGTGGTGTATTTATGAATACCGGTATTCGGCAACAAGGTCATTGTCGTATGCTCGTAATTGCGTGCGTCACGGTGTTGGTGTTGGCATGCCATGTTGTAGCTCAATTGGCGCCTGCTACTTCACAAGCGGCCTTGGTGATGCCAGATTGCGGGCCGGCGAGTCTCAGCACTATTGCGAGGCTGAATGGCAAGGACGTTACGTTGCAAACTGCGTTATCGCTTTTGCCATATCGCGAACAAGGCGTCTCGTTCGCGGAATTGAAGGCGGCCGGAGAGAATCTGGGCTTTGCGGTCGACGCTTTGACCTGCCCCGGTTTTATGTGCCACTCGTTATGAGAGCCAAGGGGATGGACCAGCGCGCGCATCGGCTGATGCGTTTGTTCGGCGCGCATCGCGACGGATGGATGGCTTGTTCACCCGGATCATCCGCGGTTCCATCCCTCCCCGGTGGCGAAAACGGGTCGCTTCGACTATTCAATGCCCATGCAACTGCCTTATCTCACCAGGGACTTCCCCGGCATCGGCGGGACGATCAAGGATCGCCCGGAGGATTTCTTCGTTCAGGAGATTCCCCTCTACGAGCCGGCCGGCGAGGGGGAACATGTTTACTGCGAAATTCAAAAGATCGGCACGACCACCTTTGACGCCATCCATCGCATCGCCCGCGCGTTGAACGTTTCCTCGCGCGACATCGGCTATGCGGGCATGAAGGATGCGAGGGCGATCTCGCGGCAGATCCTCTCGATCGCGGGGACCACCGAGGCGGCGGTGATGAATCTGCGTCTCCCCAACATCGCCGTGCAGTGGGCCGCGCGTCACGGCAACAAGCTGCGGCTGGGGCATCTGTCGGGCAACCGGTTCGCGATCAAGATCCGCCACGTGAGTCCGACCGACGTGTTGAAGGTGAAGCCCATGCTGGATGCCTTGAAAACCCGCGGGGTTCCGAATTACTTCGGCGAGCAGCGTTTCGGGCGTCGCGGGGACAATCATCTGCTCGGCGCGGCCCTGGTCCGGGGGGATCATCGCGAATTGCTGCATCGGCTGCTGGGCAGTCCCGATCCGGGTCTGGACGACCGCAAGACGCTCGATGCCCGCGGTTTTTTCGACGCGGGCGAGTTCGAGAAATCCATGAAGGCCTGGCCGCGTCGTTCGGGGATGGAGCGGCGGATCCTGGCGAGATTCATCAAGACCAGGCGTCCCGCCGCCGCGGTGCGCGCCATCGACGAGAAGCTGCGGCGTTTATGGGTGTCGGCCATCCAATCGCGGATATTCAACGATGTCGTCGCGCGGCGCATCGACAGCCTCGATCGTCTCATCGACGGCGATATCGCCTACAAGCACGAGGGGGGCGCGTGTTTCGCCGTCGAGGAGATCGAGCGGGAGCAGCCGCGCTGCGACGCCTTCGAGATCAGCCCTTCCGGGCCGCTCATCGGCTATCGCATGACGCTCCCCGCCGGCGAGCAGCTTGGCATCGAGCAGGCCGCCTTCGAGTCCGCCGGTTTGTCTCCGGGGGATTTCCGTCAACCCGGCAAGGAAAAGGTGAAAGGCGCCCGCCGATCCCTTCGCATCAAGCCGTGGGACACCAACCTCGAAGGCGGCGTGGATGAACACGGGCAATACATCACCGTCGCGTTCACGCTGCCCTCCGGCTGTTTCGCAACCGTTCTGCTGCGCGAGCTGATGAAGACCGACACGGGCGATGACGATGAGGACGAGAAGGAGGACGCGTTCGAATGATCCGTCAGCAGTGGTTTTCGCCGTTGGGCGGGGAGTCGGCGTGCTCCCGGATCGTCTTCATCAGGCGATCGGGATCGAAGGGTTTGACGACATAATCCACCGCGCCGCAGGCCCCACCCCGCTCGCGATGCTCCTCCCGATCAAGGGCGGTCAACATCACGACGGGGATGTTGGCGGTGCGAGATTCGCTCTTGAGCTGCCGGCAGACCTCGACGGCTTCGAGGTCTGCC
>CAYUNS010000225.1:0-4808 GCA_964446155.1 uncultured Tepidisphaeraceae bacterium | reverse complement strand
CATCCAGGAGTCGGCCGGGGAATTTACCGTCGCGAAGGAAATCTATGCGGGGCTGCCCAGCGGATGGTTCAGCGATCGGGGGGCGTCGTATCTCGCATCCGCCCGCCCGGTAGTGATGCAGGCGACGGGATTCGAGCAATGGCTGCCGGTGGGGGAGGGATTGTTTCACTACACCACATTGGATGAAGCCGCCGATGCGTTGAATGCGATCGCCGGCGATTATCCGCGTCACGCCCTCGCCGCCCGGCGGATTGCGGAGCGGCATTTCGATGCGTCACGGGTTTTGTCGGACCTGCTGGCGCGCCTCCTGTAATCCGAACATGGGAACGATCTCGCTTTTCCTCGGGCAATGATGCGACATTCCTTTCGGTGCGGTCAGGCAGGCGCCGGCGCGCTTTTTGCGGGTTTCAGGTTTCTCCTCCCAGGCAACGGACGTATTCGATCGGTGTAAAGGAGGATGGGGGAGATGCGCCCGGGCCTTGTGGTCCGGCGGAGGAGGCCTGTCATGGCGAAGCAGGAAGCGCTGCCCGCCGATCCGTTCAAGCCGTTCGTCCCGTCTTCGGACGCGCCGTGGAATGTGCATCGCGCCAACCATCTCGCCCGCCGCACCGGATTTGGTGTGACGCACGAAACATTGCGGAAGATGCTCTCGCAAAAACCGGGCGAGGCCGTGGATGAACTGTTGAGCTACGATCCATCGGACGATCCATTCGACAGCATGTTGGCTGAACTGGAAGGGTTCATCAATCTCAGCCGAAGCGACCAGGTTCAGTCCTATTGGCTACACCGGATGCTTCAAACAGCTCGGCCGATGCAGGAGAAGATCGCGCTGTTCTGGCATAACCATTTCGCGACGGGATCGAGCAAAGTCGGCAACGGCCGGCACATGCACAACCAGATCGAGCTTTTCCGACGGAAGGGACTGGGGAGCTTTCGCGATCTGCTGATCGAGGTCGGCCGAGACCCGGCGATGCTGATCTGGCTGGACGGTCAACACAACCGCAAGGGCAAGGCCAATGAGAATTACGGCCGCGAGGTGATGGAGCTGTTTTCTCTGGGAATCGGCAACTACACCGAGGAGGATGTCCGCGAGATCGCCCGCGCGTTCACGGGATGGCAGGTGTCGGGCGAGGCGGGCGTCCTCCGAAAGAACCTGTTCGACGACGGTGAGAAGACCATTCTGGGGGAGACGGGACCATTCGATAGCGAGTCGGCGGTCGATCTGCTGTTGAGGCAGCCTGCGGCATCGACCTTCATCGCCCGGAAGTTGTTGAGGGAATTCATCCATCCGCACCCGAAGGATGAGCACATCGGGCACTACGCGAAACGGCTCGTGGCGCACCAGTGGGAGATCAAGCCGGTGGTGCGCGAGATGTTGAGCAGCCGGTTGTTCTTCAGCGACTGGTCGTATCGAAGCAAGATCAAAAGCCCGGTGGAATTCGTCGTGGGCGCGATTCGCGCGCTGGGTGGGCGGGCCAGCACGGATTTCGCCCGCGATCAGTGCGGCAAGATGGGGCAGACGCTGCTCAACCCCCCGGATGTCGCGGGGTGGAAAGGGGAGGAGGCGTGGATCAACGCAAACACGGTGCTGGTTCGGTTCAACTTCGGCATGGCGGTGGCGATGCACCGCGGTGGGGAGTTTGTCCGCCGGCCGAAGATCGAGACGTGGCTGAAGGAGAATGACATCCAATCGGCCGACAGGATTCTGGATCATTACATCGACATCCTTGTGGATGGACGCATTCCGCCTGAAGCGAGAAGCAAACTGCTCGACTACATGAACCGCGATCGGAAGAACGAGCCGAAGGATTTCCAGTTCAATGGAGACTGGGTGAACACAAAGGTGAAAGGGATTGTGCATCTGCTTTTGACGTTGCCCGAAGCACAGTTGGCGTGAGCGGGGCGACGGATCGGGGGGAAGAAAAATGATTGGAGGCGCTTATGACACCATCACGACGGGACATGCTGCGAGTGGGTTTGAGCGGGCTTGGCGCGATCAGCATCGGGGGATCACTGCCTGCGTTCGTGTCGAAATTCGCCTACGGCGCGCCGGCGGCGAATCCGGACGTGAGCAATGACAACGTACTCGTCATCGTGCAGTTGTCGGGCGGAAACGACGGGCTGAACACGATCGTGCCGGTGCGCGACGATCTGTATTTCAAGTCGCGGCCGCGTTTGGGCCTGAAGGAAGGATTGCACCGGCTCGATGACGATTTCGCACTTAATCGCGGGATGAAGGCATTCAAGAAGTTGTATGACGAAGGCCGATTGGCGGTCCTCAACGGCTGCGGATATCCCCAGCCGAGCCGATCGCATTTCCGGTCGATGGAAATCTGGCACACGGCGAATCCGGCCGATCATCAGCTCCGTGGCTGGCTGGGCCATTACCTCGACCATGCGCTGCGCGGAACGGAAGGAATGCTCAAGGCGGTGAACGTTGGATCGGAACTGCCCCAGGCGCTGGTGACGGACGGACCTCCGGTTCCGACGATCCAGTCGATCAATGATTTTCAGGTGCGGACGGACAATTCGACGAGCTTCGACGCGAAACTGGAGCGGGAAATCATCGAGGAATTCAACGCGGTGCGGGACGCATCGCCGGCGATGCAATTCCTTTCCCGGCAGGCGACGAATGCGATTATCGAGTCGCGGCACATCCAGAAGATGACGGCCGCCTATAAGCCGGACGTGCAATACCCCCGTGGGCTGGGAGGCGCGCTGCAATTGATCGCGCAGATCATTTCCGGGAATTTCGGAACGAAGATTTTTTACTGTCAGATTGGCGGATTCGACACGCACGCCAACCAGATGCAGGGACATGAAAATCTGCTGAGGCAGGTATCGGATTCGATCGCGGCGTTCCATGCGGATCTGGATGCGAAAGGGCTGGGCGACAAGGTGACGGTGATGTGCTTCAGCGAGTTTGGCCGACGGGTGGCGGAGAACAGCTCCAACGGCACCGATCACGGCGCCGCCGGTCCAATGTTCGTCTCTGGACCAAAGGTGAAGGGCGGTTTGTACGGCGGGCATCCGTCGTTGGAGGACCTGGACAGTGGGGATCTGAAATACACGACCGATTTCCGCCGCATCTATGCGACGCTGCTCGACGAATGGCTGAACGTGGACTCGGCGAAGGTGCTGAAGAACAAGTTTGAGCCGGTGAAGTTCCTGTAACCCTCATCCCATTTTGCCGCCGGCGCGGTTATTCCGCTTCCTCCATCTCCGCATCGAGCCGCGCGGCGAGGGCTTCATCGGAGGCGATGGGTTCGTCAGGCGGTTGTTCCTCTTCCTTGAAGAGTCGCTGCTGCTCGATACGCTTGATGCGCTTGCTGCCCGGGCCGATGAGTTGCACGGCGTCGTTGCCAAGAAGACGTTCCAGGTTTTCCTTCAGGTCGATCGACGGCTTGATGCCCAGTTCGGCGTTCATCTTCATCGTCACGGTCTGTCGCTCGTCAGTGAGCACCTGCACATAAATCGGCAGCCGGCCGGCATGTTGGGTGAGCAGGGGCTTGATCTGCGGGACGATCGCGGCGTCGTGACGGGATGAATCGAGCTTCAGCACCAGCCCCGTGGTGAGGCGGTTGACCGCATCCTCGATCGGGATCACCTCCTGAACCATGATGCTGGGCGTTTCCCGTTTGCGATCGACCTTGCCTTTGACGAACACGATACGATCGGCGTTGAGCGCGTCGGGATATTTGGCGGTGATGGCGGCATATGACTCGGCGAAGCACATGCCTTCAATCGTGCCTTCCAGATCCTCCATGACGAGGATCGCCCAGCGCTGACCGGCGCTGCGACCGGACTTGGCGACTTTCGAGCGGACGGCCGTGAGCATGCAGCCGATCATCACCTCCGTGCCTTCCGAGCAATTCGACGCCTCGCGCGTCGAAGCGGTCATGTACCGGTCCAGCGTCGCCTGGTGCTCGGTCAGCGGATGCGAGGTGAGATAGAATCCGAGCAGTTCCTTCTCGTATTTCAGCAATTCCGCGCTGGGCAGCTCCTCGAGGTCGGGCAGGGGATCGGCGGGGCGCGGCAGGCTGGTCGTCGCGGCGGCGGCGAACATGTTCATCTGCCCGGACCGCCTGTCGTTCTGGGTCTGCTGCCCCATCTCGATCGCGCGCTCGACGATCGCCAACAACTGCGCGCGATTGCCGTTGAGCGTCGAGTACGCGCCGGATTTCACCAGGCATTCGATGGTCGATCGATTCACCGATCGCAGATCGACGCGCTCGCAGAAATCGTAAAGGCTCGTGAAATCGCCTTTTTCACGGCGCTCGTTGATGATCGCCTCAACCGCCTTGGAGCCCACGCCGCGCACCGCGGCGAGTCCGAAGCGGATCGTGCCCTCGGTTTTTGTTTCGGCTTTGCGGCGCTTCCCCGCCTTCGTGGTTTCAGTGACGTAGACGGGCGTGAAATCAAGGTCCGACACGTTGACGTCCGGCGGGAGCACCTTGATGCCCGTGCTGCCGTCGGGGAGATTCATCCGGCGGCATTCGTCGATGTACTCGACGACCTTTTCCGTCGATCCCATTTCAAAGGTGAGCAGGGCGGCCATGTACTCGACGGGGTGATACGTCTTCATGTAGGCGGTCTGGAACGCGATCTGCGAGCCCAGCACTCCGGTGCCGAGAACCGTGATGTTCTTCATGATTCCTCTTTCTCTGTCGCCCTCATGGGGCGGTGGTCGGTGAAACGGGCGAGGTCGTGGGCGAAGCGTGCGACCTCCGCGTCGGTCCACTCGGCGAGCTGCGCGTCGATGATCTCCTGCAGGATGCCGAATGTCTCGCGATACGCGTCCTCGCCGG
>CAYUNS010000224.1:0-4834 GCA_964446155.1 uncultured Tepidisphaeraceae bacterium | reverse complement strand
GGGCCTCGTTGCTCCCGCCCGCCGCGGCGCATCACCTCGTAGGCATGTTTCATGTCTCCCGCGAGTTGCCTCGCCGTCAATCCGCCAACGGAGAGAACCAGCAGGATGATCGCGAAAACCTGGAGCAATCCCGTCATCACCCCGACGAACACCATGAACCCGGCGTCGCGGATCATCAGATTGAGGCTGTGCAGAAGAATGACCACGAGAATTGACGCCAGCGCGAAATAATATTGTGGCCGATTCTTCACCAGGCTGGGAAAGATCAGGCAGACAAACAAAAACGCCACAATCGCGGCCGTCACGCCGTCAAGCGTGACAACCAGACCGCCGAATTCCAGAATTCCCGACGCATTGGCTTGTGCAAGAGTCATAAAACAAAGAATACCACGCCGGCGGCGATCGGGACAATTCAGGAATGATGAATGATGCAAGTCACCGCAAGCCACGCCCCACCGCCCTCAACAGGCGGTCTCGCTCCCGGTCATCTCCCCGAGGTCATCTCCCCGAGCTGACCGTGTTCGCCGCCGTCGAAGCGTCGATCGCGCTTACGATTCTCTCCTGCAACTGCTTGGCGACGTTGTTGGTCCCCGATGGAACGCCGTTGAACAGGATCGAAAAGGCGTACCACTGTTCATCCTGGCCTTTCAGATATCCGCTCAATGCGCTTACGCCGCTCACATAGCCGCTCTTGCCGAACACCCGCCCGCGCAATTCCGAGCCGGCGAAGCGGTTGTCCAACGTGCCGTCCATTCCCCCCACCGCCAGCGTCGAAAGATACAGTTCCCGATGCTTTGACCTGAATGCATGCGCCAGCACGCGCGTGATGGCGTCGGGACTGATGCGATTCTCCTTTGACAGCCCGCTGCCGTCGTCGAAATGAAACGCCTTCGCGTCCACGCCGATCGTCTTCATGAACGCCCCCATCGCCGCCGTCCCGTTCTCCCAGGTTCCCGGTGAGTTTTCCGCTTCGTGCCCCAGCCGCTTGCACAGCGCCTCGGCGTACAGGTTGACACTGTCCTTGTTGGTCCGTGCCAGCACCGTCACCAGGGGCGTTTCATGAATCGCCAGGACCGCCCACTTGTCGTCCGCGGCCGCCTTTTCATATCTCGCATAGGCCTCGCGATCGCGACGAACCTCACCGCTCACCCGCACCCCGTTGCGCGCCAGGGTTTCGCGCAGCACCGTGCCCGCATACAACGGCGCATCGTGGATCGTCACGGAAACGGGAACGGAAACACTCGAAATGGTCTGACCGCGCAAAACGATCTCGTTCGTCCCCGGTTTGCGCGACAACCAGATGGCATTCTCGTTGCCGGTGACGCAGGTGTTGCCCACCGTCACATATCCCGTGTCGGGCGTGAGCGTATAGGTGACGATCCGCCCCGGACTCGTGGGATGAACGAGAACGTCGAGGCAATTGGCGTTGAGGTTTACCGCCGCCACCTGCGCGGCATAGCGGCGATGCGCCTGATTCATCGGCCAGCGGGGGTGCATGAACTGCTCGTCGAACACCGAGTCATCGACGATCACATCGCGAATCTCCGGCAGATTGAGATGCTTGATCTGCTCGGCCCAGCCCTGGTAGGTCGTGTCCACGGACCAGCCGATGGTCTTGAGCAGTTCGACGTCGCCGATCGTCGGATCACCGTCCGATCGGACCACCAAATCGCCGTCATGCAGTAGCAATTGCGTTGAAAACTTGAAGTCCGCGCCCAGCGTGTGCAGCGCGGCGGCGGTGGTGATGAGCTTGAGGTTGCTCGCGGGAATGAGCGGCTTGTCCGCATCGATCCGCACGAGCGATTTCGGGCGGGCCGAACCGTCGAGGCGCACGACATGCACCGCGGCCTCGCTTTTCTGGAGCAGCTTGTCTTTCAGGATGTCCTGAATGTCCCCCGTCAGATCCGCGCGCAGCGGGCCACCGAGAACCAGAATCAGCAAAATCAGAACAGAACGGCGAAAAACCTTCATCCGTGAATGCCTCGCTTCTCATTCAGCGCGTCACAGCAATCCTTACGTCCCTGCGACCCTCGCATTGTCACCTTCTCCCGCAAAATATGGCGTTGGCGACCGGCGCGGCGGTATCCCGCCCGTGTCGATCCACCGACAACAGACTACCCCTGTCATCGGTCATCGCAAGCTGTCGGGGGCAATGAAACAGGGGGAAATCCCGTGAAAGCCGCGCCGGGGAGCGTTCATTGCGGTCGCCGAGCCGAACTGTGCCATAACGAGCATCCTCACGCCACATGGCGAAATTTGCCCGTTGTTTCCCGGCCGATGAGATTCACCAACCGCTCCTCCAAAGGCGGATGTGTCTGGAACATCCGTGCCACCGCCTGCATCGGATTCAGCGGCTCGGCGATGAACATGCTGTTGAACGCCGGATTGATCTCCAGCGGAATGCGTTTGGCGGCGAGATGAATCTTCTCCAGCGCCGTCGCGAGATGCATCGGATCGCCGCAGATCTCCGCGCCCGCCTTGTCGGCATTGAACTCGCGCGAGCGGCTGATCGCCGCCTGGATCAGTCCCGCCGCCAGCGGCCCGAGGATCATCACCAGCAATCCCGCCAGCGGATGCCCGCCTCCCTCGCGCCGGTTGCCCCCGAACATGAACATGTACCCGAGCATGCCGATCGCCCCGCCGATCGTCGCGGCGACGGATTGAATGAGAATGTCGCGATGCCGCACATGCGCCAGTTCATGCGCCATCACGCCCGCGATTTCATCGCGGTCCAGCATTCGAAGCAGGCCCGCCGTCGCGCAGACCGCAGCGTTGTTCGGATTCCGCCCTGTCGCGAACGCATTGGGCGCGGGAGTGGGTGAAACATACACCCGCGGCATCGGCATGCCGGCGCGCTGAATCAGTTCCTCGACGATCCGGTACAGTTCATGCCCCTGATCGACCTCCTCGGCCCGCATCGCCGCGATGGCGATCTTGTCGCTGAAGAAATATCCGACGAAGTTCATGATCGCCGCGAAAATCAGCGCGATCACCACCCCCTGCTGCCCTCCCAGCAACGCGCCGATCCCCAGAATGAGCGCGGTCATCATCCCGAAAAGCATGGCGGTCTTCACATTGTTATAAAACTTGCTCATGATGTCGTTCATCTCCTGGCTGACCAGCCGGTCCATTTCCGGCCGCTAACCTACTCAACCAATCTTAGGCCGCAATGTTGCGGCGAAACCGATTACAATTCCTGTTCCTTTTCCCACCCGCCCCCTGAACCACCCCCTGCCCGCCGCGCATCCCGCCACCTGATGGGTTTGCCGGTTTAATTTGACGCCGGCGCGATCCCGCCCGATAGTGTCCGCCCCATGACACGAGAACAACTTGCCAAACGGATTGCCGATGTCGCGCTCCTGCACGGGGATTTCACTCTGCGCAGCGGCCGAAAAAGCGCTTACTACCTCGACAAATATCGCTTTGAAACCCAGCCCGATGTGCTCTCTCAACTCGGACGGATGATCGCCGAGCGCGTCACCCCCACCATCACGCGCCTCGCCGGACCGGAACTGGGCGCCGTCCCCCTCGCCGCCGCCGCGAGCATGGCCTGCGGCAAACCCATGGTGTTCATCCGCAATCAAAAAAAGGAGTACGGCTCCACGCAGCAGATTGAAGGCGTGCTCGAGAAGGGAGACTCCGTTCTCCTCATCGAGGACATCATCACCTCCGGCGGGCAGGTCGTCGAAGCCGCCAAAACCCTTCGCGACGCGGGCGCGATCGTCGAGAAAGTCGTCGTCGTCATCGACCGCCTCGAAGGGGCGCGCGAAACGATCGAAAAGGAAGGGCTGCTGCTCGAAACGCTCTTCACAACGGAGGACCTGGGAATCCAAAAGGGATGAACCGGGGGCCGCGGACGAGGTGAACGAAGCGCCTATTCCCCTTCCGTCTCCGCGATTTCCTCGATCGCGTCATCGACTTCCTTCGCGTCGAATACGCCCAGGTCCTCGAGTGCCAGCAGGGCGGCTTTTTGTTCCGCCATCTTCTTGTTCGGACCCCACGCGCTGCTGAACCGTCGGCCGTTGACGGAGACGCAAACCTCGAAGCACTTGCTGTGATCCGGGCCTTTTTCATCGAGCAGTTCGTACAGCGGCGTCGAACCCAGCATCTTCTGGGCATGCTGCTGAAGCACCGCCTTGTAATTCTGCTGATGCGTGTTGGCCGAGATTTCCTCGATCTTCGGAGTCATCGTCCGAAGGACGTATGCCTTGACGGCCTCGAACCCGCCGTCGAGATAGATCGCCGCGACGATCGACTCATACACCGCCGCCGCCAGCGAACTGGGCATCGACTCGCGCGAGTTGATCCCCTTGCCGAGGATCAGCAACTCGTGGAGGCCGGTCTCCACCGCCACCTCCGCGCACGTCCGACGGGACACCACCGCCGACTTGATCTTCGTCAGGTCGCCCTCGAAATATTCCGGAAACCGCAGGAACAGCGCCTCGCAGACGATCAGATCGAGCACCGCGTCCCCGAGGAACTCCAGACGCTCGTTGCTTTGCAGCCGGTTGTCCGCGATCGACGCGTGCGTCAACGACTCCTTGAGCAGGTTCGGATTACGAAACGTATGGCCGAGAATGGATTCGGCACGCAGGCGGGCTTCATTGGTCACGCAAATCACTCACGATGTAAGGAACACGAAATCACATCGCGTCGTGAGCCGGAGAACATGCGGCGGGAATGCGAATTTCGGCGACCGGCAATGCGAAATGACAACCACTTCACCCGATCAGCGAAGCTGGAATTCCCACGATTCCATCAGCCTCATCAACGCGCCACAGTGCCCGCACCTTATCAAAATCCCGGCGGGGACGTCAATCAAACAATCGGCGCG
>CAYUNS010000223.1:4361-4845 GCA_964446155.1 uncultured Tepidisphaeraceae bacterium | reverse complement strand
TGGGGGGGATCGTCCTGTCAAAGGATCAGCCGGTGACGGAGCTTATCCTGCCAGCCTTGCCGGCCGGAGGAGAGGCGTCGAAACCGAAACCACCGGACGAGGCCGCGCGCTGATGGGGCTGGAGAGCGTGGGGCGCGCCAGCAGGTCGAGCAGCGAAAGCACATCTTGTGGCTTTCTCGACAATTGCAATTGATACAGCCGTGTGGAATTCGACAGGGCCGAGGCGATCTGCCCTCGTCGTCGGCGCGGGTGGAGTTCGACGATCGGCCAGGCCGCGCGCAGCATGACGGGGGCGTCGGCGGGATCGACCTGCCGGAGATACGCGCCCGGACGCCGTCCCGGCTCGACGATGATGACGCTGTCGCAACCGGCGCGCCGCGCCGTCGATCCGGCGAATTCCCCACAGAGATCGACCCATCCTCCGATTGGCTCATGGCTTGCGAGGCGCAGCCGCGGTGGAAGCTCGCGCTCGATCCGGCCGGGC
>CAYUNS010000223.1:0-4351 GCA_964446155.1 uncultured Tepidisphaeraceae bacterium | reverse complement strand
TGGTGATGCGATCTCCCTCCTCGCGCAGCGCGGTCCAACGCTGTCCGATCACCTTGAATCCCGATCGGATCAACGCCGTGAGTTCCGGCTCGATGCTGAATGGCGAGAGGATGAGCAGCCCCAGGTTGCCTCGCATGACGGAAACGCCGGGAACCAGGTGCAGCCCCCGGTTTCGCAGAAGCTGCGCCAAAGGCCAGAGAATCGACATCTCGACGCAGCGGCGGGGATCGATTCGAGGATGCGGGAGAATCCAGCTTCGCCAGCGTCCCTGGAGCAGGTTGATCTCGGTCATGCCCCAGCGTTCGTCAATCAGCCAGAAGCGTTCGCCTTCCTCGTACAATTCGAGGAGGTGATCCGAGCCGGCGACGCGCGTGGCGCGTGGTGAAACACGGCGGAGCACCTCGGTTTGGTTGAATGCGAGCAGTTCCCCGCTCGTCGGCGCAAATCCCGCCGGGGCGTCGGGCAGGGTGAACGCGCCCAGCACATCTTCGAGCGGCTGGCGGAGCGCGGGCACGGCCGCCGTGATCTGAACGGCGAGGCCGTGAATGGAAAATCGATACTGCGAGGCGCCCGGATCTTGCACGCAAACTCCTTCACCGACGACGAGAGGCATCAGGAGTATCGGTTAAAATGGGTAATTTTCTTGACCCGCATTGCAGGTCATCCGCGACGTTGGATCCTCGCCGCGTCACCACGCCGGCCTGGGCGACGGGCGAGGACGAGGATTGCCAACAGGCCCAGCGTTGCCGGCTCGGGAGCAGCGCGAACGAGGATCGGTTTCGCGAAATCGTCCGTCATGTCATAAGGCGGCTTGTATACGTTTCCCATGCGATCCGAGAAAAACAGCTCGGCGATTGAAGGCTCAAACGCATCTCCTGAAGCCCACGGGGCCACCATGTCGTCATGCGCGTTGAGTGGCCGGCGGATGTAGGCGCCTTCTTCGGCGGGATTTGTGCCGCGGGAGGCCGCGAAGGGGTCCATCACCGCGGATTTGCCCAAAAGAAAAAGGACTCGCGTTGCCGCAAGTCCTTACTCTTTCGAAAGTAGCGGGGGGAGGATTCGAACCTCCGACCTCCGGGTTATGAGCGTGATTCTCGCTCCCAATGCAACTGTATGAATTCATCGTAACTTACAGCAATCCGAAGGCGTTACGTCCTTCGGCGTGTACATTGCATATATGCCACAATTCCTATGTTTTGCAAGAAAAAATGTACAAGCTGATGTACATTTGTCGAGATGGTTTTCGCCCGACCTCCGGGATATCACCACGACGATTAACCGCTGCAGATCAACTCACAGGCCGTGCGGTTGGAATCTCTGGAGAAGGGGGGAAGAAACTCTTTTCGCCTGGCACAGCCGGACTATATTCGTGGGTTCCGATAGCGTGTAGCACAGTTGCACAACGCGACGTGAGTAGGCCGAAGGCCGTATAGCGAATATCGCTCGCGAAGCGAATCGGTCGCATAGGCCACCTCTCCGGTAGAACGTATGAAGTCGAAGACAATAAAAGATCGTGTGAAGTGGTCTCGCAAATGGGCGGCAGGGAAGCCGCTGATCGTGGTGATTGTGGCTCACCAAATCGCTGCGAGGACCGACCTGGTTTTGAAATGGATGCAGGAGTTGCGCAGTGGGCAAGCAGTGAAGCGATTACCCCATGAGCGTCCAACGCGCGAATGGCTGTCACTCTATCGGAATCATCTTCGCGTGATGCAGCGGACGACCAAGCTGTTCCCGACTGGTGTGGACGACGAGACATTTTCCATCAATGAATGGGACGATTTCCGCTTGGGGGCGAGACAACTGCGGCAGAAGGGAAAGGAGGCACTGCTCGCGGAGTTGGAGGCAATGCCAAAGGATGAGTATCTCCGGATGCTGACGGAATCTCATAAGTGGGCGGCAGCGATAGCTCAATTTCATTTTCAGGAGTTGGAGTCCGAACTATTTGGTGAAACGCCGATAGACGATGTAGAGATGCACAAGGCTGCGGCCATGATGGAGTTTCAATTCCTGCTGTGTGTCATTATTCCCTGCTGGATGGAATACCAGATGTCGCCGACGAAACTGTTGTCTCGTGCCCGGCGAATCGCGCATGAGTCGAACAATCCAGCCGTGCGCAAGGCTCTGGATCAATTGCTGCGTCTTGACCCGACCGTGATTCAGGAGAAGCGAATCGCGGCCTACTTCACTGCGGAAGGCATCAAGAAGAGCATTCATCATCAAGACATGCTTAAGGCGATGGGAAGCAAGCCATCTCGACGTCTCAATGCTTATAATCTGAAAGTACTTATCGCCGCTGCACTGGTGGAAATCAGCAGCATGACAACCCATCCGCTCAACACCTCGGACCTGCGAAGGATGTTCGATGCCCTGGCCCGCGACCAGAAGCTGGGACTTCGGGATGAGGATCTGCCAAAAGGGGGTGATGCCTGGGCGAAGGCGATTCAACGTGCCCGGCCGCTGTGGCGAGACTTCAAGTCAGCCGGACAAAAGTAGTAAATTAGATGTCCGAGCGCTGGTGGCCATGAAGCCCTACATAGGGCGACATGGTAAACACGAAGCAATCGGACAATAAAGAGTCGAGGCAGGCAGGCCGGGGCGGAGTGAGCGGCACCGCCGCCACCCGCCCGGCCAGCGCGGATCCTTTCCATCCGCACCTGGCGGAGTCTGTAACACGCCAGGTGCAAATTTCAGGACCTGTTAATTGGAAGCACCTCTTGACCGGTATCGACTCTCTGGACTTGGGCGTCCATGTCGAGTGGCCGGATCGCTGGTTCGAACTCGTCCAGTCGATGGCGAAAGCGAAAGAGAACGCCGCGGGGACCAAGGGTATTCCCTGGGATCGATCGCCACTGGATAACGTGCTGATTCTGCCTAATGGCAAGCAGCCGATGTATGCCTTCCACCTCCAGACGCCGGAACTGCATATCTTTCTGGCCCGGACCAACCGTTCCTCAAAGTATCCGAATGTCTACATTTCCACGACCGCGCAGGCGCTGTGGCTCGACCGGCCGTGCCCGACCATCGAGCGAATCTCCGATTTCATCATCGGCTTGGGCGGGAACATCGAACGAATGCAGGTGAGCCGGTGTGATCTCTGCTGCGACTTTCTGATTCCCGGTGGGCTGACACTCGAATTTCTCCGCGAATTCAAAGTTTCACGTTCGCGAGCATGGAAGCCGTACCTGACGGGCGACAACCTAGAAACGTTCTACGTCGGGGGAAACGGTGGCGAGCTTCAATGCCGCATCTACAACAAAGCAATTGAAGTTTCCCGTGACGGAAGCAAGTCATGGTTCCTCAATTTGTGGAAGATCAAAGAACTCTGCGACGTGTGGCGGGTCGAGTTTCAGATCCGGCGCGATGTGCTGAGGCAATTTTGTGTGGACAGCTTCGATGATCTCGTCAAAAAGTCCGGAGGCATATGGACAAATCTCACAACCTCCTGGCTGTCATTCCGTCTACAGGATGATCCAAATCCGACCCGCCGAACGGTGCATCCGTGGTGGCAGGCCGTGCAGGAAGTGGCGATCGACTTCGGATCAGGGCTTGAACTGAAGCGACAGCACAAACGCCCCAAATCAGCATTGGCGGAATGGTATATCGCCCACGGTGCCGGTTGCCTTGTCGGCTACGCCGCCCGGAGGAATCTCCCATGTCTGAACGAGGCGATGCGAAGCTACATGCAGGATGCGGAAGCGTATTGGGCACAAAAGAACTTCGAGGAACGATACCGGATCGAACGCATCCGATTGGGTTTCGATGACACGGAACTGGGGGCGACATAAGCAAGACAAAGAAGATTCTGGAGCGGCCGGAGTATATCTCGCCAAACGAACTGGCCGAACGGTGGCAGTGTGCTCGATCGAGCGTGGATCGAATTGCCCGGCGGAACGGGTTCGCCCGCGTCTGCCTGGGGGAAGGAAAGAACGGCATGATTCGATATGTGAGGAAGGAGGTGGAAGCCTATGAAGCAAGCCGGCAGGTGCGGATGAGTTGGAACTGAAACTGAACCGCACCCACCGACAGGGTATTCTCATGAGCTACGCCGCCCCGGTAGAAGCAAGTCCGCCGGGGCGGCTGCTTATGTTGTCCGCTGCTTGGTTCGACGAGTCGAGAAGCGTGGACAGGCCCGCCTGGCGGCGGGCTTGACGCCATGCTCCCTGGCGTAGAGGGCCATTCGCAGGCGTAGGGTTTTTGGGTCTTGGGATTGTCGCATGACGGTGTAGTATGCGTAGGGACGCATGTCGGCTGGTGCTTTGTTGCTCACACCTCGAAGCCTAGCCCGCATGTTGCACCGGTGTTCATGTGGGAGCGGTCACGGCGGCGGCGGTGATTTGACCTTGGATGTTGA
>CAYUNS010000222.1:0-4888 GCA_964446155.1 uncultured Tepidisphaeraceae bacterium | reverse complement strand
CGCGGCAGCGGGTGACGAGGAAGGGGAGGACGCCTGCGTTTCCCGCGGCACGTCGATCAGCCGCTCGGTGTGGCGGCTTTCCATCGTCCCGCGGAAAAAGCTGCCCAGGGGAACGTATTGCCCCCATCCTCCCGGAGCGCGGTTGATCGCCGGCATCTTCGCCTGGGGCTTGCGCAACTCCGGAGGGGTGAAGGCGCGGAAGACGATCCACATGACGACGGTGAACATCGCCATCACCGCCACGATCACCGCCCAGGCGACGATGTTCCGCCGCGACTGTTCGGCCGGAGAAAGATTGCCCAGCATCTTCTGATTGATCCGCTCGGTGGCGCGCTCGAGAATCCCGCGAATCTCCGCCTTCGCGGTCTCCGCGTCTCCGGCGTCGATCGCGGCCATGATCGTGCCGCTGCTCCAGATCGCGCCCAGCGGCTTACTCAGTTCATCGTAGACGTACTGGCAGTTCTTCCCGTAAGGCTCGGGCACTCCGCCTTCGAACGCGATCCGGTAGGTTTCCTCCAGACCGGGCGGGATGCGGCGAATGATGCTGTCATAGCGTCCACCTTCATTGAACTGCTCCAGCAGTTCCCGCCGCACATACGGACCAAGCCCGGCCTCGACCATCGTCTCGGTGCGAATCCGCTGCGCTTCGACGCCGTTGTAAAACCGGATGTATTCCCAGGCCGCGTCGCGACGAATCTCCGTGTCCTTCAATCCGGAGAAGATGCCCAGCATCATGACATTCAATTCCCCGTACTTCAGCCCCGTTGGACCGGCGGGCACCGGACCCAGCCCCTGGGTCTGATCGATGGCGGACTCGAAAAACCGATCGTTGACGTAGGTGAACCGGAAACCGAATCGTGTCGGTCCCGAGCCGGAGAGATCGTCGCTGGGTTGAATGATGCCACGGGTGATGAGCCGGCCGTCGCGCATCACCTTCTCGAGACGCAGTCGTGCCCAGAAATAGGCGGCTTCCACCGCCGCCTCGGTGTTCAGCGTGCAATACCAGTTACCGTCTTCGTCCTGATCGACGACCTGCCCTCCCGCCGCATAAAGAAAATTCGCATACGGCCACCCCGGCACCGAGGTGGACACCTGCATTCCGTAAGTGTTCTGCTCGGGATGGGTCATCAGCTTGCCCCAGGCGAGCAACTCGTCCCAATCGTGCGGTGTGCGCATCTCGACGCCCTCATGGGCATGTTCCGACAGCAGCGTCCGATCGAACTGCATCGCCGTCGCCAGCGGACCGACCGGATAGGACCAGATGTGATAGTGTCTCGCCAGCGGCTCGAGCGCCGCTTCCCGGCGATGCGGGCACTTTTCCCCGTAAGGGCAGATTCGGCGCATCACCGGCCAGCAGGCTTCCATTTCGCGCGCGGGCATGTCCGACCAGCGCTCGCCGGCCTGGAGCATCGCGAGGTAATCGTCGTTGCTCAGTGAAGACCCGTCCGGAATGCGCGCGCCCGCCTGCCGCTCGATATACGCATCCAGTGGATAAAGCAGCTTCATGCTGATGTAAGTCTGACTCTGACGGAAATTGACATACATCACATCGGGCGCGATGTCGCCGGCGATCTGCATGAACGGGACCATGTCCATGCTCTTGGACCCGGGCAGATTCAAGCCGGTGGTGGCGACGGGATCGATCGTCGGGTGCTTCTCACGAAACGCCTCCAGCACCTGCCGATCCGCCTCGGCGATCGGTCCGATGGCGAATCCCGTCGGCACACCCCAGGCGCGCAAGGACATCCGCGGCTCGGCGCGGTCCTCGGCCGATGCAACCATCCCCCACGACACAATGAATAGAACAACAAGAAGAGCCGGCGTCAGGTGAAGTCGTCGAAAGGTCGTCTCTTGCATGCGTGAAATTTCCGCCGGTCGGTCTGCCCTGGACCGACCTGTCATGTCTCCGACTGGATTGATACAAGCGCGAACTATCGCACGCGATCGATCCGAATCTCGTCCAACACGAGATTGTCGATCAGAAATTGCGCATCCGTCGTCTTCTCAGGTAAGGTGAACTCCAGGGGCGTTCCAATTGAATGGGTCGCATTGATGTCACCGGTCCTGGCGCCCGTTTCATCAAACAACCGCAACACCGCGCTATGCGAAGCGCCCAGGGGCTGACCTTTTATGGTCAACCGATAGGCGCCCGGCTCGCTCAGTGAAAAAACATCGCTTCGCTGGCCGGGGCCGGTCGCAATCCCATAGTCTTCCTGATGTCGATATGACATGCCGTCCAGAAGAATTCCGAATGTCCTGCCCGACAGATTGTCATCTTCATGCCGAAATGTCAATATCCGCTCCTCCGCCGAAACCGGCGTCGCCTCGAACACCGGGCCGGTGAGATACAACGTCCCGTCGTTCAATCCCACCCGCACCGACAGCCGCATATACGACGCCCCCGCCGGAGGGAAAAACGTCCGTTGATGCTCCCGCCAGCTCGCATACGGAAACGCCGAAACCAGACGGTTTTTCAGCGGCTTCCGTGATTCGTCCAGGAACTCGACCACGATGGTCGGCGTCGCCGACAGCGCCGTTTCCCAAAGCTCGCGAAGCGCCATGCCGAAGATGGGATTCGTCTCGATTGTTTCCCGATTCTCCCATTTCGCCTTCAGGCGCAGCGTGTAAACATGATCCGGCTTGACGGGGATCGAATGGAACTCGGCCGGCAACTCGCTGTCATACCGCAACCGCATCACGACGACGCCTTCCAGGTCGGGCGCGTCCACCAGCGCCGCATCCTCGTACATCGCCGTCGCGTTGCTGAGATACACGCCCGGATCGCTTCCCTTGAAAGCGCCTCCGATTGTCTCGCCCCGGGCGCCCGCGCCCGCCGCCAGCGCCATCGCGCAGGCAAGGATGGTTGCCATCTTGTTCATAGTCATGTTCCTTCAGGTGTCGGGATCACCGCTTATTCCAAGGCGTGAGCGGTCCGCTGCATCGGGATTTTCCCGCCCGCCGTGCTGCGCTCCGGTTCATCGGCGCCATGATCGAGATGCCGCACAAACGCCAGATGCAGCGACTTGCCGGCCGACGGTTGACCCCGCAGCGGCTTCGACAGCGGAATCACCACGATCGATTGCCAGCCGTTTTCCATCCTGCGGGACTTCACGCGAAAACCACTGTAGAAGCGGGAGTCGTAGTTGTGCGCGTCGTATTTGTTGCCGTTGCAATCGAAAGCGAACACCATCGAGCCAAAGCTCGTCACCCAGATTTCACCATGATCGCCCTGCGGAAAATCATCCGCGAATTCATCCAGCGGAGCGGCGACCGCCTGGTCGATCGCATCGTCGAACGCGGTGAAGCGCACATACAGGAACTGCCCGTCGTGCGCCAGCCGCACCTCCGTCTTCTGCCCGGCCGGCGCGGGATCGCCACCGTGGGCGTCGGGAACCTTGAAATCCCCGATCATCGCCCCCCGCTCCCAGAGCGGCGAATCGAAATCCCACGGATCGTTTGTCAACTCGGGCAGGTTCGGGATCGGCTGCGACCATCCCCATGACGCGCCGACGATCAGCCACCCGATGAGCAGAACACCAATGCCCCAATGTCTCTTGTCAACCATTTGATTACTCACCGACATGGTTCACCCGGACTTCCTCGATCACATTGCTATAGAACAACAGGCTGCCCTGGGTGGTCCCCGGCGGGGGAACGGCTTCGTAGGGCTTGCCGTTGCCCCAGCCGTTGATCGAACCCAGCTTCTTCCCTTCGGCATCGAGGAAATTCAGCACAACGGCGTAGTTGAAGCCGTTTTCCTGCGAAATCGTCGTCAACGTGTATTTTCCGGGCCGGGTCATGGGAAACGACGCGCCGGTCGTTCCATATTTCGTATCGAACGCCACGCGACCGTCGGGAAGCTCGATCATCTTCGCCCCCACCGCCAACCTCTGCCAACCGGAATAGTTGTATTTACCATTTTTGTTGGGAACCGGATTGCAGTTGATGGCGCCTTCGTCCGGTGACGGCACGAGCTGAATGTTATCGACCTCGTACACCATTTCCGGCCGACCCGTCCGGATAATCAACCGCACATATTTCGCCGCCGGCGGAGCATAGAAGATGTCGCGGTATTCAAACCATTCACGGAAGACCAGCCCGCCCCCCACGCTGTACAGAACCCGGTTGTCCGCATCCACGAACTGAATTTCCCGCGTGGCGAAAATCGACGGGACGCCACGCGGCATCGTCAGAACATCCAGGTGCGGATTTTCCTCAATCGATTCGCCTTCCCCTTCAAACCGCCCGCGAAACGTCAGCACATACTTGATGCTCGAATCGATCGGCACATCCTTGAATCGAACCGTCAACCCACCCGCCAGCCGCAGCACCTGCTTGCCGCTCATCCCGGCCGACGGTTTCAGTGAAGCCTGGTCGGGCCGGATATGTTGGGGGTTCTCGAGATAAGCCGACAGATCTTTTTTCGCGAACCCATCACCAAAAGGCTGGGCGGCCGCATATTGCCCGGCCGTCCATGAGACCAGCATCGCCAAGGCCATCCATCGCAGTGTGTTGCACATTATCCTGCGTCCTCACGTTAATCGACCACAATCGGAAAGAATGACGAATACAGCGGCACCGCGCGATAACTGATCCACTCGGGCTTCTCCTTGCCATGGTTGATCTCGCGCAACGCATGCCATTGCAGCTTGGTTTCCGTTCCGCGCTGCAGACCGAGCGATTCCATGGGAATGATCGCGATCGCTTCCCAGCGGTCGTCCGTTTTTCGCGTCACGACCCGCCAGTTGGAATTCCAGTCGCGGTCATAACCTCGGGCGTCATACTGGTTGCCGTTGCAATCGAACGCGAACACGGTCACGGGAACACCCGGCCCGAAGAACCAGATTTCCCCATGATCGCCGGCGGGCCAGACTTCCCTGCCGTCTTT
>CAYUNS010000221.1:0-4923 GCA_964446155.1 uncultured Tepidisphaeraceae bacterium | reverse complement strand
CGAACAGCAGATCGCTTTCGCGGGTGCGGCAGGTTCCATGCTTCTGCGACCCGCGGGGGGGATACAGTTCCGCATCGCTCAACACCGCGATGCGCGAGCCTGGCGGAAGCGTCAATGTCCGTGTGCCCGGTTCCCAAAGGAAATCATCGCCCGGCTGATACGTCGTTTCCCCGGAGCAGCTTTGGAGCCGCGGCGTTTCGAGAGGCGTGAACATGAGGCGCGCCTCGGCGGGGCGATCCGGGGCACGCCGGACGAACAGAAGGCTTTCCTCCCGCATCGTTCCGGATTCCCAGAACGGCTGGATGGACTCACGAATCGGCGGAAGCGCGGGTTGATCGGTGGGGGGCATAAAACCGTCTCATGATTGGGGCGGATTCCGACAGGCTCACGTCGCGGCGGTTGGTGTCCATGCGCCACGAAGGAACTTCGAGGTCTGCACGGCGTCTCCGGCGGCGACCAGCTCGTCGATCCGCACCCGGTTCCGTTGAACCACCTCGTCGAACTGCCGGAGCCAGAGAATGCTTTCACCAATCGCGCAGGCGGCGTCCTCGCGATAGGGATATTGATCCATCGAAAGCCAGCCCTGGTAGCCGCAGCGATCGAGCCAGTAGAGGGTTTCGATGTAGGTGGTGCTGTGAATCACACCGACGATCATGTCGTCGTCCCACGAGCCGTGATTGTCGTTGAAGTGCATGTGAAAGAGCCGGCCGGCCGTGTCGGGGTATCCTCCACCGGCGCGCTTGGCGAGAACAATCGCCTCGCCGACGGATTCCTGCGCGACATAGGCGTGTCCGGTGTCGATGCACACGCCGACGTTGTCGCATCCGGTCTCCATGCACATCAGCAGGGTGTCGGCCATGGTGGCGATGTAGCTGCGGCAGCGCGGTTCCTTGGGCTTGTATTCCAGTGCGAATCGCAATCCGGGATACGCCTGCGCGATTTCCGCCGTCGCGTCGCGGAACCACGAGCGAGCCGAATCGTAATCGGCCGAGAGGAGGTAGTCATAGCCGTCCTGTCCGGGCCAGATGTTGAGCATCGGGCAGTCCATCTCGATCGCGATGTCGCAAAGCCGGCGGGTATAGTCGATCGCGTGCTTTCGCACGGTGGGATCGGAGCTGCTGTAGCTTCCCTTCCAGTATCGTTTGTCGGCGAAGAGGTCGGGGATGATCGATACGCACTTCTTGCCGACATCGCCCAGCAGCGATCTCATCTCGGCGACATTGTCCGGCCGGATATCCCAGGTCCCGACCAGCTCGATTCCATCGACATGCGGCATGGCCGCGGCGCGGCGAAGCATGGTCGCGGTGTCGGGATTGTCCTTGTACCCGCCGCAGAAGCGGTCCCTGGTGTTGCCCAGGTTTCCGAGAATCACGGAATATCGACGTGCCATGGTTGCTCCTTGATGCGGTCCCGACGGCGCGAATCAGCCGTCGGACGCGAGTTGACCCTTGAGGTACTCGATCCCCAGCCGCACCGCCGTTCGGGGATCCTCCATGCCCTCGAACTCGAGCGAGAGCCAGCCGTTGTAATTGGCCGCCTTGAGCAGCGCCAACTGCGCGGGTACATCGATCTGCCCGTGCCCGAGGATGGCGCCGCGCAACGCGATGGGCGTCGGCGTGCTGAACCATCCGCTGGGAGGCATGCGATCCTTGGGGCGAATGTGGAAATCCTTGGCATGCACCATCACCGCATACGGCAGCAGCCGGCGCACGGCGTCGACCGGGTCCTGGTTCAGGCAGAGGAAGTTGCCCATATCGAGGGTGACGCCAAAATTCGGATCGTCAACCGCCTTGACCAGCGCTTCGACGCGGTCGGCGGTCTGGAGGAAAAAGCCGTGGTTCTCGAGGGATGTTTTGATGCCCTTTTCCGCCGCATACCGTGTGACTTCCCGGCATGCGGGCACGACGGACGCGAGAAAATCGTCGAATGGAACCGCCGGCGGTTTGCCAAGGACATCGTGTCGGAAGCTGGTGGCGCCGAGAATGGCGGCCACGTCGATCGACACCTTGAGCCTGTCGATCTCCGCGCGCAGCCGGGCGGGATCGCCATACAACTCGGCGCCCACGCAGTGGCTGGGCGCTTTCAGCCCGGCCGCATCGCACGCCTGACGCAGCGCCTTGGCGCGGGCGATGGGATCGTCAACCGGTTCATCACTGATATTGGAAAACTCGATCCCCTGTACGCCCAGCTCGGCGACGAATGCGATCGTGTCCTCGAACGTCTTGCCTTCGGCTTTGCGCCAACGAATCAGGCTGTAGGTACTGACCGCCAGTGACATCGACATAATGAAATCCTCATGGTAATGGGTGTCCGGGCACGCCTGTGCCGCGGTACGCCGCGCCAGCATATCATTCCTCAAAACGCCGACAACCTCACTCGCGGTTTTGTGTTCCGTGGTTCATCCACCGGGGTTATTCGGAAGCTTTTTTCTGATAATTCACCGTTGTTTCACCGGGGATTCCGAAGCGGGTGACGAAATAGTCGTCCGTCCAGGCCGGCATGGCGTCGTCGGCGTGCGTTTTCCGCCCGTGATCCGGAGGATTTTCAAACGACACATGCCAGGTGTGCGACGGCTCGCCGCTTTCACGATGATGCGGGCCGAGGAGATTGCGCAACGTGCCGATCAACTCAATGGCGATTTCGTTCTCGCCTTCAATAAGATGCCGGCCAATCTCCAGTTCATACGGCGGCCAGGGGATCGCCCCGGCGTCTTCCCCGTTGATTCGCACGCGCGCCAGGGCGGCGTCAATACCGGGAAGCGCGAGGATCACCCGCTCCTCCGCGGACGGCGCGCGGAGCTTCACCTTCCGCACCAGGGTGATTCGCCCAGCATAGAAGGGATACCCCTGGCTGGAAAAATCCCCGTCGCCTTGGCGTGTTTCCTCGATCAGGGTGAATTCCGGCGAGAACCGCACACACCCCGGGCGCGGGGAAGCGGCCGAGAGCTTGCCCCGTACCGCGAAATCGCCAATCAGGTAAATCGACTCGAGTTCCGTTCCTTCGCGCGCCTCGAACAGCGCGGCGAGGGGGATGACGGATTTGCCGATGGGACGAAATTCGCGCGTCAGCTCGATCGTATTCCGGCCTTGCCGGATGAAGTCGCCGATGGCGACGGGATGGAACGACCGATCGATGTAATGAGGCAAGCCCGCATAACGCGCGGTTCGTCCATTGACTTGAATCGCGTACTCGGCCGCATCCTCGAGCACGACGCGCAGGCTTGGGAGATCCGTGTCAATCTGGAATTGGAACTGAAGCGTCACCGGGCCGATGTACTTCTCCGCCTCGAGCTGGTTCTGCACGAAACGAACCGGTGTCGGATCGCTCCATGCTCCGTCCCCTTTTCGCCAGCGGCACACGTCGAGCGTAAGGGCATTGGGCAAGTCGCGCTCGATCCGGCCAGGTTCCGGAAGCGGCACGCGCTCAACGGTGGTCCAGCGCGTCGGGGAAACGGCGCACACCGGGCGGTCTTCGCGCAGACGCAGCAGCCGCGATCCCAGGGGCGGCAGATCGAGCGGAACCTGCAATCCGTTCCCCTGTGGGATATTGGAGGCGGGCGTCACCCGTCCGCTGGCCAGATCCCAGTCATCGAGCGCTCCCTGTCCCGTCAGCGTGAGGATGCCGGAAAACGCCTGTTCGGCGTTGATGTTGGTGATGAAAAAGAGTCGTCCGCCTTCCACCTCGCGCGCCTGCACCCAGACATCGGCCGCTGTGCCCTGGGAAGCGCGGACTTCCAGCATCGCCGGAGAGGCCGTCGCCAGGGTCTGGCGCAGCCCGTCCGAATCGAGCGGCAGCGGGGCGGGTGGATGAAGCAAGGCGGCCAGCCGTTTCACTCCATCGGGTGATTCAATTCCATTCACGCGATCCGGCAATCGCCCGGCGGACAGTACAATTCCCCCAGCGGCGGAGAACGCCTCGAGTAATTCGAGCGTCGTCCGTCGGATCGTCAGCAGATCGGGCAGGATGACAATGCGGTAGGTCATTCGCCCGACACGCAACCCGTTTGGTCCGGCGCTGCCGTGTTCCGCCAGCAGCGATTCATCGCCGAGATCGAAGTCGCGCTGGATGCCCAGCAGGTCGCGGCACAACCGCACCAGCCGGTCATCCATGCCCGATAAATCCAGGGTCTCCCCGGCGTGGTCGTGCGGGCGCTGCATACTGGTGGGATCGAACAGGCACCAGGCGGATTCGACCGGATGCAGCACCAGAACCTGCGCCATCGAGCGCCCTTGCCGCAACGCCCATGACAGGCGGGCAAAGGGATCGGCGATCAGGCGATTGTCCGGCCACCACGGTTGCTGGTGGGACAGGTGGGGGACATAGATCCGCTTGCGTCTTCCCCGCATCGAATAGAACGCGCCGTGGTAACAGCGGTAGTTGATGCCCAGGACCATCATCCAGTCGGCGATCTGCTTGCGATGGGCGAAGGTGATCCCCTGCGTGCTGACGCCATACATTTCGGCCAGCACTTCGCTTTGCCCGAGCTGGTTGGCGGCGCTGGTCGCCTGCTTGGGGGTGAGAATGAACGGTTTGCCGGTCGGCCAGTTCAGGCTCCGTGTCAGGTGATCGATGCCCGGCACGTGCATGTACTGATAGCAGGGCATGGTGGAGGCCGTCCAGCCGATCTGGTTGTTGAGCGTGTCCTCGCCCATGAGATGCCCACTGAACTTCACTCCGTGCGCGGCGCACCAGTCGCCCACCGGTTTGAAATATCCCTCCAGGAACATCCCCAGAACACATCGCCAATAATGGTGACGCACCCGGTGATGATCGCCCACTTCCCGGAACAGCGAAGGAAGATGCTCGCGCAGGTCATAGCCCCACTGGTTACGGAATATGTCGGGCAGGCGCAGCGACCAGGGAAGCAGCGGGGGCCTGAAATGCGGCTCATCCACCCAGATGGCCTCGATCGTTTTGCCGAAA
>CAYUNS010000220.1:0-4942 GCA_964446155.1 uncultured Tepidisphaeraceae bacterium | reverse complement strand
CCGGCCGATCGAGAACCGCCTCGATCATCCCGCGCGTGATCGATCCGGGACGCAATATGCGCCGCGGGAACACGGTGAGATCGAGCACGGTCGATTCGATCCCCACCCGGCATGCCCCGCCATCGAGGATCAGATCGACGGCATCGCCCAGTTCCGATCGCACATGCTCCGCGGCAGTCGGGCTGACGCGGGTGGACCGATTCGCGCTTGGCCCGGCCAGCGCGCCGTCGAACCGCTTCAGCAGGTCCAGCGTCAACGAATGATCGGGCGCGCGCAGCCCGATGGTGTCGCGTCCCGCCGACACCTGCGGTGCGATCGACGGATGCTTCGGCAGGATCAGTGTCAACGGTCCCGGCCAGAATCGTTCCGACAATCTCGTCGCCTCGTCCGGCCAGTCGCGCGCATACCGCCGCGCCACGGTCGCATCCGCGACATGCACGATCAGCGGATTGGTGCTCGGCCGGCCCTTTGCCGCGAAAATTCGCGCCACCGCCTCCGCATTCGTCGCGTCCGCGCCCAAGCCGTACACCGTTTCCGTGGGAAACGCGACCAGCCCGCCGCGCCTGAGAATCTCGACCGCCCGCTCCGTTTCGCTCATGTGTTTTCCGTGACCTCGGTCGCGATCCCCTCGTCAATCAGCCATTGCCTCGCCTTCGCCATGTCCGAGCAGATCAGGAACACCTCCTGTACGGTTCCAGTCGCAATGTACAGGCATTTCAACCCCGACTCCGTCGGATACTGGATCTTGAAGTTCGGCGGCGAGTGCCCCCGGCGCACCTTGATTCGACCGGGCACGATCCGCGTCACCTGTGGGCAGTCGCGAACGATGCGATCCAGGATCGAATCCAACCCCCCCACGCGCCCATGCTGTCGCTTGATCCGGCCGAACTTCATGAGGCGATTATAAAAGAAAACCGCCGCTTGCGCATGCACCTCGATCACCGCCTTGACAATATGGCCAGTGGACACCGGACCTTTTCAATTGATTGCGGACAAGATCCGGGTAGACTTCGTTCATCAGGTTTTCTCATCCACTCTTTTTCGGGGAATAAGCCATGAACCGTGTCACTGTCGCCTTGGCGATGATCCTGCTGGTCGGATTGAACGCGCGCACTCATGCGGGGGTGCAGATCGGCGATAAGCCCACCATGCGCTTCGAGGCCGTCGGCGGCGGAATGGTCGATCTGAAGCAACTTCAGGGCAAGCTGGTCCTGGTCGACTTCTGGGCCACCTGGTGCAAACCGTGCATGGACGAAGCCCAACACATGGTGAAGATCTACAACACCTGGGGGCCGCGCGGATTGCAGATCATCGGCATCAGCCTCGACAACAACCAGCAGAAAATGATCCAGGTGTGCCGGCAGCAGGGCTTCAACTGGCCGCAGTATTTCGACGGGCAGGGATGGAACAATCGCATCTGGCGCGAATGGGGAGAGCGCGGCATCCCGTTCACGGTCCTGCTCGGCCCCGATGGAACCGTGCTGTGGAAAGGCCACCCCGGCGCGGGCATCGACCGCGTCATCGAGGACGCGTTTCGGAACCATCCTCCGCAACTGGTCGATCCCAAAATCCTCGCCGAAGGCATCGCGCTGCTCGATCGGATCGACCAGGCGGTCGCCGATCAAAAGCCGGCCGAGGCGCTGAAACTGATGAGCGCCATTCCCGAGAAGGCGCGTCTGGACAGCGGCTTCGCCACCCGTGCCGACGCCTTGAAGGAGACCGTCGAGGTTGCGGCCAAGGTGTTGCTTGATGAGGTCGAGCCGCTCATCGAGAAAAGCCGCTTCGCCGAGGCCGGGACGCGGTTGAAGGAACTGTCGCAGGCGCTGCGCGGCACATCGGTCGGTGAGAACGCCCAATCGCGCCTCGATGAATTGATGGCGATGCCCGAGGCGAAGGCGGGCATCGAGCTTGCTGAAAAGAATGCCCGTGCGGCCGAAGCGCTCGCCATCGCGCACAAGCTGAAAGCCGACAACAAGCCGGAATCCGCCTACACCCGCTTCAAGCAGGTCGTCAGCGCCTTCTCCGGCACCGACGCCGCGGCCGAAGCGGCAACCGAGGTGGCGGAATATGAAAAAGACCCCGCGTTTGTCCAGCGCGTCCGTGAAGCCGAAGCCGCCGGTAAAGCCAACGGCCTGCTCGGCATGGCCCGGAACTACACGAACGCCGGACGGGCGGACCTGGCCAAAAAGAAATACCTGGAAGTGCTCGATCAATTCCCCGACACCAGCTTCGCTAAAACCGCCTCCGACGAGTTGGCGAAGCTGAATTGAAGGCCCGCGATTCATTCCGGCCGATGCCTCCGCGCGCCGGAGTGCGTCTTCCATGAAGGCACACCGGCGGATATTTCCCTATAATGCGGCGGATGAACATCGGCCCGATCCATCTTCCCGTCCCCTTCTGCCAGGCAGGGCTGGCGGGATACAGCGACCGCGCGATGCGGCTGGTGGCGCGGCGGCGAGGATGCCCCTACGCCGTCACCGAGGCGCTGCTCGACACCATTCTCGTCAACGGCGGCACAGGATTGCGCAAGTCGATCGACATCGACGACGAGGATCATCCCGTCGCCGGGCAAATCATCGGATCGGATGCCGATTCAATGTCCCGCGCCGCGCGCATCCTCCAGCGCGCCGGCTATGACGTGGTCGATCTCAACTTCGCCTGCCCCGTCAAAAAAATCAAAAACAAGGCTCGCGGCGGGCACATGCTGCGCGACACGGAACGGGCGATCTCCATCCTTCGATCCGTTCGTGACGCCCTCCCGCCGGAGACACCCACCACCGTCAGCCTGCGACGGGGGTTTGACGAGTCCCCGGAATCCGTCGAACGGTTTCACGAGATCGTGGAAACGATCTGGGACTATGGTTATTCCGCGATTCGCGTTCACTGCCGCACCGTCGATCAGAAATATCTCGGACCAGGACACTGGCCCTTCCTTCGGGAGCTGAAGCGGCGCTACCCCGACAGGGTCATCCTGGGCAGCGGGGATGTTTTCACCGCCGAGGATGCGGTGGCGATGTTGCGCGAGACCGGCGTGGATTGCGTCTGGATCGCGCGCGGCGCCATTGGCAATCCCTGGATTTTTCAGGATGCGGCGCGGCTGCTCGACGGCGCCACGGCCTCACCGGCGCCTCCGACCGTTCACGAGCAGCGTGACGCCCTCGCCGAGCATTTTTCGCTGGCGATGCAAATTCACGGTGAACAACTCGCCGGCCGGCGAATGCGCAAGATGGGCATCAAGTACAGCCGCTTTCATCCCCACGCCGACGCCGTCAAGCGGGAATTCATCAACGTCCACAGTCTGCGCGACTGGAACAACGTGCTGACGAAGTGGTACGCCACCGACGCCCCCGGCGTCCGGCCGGACCCCAAATCCGCCGATGAAGTCAATGCCTCCGATATGCAATCCTGCGAGACGGCGGCATAAGCCTTCGCCTCATCCCGCACCAAACGCGCCCTTTTCGGGCGCGCGGCATCGGAAAAGTAAGGATCGACAAGTCAGAAGGCTTTGAGCAGAACGCGGACAACCCGATTGAGGCCGTTCCTGGCGTTGACGATGAACTGCTGGAAGATTTTGTTGGTGACCTCCATGAACTCCTCCATGCCGGCGAGCCGTTGGCGGGTGAGCTGCACGTCCTCGCGTTTGGCCGCGGGCTTGCCGATCGAGGCTTCATCGAGCATCCGCCGACAGGTCTTGATGGTTTCGAGGACGGGGTCCATCTCGCGGCGCTTGCGCTCGGCCGCGATGATCGAGAATATTTCCCAGACATCGCCCAGGCTCTCGAAATACTCGCGGCGTTCCCCGCGCTTGTGCAGCTTGCGGATGATTCCCCAGTCGCAGAGGGCGCGCAGGCTCATGGAGGCGTTGCCACGGGAGATGTTGAGGCGTTCCATCACGTCGTCGGTGCAGAGCGGCTGTCCGACAATGTAGAGCAGCGCGTGGATCTCGGCCATGGTGCGGTTGATGCCCCAGGTCTGCCCCATCTCGCCCCACCGGCTGATGAACAGGTCCTGTGCCGTGCGGAGCTGCGATTCGGCGTCGGGGGTCTTGCGGACGGGAGGCGCGGCGGAGACAGTCATATCTACTCCTTTCAGAATATACTGAAACATAGATTGGTTCTGATGACCGGTCAAGTTCAGAAATGATGAAATGGAGGCGGAGATGGTCCGGCCGTCACAGCCCCGAGGACTTGTGCGCGGTGTGATCGGTCGGCCGGCGATAGTGCTCGAGATCGATGGAACTGAAGAACTCGATCGTCTTCTTCAGCCCGTCGCGAAGGGAGACCTTCGGCTCCCATCCGAGCTTTTGCCGAGCCTGGGCGATGTCGGGCTTGCGCTGGCTTGGATCGTCAGCCGGGCGGGGAAGATGCACGATCTTCACCTTGGCGCCGGTCAGTTCGAGCACCAGTTCGGCAAGCTCCTTCATGGTGAATTCGCCGGGGTTGCCGAGGTTGACCGGGCCGATGAAGTCATCCGGCCCGTTCATCATTTTCATGATGCCGTCGACGAGATCATCGACAAAGCAGAAGGAGCGGGTCTGCTCGCCGTCGCCGTAAAGGGTCAGGTTCTGCCCGGTCAGCGCCTGCACGATGAAGTTGCTGACGACGCGGCCATCATCGAGCCAGCAACAGCTGCTGCCCAGATCACCAGGGGTTGGTGGGTAGACCGGGTCTTGTACTGCCTCACCGTTGCGCTTAATAGAAAAGAAAGCAAACGCTGTATTCAGTCGTTCATTGAACAAACTGCCCTTGATGCCGACCTCATAAGTACGCCCGGTGACAGGATCGAGTGGTGTGCCGGGCAGAGGGCCTTTACGGTTATTTGACTGAGGTTTATAAGTTTCAGCAATGCTGGCATAGGTCGACCATTGCTGTGAAACATTAAATACCAAGCCTAGATAAGGTGTAAAAACCGCGCTATCTTTGTATTTTATTGGATCTGTGAA
>CAYUNS010000219.1:0-4954 GCA_964446155.1 uncultured Tepidisphaeraceae bacterium | reverse complement strand
CGCCGACAGCAGCGCGGCGTCCGGGCTCGCGAGATTTTCGAAGGGGAAGGCCCCGAGCCGGTCCGCGGCCGCAGCCACGGCAGGGTCGCCCTGCCAGTCGCCATTGCTGCCGACGTGGCCCGCGGTGGACGTGATGACGTCGATCTGGGAGAGGAACTCGTCGAAGTCGCGGATCAGCTTCACGCGCCCATCGAGGGCGCTGTCTCCGGGGAAGAACGGATCGAATCCGAGGACGGTCATTTCCATCGCCAGCGCCCGAGTCGCGACGGTCTGCCCGATGCGTCCCATCCCGACGATGCCCAGGGTCTTGCCGGCGAGCTGGGTGCCCTGGAAGACGCTGCGTTTTTTCCACTCGAGCTGCCCGGACTTCAGGCTGGCGTGCGCCTGGGGGATTTTCCTCGCCAGCGACATCATCAACGCCAGCGCGTGCTCGGCGGTGGAGAGGGTCGAGGCGGCGGCGGTGTTGAGCACGAGGATGCCGCGCGCGGTGGCGGCCTCGAGGTCGATGTTGTCGACGCCCACGCCCGCACGGGCGATCGCCTTGAGCCGTCCCGGATTTTCCAGCACCTTGGCGGTGACCTTGGCGCCCGAGCGGACGATCAATCCGTCAAACGAACCCACGGCCGCCGCGAGCTCAGGCTCTTTCAGCCCGATCTTCACCTCGTGTTCAACGCCCTCGGACTTGAGAAACTCCAACCCTTCGTCGGCGAGCTTGTCGGCGACCAGAATTCGCATCGCAATCATCCCTTTCGTGGAAAACGACGGATCGTAAAGGTTCGATCGGCGGCAGGCAAGGCGGCGGGAGCCTGTCCATCGATTCGCGCAGGAATTTATGAAATCCGCCCGGCTTTCATCCTTCCGGGCGCTTCCAGGAGAGAAGACCGGCAGGAAAATACAGGGAATCGGTGGGATGCGCGGTCGGGCGCGAGAGGGGTGATTCAGGTCACCCACGGCACATCCGCGACGCCGGCGAGTTGATTGGCGAGCCGCGCCTGGATGAACAGCCAGTCGCTGAGACGGTTGAGATAAGTCAGAATGACGGCCTCGACCGGTTGTCCGGCCGAAAAGTCCACCAGCGCCCGCTCGGCCCGGCGGCAGATCGTGCGGGCCAGATGCAGCCGCGCGGCGGTTTCCGACCCGCCGGGCAGGATGAAATTGCCCAGCGGGTCCAGCTCGACTTCCGCAAGATCGATCTGCCGCTCGAGGCGCTCGATCGAGGCGTCGGTCAGTGTGGGAAGCGACTGCGAAGCCCCCTCCGGCGGCACGGCCAGGCGGGAACCGATGATGAACAGATCCGACTGCACCGCGCGCAGCGCGACGGCCATCGAAGGCTCCGCGCCCGCGGCGGCGACGCCGACGGCGGCATTCAACTCATCGACCGCACCCGTGCATTCGATCCGCGGGTGAGACTTGCTCACCCGCTGGCCGCCAATCAGTCCCGTACTGCCGTCATCGCCGGTGCGCGTGTAGATTTTCATGTCAGGCATGATGGCCCGGCGACGGCTGAAAAATCAAGCCGCCACCGGGCGATTGGGGATGAAACCAGGATCCACGGATCCTGACGGATCCTTCGGTCAATCATTCACTTCAATGGCGGCGCCGTCTTCATCAATACGGGCCTCGCAACCGAGCATCGCGACACCGAACATGCCCAGCATCAACAGGACGAGAAACTTTTTCATGAGAAACCTCATTGACAGGCGGGATGAAACACCGTCCCGCAACCCATCTCAGCGCGACGGCCATTCCGTCACGCACGGTAGAGACAGGTGCAAAGGGTGTGCCGGAGCGACGCTCGTCGGCAAGATCTGTTGTGCCTGATGGGGGCGTGCGGTAGGGTTTCGGGCGGAGGCACGGCTTCTGAACGATCTCCCGCCCATTGATTCAACGTCCAGACCCGCCAGGCGCGCGATCACCCTGCGAAGCGTGTCGATCGGATCGCTCGGGGTGGCGCTGGTGGCGGGGCTGACGCCGTACAACGACTATGTCGTCGCGAATTCCTGGCTGATCGGCAATCACCTGCCGCTGGCGATCCTGTTGACGATCTTCCTGATGGTCGTGCTGATCAACGCGCCCCTCCACGCGCTGGCGCCGGGACGGGCGCTGGGATCGGGGGAAATGGGAATCGTGCTGGCGATGATGCTGGTGGGGTGCGCGTTTCCCACGACGGGATTGTTGCGGACCTGGCTGCCCATGCTGGTGGCGCCGGCCCACCTGGGAGCGCGCGATCCTCTGTTCTGGTCGCACTTCATCGAGGCGGATTTTCCGGGGTGGATGTTCGCGGTTCCGCTGGATGCGGCCGGTCGAAACGATCGCGTGATGTGGGCGTTTTTCGGGCGATTGCTCGAGGGCGAATCGCTGCCGTGGCGAGCGTGGGCGGTCCCGCTGGCGGGCTGGGGCGTTTTCATCGGCGCGTGGATCGCCGCGCTGCTGGCGTTGTCGGCGATGCTGCGGAGACAGTGGATCGTCAACGAGCGCCTGCCGTTTCCGATCGCGCAGCTTCAGATCGCGCTGATCGCCCCACCGGAAAAAGGGCGCATGCTCAACGGCGTGTTTCGCAGCAGGGCGTTCTGGATCGCCTTGACGCTGATCTTTTTCCTGCACAGCCTCAATGCGCTGCACGGTTATCTGCCCGCGCACGTGCCCCGGATTCCCCTCCAGTACGACCTGTCCCGGATTCTCAGCGAAGAACCGTTCTCGCATCTGCGTTCCACCATCAAGAGGGCGACGCTGTACTTCACGCTGATCGGGCTGACTTATTTCATCCAGTCACGCGTCGCGTTCAGCCTGTGGGGCACGTTCTGGGCGATCGAGCTGATCGACACGCCGCGGCGGATGATGAACGCGGGGGTTCCGTCGGGAGCATGGGCCGATCAGCAGTTGGGCGCGGGGGTGGCGTTCGCGATCGGCGTGCTGTGGATCGGACGAAGACACTGGCTCAAAATCCTGCGGCATACCTTCCAGGGCCGCGACGCCGACGAGGCCCGCCGGGGCGATGAGTCGTACCGGAAGTGGCTGGTGACGTTTCTCATCGCCATCGCCGTGATGGCGGCGTGGCTGATCACGGCGGGGGCGCAGCTATGGGTCGCGGCGTTCATCATCGCCTTCATCCTGCTGTCGCACCTGGTGATCTCGCGCGTGGTCGCGGAGACGGGGCTGCCATTCATCCGGTTCACGGCCTCGCCGTCGCAACTGTACGGGGTCGTGCCGGCCGGAGCGATGGGAACGCGCGACGTGTTTCTCGTCAGCGGATTCGCCGAGACGATGGGACCGGTCTCGACGCGCGAGGGACTGCTCGCCTTCGCGACGCACGGGATGAAGATCATCGACGCCGGCGATCGCCCGCCGCGCGCGACGCCGGTGATCGCGCTGATGGCATGGGCGGCGGCGCTGTCGCTGGCGGTGAGCGTCGCGTCGTCCCTGCTGTGTTATTATCACCATGCGTTTCCCATCAGCACGATGGCGACGGCGGAGGTCGTCAATGTCGAAGGCCTGGAAGGTCATCCCCAACGCAACATCCTCACCCCGATGCGCCGCCACGCCGAAGGGCGTTGGCCACCGACGCAACACAGTCCACCGCTGCATTTCGGCATCGGCATGATCACGACCGGACTGCTGCAGATCGCCTCGTTGCGCTGGAACTGGTGGCCGTTCATGCCGATCGGTTACCTCACCAGCTCGATCTGGTATATCCACGTCGCGTGGTGGAGTATTTTCCTGGGCTGGCTGGCCAAGCTCGCCGTGCTGAAATACGGCGGCGCCAGGCTGTACCAGGACGCCAGGCCGTTCTTTATCGGTATGATCTTCGGTGAAGGCCTGGCGGCGGGCGCGTGGCTGCTCATCAACCTCGCGCTGTCGCAGTTGGGCGTGGATTATCAAACGATGGCGATCCATCCGGGATAGCCGTCGGGACATCCATGAGGAGCGTCATGGCCCATCCGACAGGATCGCCGCCATGCCGTTTCCTCAAATCACCACGCATGGCCGTCACAGCTTCGCCATTTTCCGGCGCGACGCGGCCGGTTGGCGCGATTGCATGAATTGTTGGATCGCAACAGGAACGCCGGTGTATATTATCGCCCCTGATGCGTCATTTGCGTTTCATGCCCCTGACTCTCATTGCCGGCGTGCATGGATTCGTTTTTTTCGCCCCTTACACCGCCCTGATCCTCACCCTTCATTACCTCCGCAGGCGCCGCCGGGCGCAGGCGTGAATTTTTCGATTTGCCCGCGGATCCCGCAACAAAGGAGCGGTGACGCGCCTATGGTTCGATAGATGAAACGCATTCAGCCGGTGTTGCTCCTGTTGATCGTCGCCGGTCTGTCGGCATGCGATCGCGGCGGCACGATCGAAAAGACGCCCGCGAGCGCGGTTTCCCCCGCGCGGCCGGCCGGTGAGAATCTTCCCGCAACCCAACCCTTTTCACGAATGGACCCGCTCATGCAATCCGACGACGAATGGAAAAAACACCTTTCCCCGCAGCAATGCCATGTGATGTTCGAGAAAGGAACCGAGCAGGCGTTCAGCGGCAAGTACAACCACTGGAAAAAGGACGGCGTGTTCGTCTGCGCGGCCTGCAAGCAGCCGCTGTTCGACTCGACCACCAAGTTCGACTCCGGCACCGGCTGGCCGAGCTTTTATACCGCGATCACCGAAGGCAACGTCCGGATGGAAATCGATCGCAGCCACGGCATGGTGCGAACGGAAGTACAGTGCGCCCGCTGCGGCGGACATCTCGGCCATATCTTCGACGATGGCCCCCAACCGACCGGCCTGCGATATTGCATCAACTCGGTCGCCCTGGCGTTCCAACCACGCAACGGAGACGCGGAGGAATAACAACCCTCCCGAAAGATAAAAACCCATTCAGCCACCGATGGGGCACGGATGCGGAATTTCCCGCCATTCGCGGCCGTGAAGGACCGATGAAACGAGGCGATGTGGCCCATACAG
>CAYUNS010000218.1:0-4990 GCA_964446155.1 uncultured Tepidisphaeraceae bacterium | reverse complement strand
CGGGATTTCCAAGACCGACGATGAGCTTCATGGTTGCGGATCGCTGGTGTCAAACCGGTTTGCGTCCCCACCGGCGACGGACAACCCGCGACCCGCAGCCATGAAGCTCATCGTCGGTCTTGGAAATCCCGGTCGCGAGTACGCCGGCACCCGGCACAATGTCGGGTACGACGTCATCGACCGTTTGGCCAGGCGGCTGGGCTGGATCGGATCGGTCGAGGATTTCGACCGGACCGCCCGGACCCGGTTTCACGGGCTGACGCTCGACGGTCCGACGCCGATCGGAGCGGACGGGTCCGAAAAAGCGATGCTGCTGAAGCCGACGACCTACATGAACCTCAGCGGCCAGTCGGTGCAGGCGGCAATGGCGTTCCATCAGATGACGCCGACCGACATCATGATCGTCCTCGACGATCTCGCGCTGCCCTGCGGAAAGATCCGCATCCGCCCGGGCGGATCGAGCGGTGGGCATAACGGCCTGCGGGACATCGAGCGGGCACTGGGTACGAACCGGTATCCGCGATTGCGGCTGGGGATCGATCCCCCGCCGCCACGAGTGCCGGGCAAGGCCTATGTCCTTGGAAAATATTCCGAGGAGCAACGCGAGCTTGTCGAACCGGCGATGGATCGCGCCTGCGACGCGATTCTCGCATGGATCGACAAGGGAATCGAATCGGCGATGAGCCGGTTCAACGCCGGATTGGAAACGAAAGATCAGTGAGACGTGACAAGCGAAGAAGTGAACCGGTGAGGCACGCCGAAACGCATCAAGAGAAGATCGTCTTCTCCCGTTTCGCGGCTTTACGTTTCATGCTTCAAACGTCCTTGTGACCGGAGCGTGTCTCCGGCCAAACCCATGCAAGGGAGCTAGTGACAATGGCAGATGCGAAATTGAATCAGTACGAAGGCATGTTCCTGGTCGGACCGAGCGCCGCGGCCGATCTCGAAGGCGCGCTCAACACGGTGCGGGGCATGATCGAACGCCACGGTGGGCAAATCCTGACCATCAAGAAGTGGGATGAGCGCAAGCTCGCCTACGAAGTGGCCGGCCAGAAACGCGGGACTTACATCATCGCCTACTTCAAGGCCCCGGGATCGGCGATCGCCCCGCTCGAACGCGATGTCAGCCTTAGTGAGGAAGTCCTTCGCATTCTCGTCACCGATGCGGAGCACCTGAACATCGACGAAATGAACGCCGTCGAACCCCAGCCGATCCAGCCCCGCGAGGAACGCGCGCCATGGGATCGCCCCTCCGAAGACCGCGGTGGATTCCGCGGCGGCGACCGCGCGCCTCGCGCCCCGCGTCGCGAGGAAGGCGCCGAAGCCGGCGCGAGCAATCCGGGCAAGGAATGAGTGACCTCCTGAATGCCGGACCGATCCCGGCGCCGGTATATCGAGTCTCATCCTTCGAATCGCGGATATGAGATTTGGCATCAAACTGGAGACCCCATGGCCAGCTTCAACAAAGTCCTCCTGATGGGCAACCTGACGCGCGATCCGCAGCTCAAGTATCTGCCGAGCCAGACGGCCGTCGCCGAGTTCGGAGTGGCTTGCAACCGCAAGTTTCGTACCGCCAGCGGTGAAGACCGGGAGGAGGTGACGTTCATCGATGTCACTTCCTTCGGCAAACAGGCCGAGGTCATCAACCAATACTTCACCAAGGGCAAGCCGATCTTCATCGAAGGCCGGCTCAAGTATGACCAGTGGGAAGACAAGCAAGGCGGCGGCAAGCGCAGCAAGCTCACCGTCGTCGTTGACAACTTCCAGTTCATCGGCGGGCGCGACGGCGGAGGTGGAGCCGGCGGATACTCCGGGGACGAAGGCATGGATCAGACCCGATCCCGTCCTCCGCAAAACCGCGCCCCGCAGCGCGGCGCGCCCCAGCAGCGCCCGCAACAGGATCCCCCCTACGGCGACGAACAGGAATTCAAGGAAGACGACATTCCATTCTAAAAAACCGTTGCTGGTCGCGAGTTGCTAGTTGCTGGCGCCAGTTGAAACCGGAGATATGTCCAACTAGCGACCAGAAACCAGCAACTAGAAATCGAGGTTCCCATGGCAACTATCAAACTCCTTCTCAAGGAAAGCATCAAGAACATCGGACGAGTCGGCGATGTCGTCGAAGTCTCTCCGGGCTACGCGCGCAACTATCTCCTGCCCAGGGATCTTGCCGTCGAGCCGACCCCGAACAACGTCAAGAAGATCGAGGAACGCCGCAAGGAAGTCGAGCGTCAGGAGCGCGAGCGCCGCGAACAGCAGGCCACCCTGATCCAGCAACTCGAAGGCACGGAGCTTCATATCGAACGCCGCGCCAACGAGCAGGGCGGACTATTCGGTTCCGTCAGCGCCACCGACATCTCCAAGGCGTTGCAGGCTCAGGGCTTCAACGTCAACCCCGACGATGTGGTCCTGCCCGGTCGGCTCGATCGCATCGACACCTACACGGTGCGCGTGCAATTCGCGGAAGACCTTGCCACGGAAATCAAAATCTGGGTCACTCCCGACGCCGAAAGCAAGGCCGCCATGGACGAGGCGCGCAAGGTTCGCGAGGCGGCTGACGCGGCCGCCGAAGCCTCCGACGAAGACGCCTGATCCCCGGCGCCCAATCCTCGGCGCCCACGCATGATCCCGCGAGCGCGGAACGACACCATCGTTCCGCGCTCGCGCGCGTTCAACGCTCGCGGATCCGCGCGGAACCGGTGTTGTTCTCTGCGGATCCGCGCGGAACCGGTGTTGTTCTCTTTCGCCTCTTGCCGACAATTTCAACCCTGCTACACTCCGGCCATGATTCACGAAAATCTTTCCCAATCCATTGAAAACCTTGCGGCCCGGATGTTATCCATCCGGGACTCTCTTTGACTTGCCGTCCAAACACGCGCGCCGAAAGGAACTTGAAGACAAGATGGGCCAACCCGGCTTCTGGGATCACCAGGAGGCGGCCAAGTCCATTGTGTCGGAAATGAAGCTTCTCAAAGCCGCCATCGACCCCATCGAGGAGATGACGCGCGGCATCGACGATGTGCGCGCCCTGTACGAGCTGGGAACCGAGGCCAACGATCGCGATTCGCTCGAGGAAGCGGACCAGATGCTTTCGCAACTTGAAGGCAAGGCCGAAAAAATCGAGCTTCAATCGTTGCTCGACGGCAAGAACGATCCCCTCAACTGCTTCGTGCAGATCCACGCCGGCGCCGGCGGGACCGAGGCCCAGGACTGGGCCGAGATGCTCCTGCGCATGTATCTCTTCTTCTTCGAGAACCGGGGCTGGGATGTGAGCGAGGTCGATCGCACCTGGGGCGAGCAGGCAGGCATCAAATCCGTCACCCTGCTCGTGCGCGGCGAATACGCCTATGGCTACATGCGCATGGAGGCCGGCGTGCATCGGCTGGTGCGCCCCAGCCCGTTCAACGCACAGGGAAAACGCCAGACCAGCTTCGCGTCGGTCGATGTCGTTCCGGAATTCGAGGAGGAAAGCACCGACATTGAAATCCCCGAGGCCGACATGGACATTGTCGCCTTCGTCCGCGCCAGCGGCCCCGGCGGGCAGAATGTCAACAAGGTCGCCTCGGCCGTCCGTATCACCCACAAGCCCACCGGCATCCAGGTCACCTGCTCCGTCGAACGCAGCCAGCAGCAAAACCGCCGCCTTGCGATCGCCATGCTCACCGGACGGCTCGAACTGCTCGAACAGGCGAAGCGCGACGAGGAATTGAAGCAGCTCTATGGCGAAAAAGGCTCGATCGCCTGGGGCAATCAGATCCGCAGCTACGTCCTCGATGACCGCCGTGTGAAGGACCATCGCACCAACGTCGAGGAAGGCAACGTCGAAAAGATCCTCGATCGCGGTGAACTGGACGCCTTCATCGACGCGGAACTGCGACGGCGCAAAACGGAGAAGAAATGACCCGCCGACCGCGCCTCGCCCGCCCGATCCTCATCGGAAACGCCTCCCGGAGATGATTGACAAGCGATTGATGGATAAACCTTTATGTTTTCCCAAAGCTTTCCCGCACATACGTCCGATAAGGAACGTATGAAGCAGGGATGCGGCGTGATCCTCCCCCATCGCCAGCGAGGCGATTGACGGAAGGTTTGAAACGCCTACCATACTGCGCACGCGGGCTGGAAGCCGGTTCGGTGTTTTGAAGGACGTTCCGGCAAGGCAGGCGGGCGCAGCTTACGAAGTGAGCCATGATCGTTGATTGTCACACACATATCTGGCAGTCTCCCGAGCAACTCGGACAGATGGACCTGGGAGAGCATTCCAAGCTGTCGCGCGTGCGCGGATCGGCCAATCGCACCAACTGGCGATCGGTCCCCTCCGCCGACGCCGAGCAGCATTGGGCGCAAAGCGCCTCGGTCGATAAGTCGATCGTGCTGGGTTTCAAAAGCCGCTACATGCGCGCGGAGATCCCCAATCGCTACGTCGCCGACTATGTCGCGCGCTTCCCCCAGAAGCTCATCGGCTTCGCCGGCATCGATCCGACCGAACGCGGATCGCTCGACGAGGTGCGGGCGGCACACAACGATCTGCATCTGCGCGGCATCACGCTCTCCCCGGCCAATCAGGACTTTCATCCAACCGACTCCCGCGCCATGCGCGTCTATGCCGAGGCCGAGCAGCTTCATATGCCGATCCTCGTCCATCCCGGCGGGCAGTTTACGGATCAGAGCAAGCTCGAATTCGGCCGACCTTACCTGTTCGATGAAGTCGCCCGTACTTTTCCCAAGCTCCGTATCGTCATCGCGCAACTCGGGCAACCCTGGGTGGAGGAAACCATCTGCCTGCTCGGCAAGCATCCCAATGTCTACGCGGACATCTCCGCCAATTTCTACCGGCCCTGGTCCTACTACAACGCGTTCCGCCTGGCGACCGAGTGGGATGTTCTGCACAAGCTCCTTTTCGGTTCCGACTATCCCATTGCCGCTCCGAAAGAAACGGTCGATGCACTCTGGCGGGTCAACGATGTGATCAAGGGCACGTCGCTGCCCC
>CAYUNS010000217.1:809-5010 GCA_964446155.1 uncultured Tepidisphaeraceae bacterium | reverse complement strand
GCACCGCGCTCGGCGACGCCGAGTCCGCGGTGCCGGCGTTTTCGGCGAACTTCAGCAGAGCAATGCGGAAGCTCTTGATCGCGTCGATGGATTCAACTCGTGCGCCTTCAGCCATGATGAGTGATTCTATCGCTGCTTGAGGTATTCTTCGATGGTGGTCGCCTTCTTGGCAAGAAACGACACATGCTGCTGGGATGCGTCGAGAAAGCCTCCCAGGGTTTTGACGGTTTGCTCGAAGGCCTCGGCGAACTTGCGATGCTCCTGATCTCGCCAGGTCGCTTCGAGGCCCCGCATCCGGCCGTGCAGACCGGCCATCAGGGACTGAAGCTCGTTGTTGAAACGATTGAGGTCCTGCGCGAAACGGCGAAGCTCGGCGGGATCGACATTGGCTTTGGCCATGATAAGTCTCCACGTGCGCCTGGCGCGGAAGCGCGCCCGGTCCATCGGAAAGACAGCCTACCCGATTTGAGCCGCGGTTTCCCGCGGCGCGGCTTCGGAAACCGGAAGCCGATAGCCGTATTTTTTCATCAACTCTCCACAATGATGATGAACGCGCTGCTGCTCCTCGACCGGCCAGTCTTCAAACCTGGGAATGGTGTCGGCGCGGCTGGCGTTGGTCTTCTCCTGGTGCATGAGGCTCGCCAGATCGTCGCGCCAGGGAAGATCCATCCAGGAGACGACCTGTTTCAGCGCGGCCGTATCCTTGCTGAACAAATCCTCGTAACGAAGGCGGAGATAATCCTCTCCGAACATGGCCTGGGCGCGGTCGATCCGGGAGTTGATGATTGTCCAGATCCACGCCAGTCGCTCGGCTTCGCTCATGTCGGACCAGCGGGGCTGGGCGCGGGGATCGAGCTGGTGCGTCTTGAGAATCCAGTGCGGCAGATAGTTGGATGCGAGGCGTTTCAGTCCGCGGAAGGTTCCAAAATTGATGTAGGATCGGATCAGCGTTCGCGGATCGCGCACGACGTGCAGCACCTTCACGGGACCATACACGTCCCGGAGAACATCCAGAAAGCCATAGATGAACCAGTTGGACTCGACGTAGATTCGCTCGTCGATGCTCCCGAGCAGCTTTCGACGGCTGCGAGCGAGCTTGCGATGAAGCGCCTCCCTGGAGAGCCTGCCGCAAACCGCCTTGTTGGAGGCGATGCGGAGATTGCGGGAAGGTCTGGGTTCGTGGAGGCCTTTGACGTTGTCAAAGCCGGTGTCGAATAGACGCGCCAACCCCATCGTACCGGTTCGGCCGGTGGAAAGAATGATGACAACCTGATCGAACTTGCCGGGATAAAGGGCCATATCTCCTCACTGTCGCCTCTGATGAATAAAACAAAATCATCCGCTCTCATTCCGCGATCGCGCCCGGAGGCGGCGCCGGGGAAATGGGACTGTTGTTGGATCGCGCCCCGGTCCGCATGAGGGACGCGCCGATGCCGGCCATCAGCAGATCGACGACCGTGTGGATGATGCGCACCACGATGGCCGCCAGCGCGATTTTCGGACCGACCACGCCGCCGAGCACGACCATGAACACGTATTCCCGCACCCCGATGCCCGCCGGGGCGAACAGCGCGAGATAGCCCAGCGTCATGCCCAGTGCGGCGGTGGAAACGAAGAGCGGAATCCACCGAACTTCAACCTCCGTCACGATGCCCGCGGCGCACCAGAGTCCGAGGCCGGCGAAAATCCATTGCCCGAATGTCGCAAGCAACGGGCCGAGATATTGTCGCGCCCGGGGAAGCATTTCCAGGGGCTGCCGCTTCAGCTTGCGCATCAGGACGTTCATGACGGTCCCGAACACCGCCGGGTGCATGCAGAACAGAAAGCCCCCCACGCCGGCGATCGCGAGATACATCCCGCTGGGGAAAGCCTCCCGCACGCCGGGATGCCACACCAGCAACGGCGTCGAGAGCATGAAGCTCGTCATCATCGCGAACCCGCCGACAAGCGAGATGGCGCTGAACGCGGCGGCGCCGGGGACGTTGTTCTGCCGAAGAATCCACATCGCCCCGGCCAGGCTGGCGACCTTGCCGGGAATATACTTGCCGAGTTGCGGAATCCACGCGATCCCCGCCATGATGCTCCAGGGCAGCGGCCGATGATATGCCGCAAGCAGCAGGCGAAAGACGATGCCCCGCAGGACCGCCATCCCCATCAGACAAAGCCCGGTCGCGATGGCCATCCACGGATGGAAGGAGGATTCGCTCCAATCGATCTGCGCGATGCGGTCGCGCATCGAACGATAGACGAACAAGAGCACGATCAGGCACAGCGCCCATTTGACGATGGACCTGAGCCGGCTTGATTTTTTCCTCGCGGCGTCGCTCACAAGACTCCCGAATTCGTCACAGTTCCGGTTCCTCCGTCGCCATGCGGGCGGTGTCGATTCTGATTCGACACAGCATCTGATCGCCAATCCGTTTCACGGGAGCCTCCGGCCGGGGCGTGATGACGTGCCGATCCATCAGTTGGCGCATCAGATCATCCCGTCGATAGAGTGTATCGGGGAAAATCGCGTAATCGTACTGGCCCTTTTTCATTCGTCGAGCCATCATCGGGAATTCGTCGTCGCCGTCGCCGACGCCGTAAACCGCGCGGCCGCTGAGATAGCTGAGCACGCGAGGCTCGTGACCGAGCACGCGCTCATGCGGCCGCACCTCGCGATGGATCATGTCGCTCATGCTGATGACGGATTGCCAGTATCCGTCATCGTACACCGTCAGGAACGGCCGGCGCCCCTCTTCAGTCCAGCCCTGTTGTTCGAGAACGATTCCGATCGACTTGCCCGTCGCGGGGACAAACACCAGCGCCATGCCGGCGGTGACGACCACGCCGCGCGTCACGGCGTTGTTCGATAGCCACCGCGAAATCCTGAACACCAGCAACATCCATCCGAGCAACAGCAACGGCAGCACCATGAGATAATATCGCGGCACGCCGCTGTTGAGCATGCAGACCGCGACCCCGCTGGCGATGAGCAAGCCCCAGAGCGGCTCCCTGCGAAACAAGGCCAGCCCCCCGAAGACCACCAGCAGCGCGAGGGCGGCGTTGACGACGGGGATGAACTCCATCCCGAAAACCGCCTCGGGGAGCAACTCGTCGATCATTTTCCACCAGGGCAGATTCAGCAGAACGTCGGGGCTGGTGATGCGCGCGGCGATCTTGCTTTCATACTTGGCGCTGAGCGGATCGAAGGCGGCGGTGCGGGGGTCGAATCTCAACCATGCGAGGCTGACCACCACGAGGCATCCCAGCGCCACGGCGAAGCGGGCACGGTCCCCGGAGCGGATCAATCCCCAGGCGCATGCGGCGATCCACGCCATCGCCAGCGCCCAGTAGGTCGGGCGCATCACCGCCGCCATCCCCAGCCCGGCCAGCATGAGCAGCAGCGCCCCCAGCCAGCGCCCGCGGGTGTTGGCGGTGCGAAGATAATCGAATCCAAGCAACGCCGCGCACAACGCCAGCAGGAACGGAACATCCGTCATCAATTCCTGGCTGTGTTGAACGAACCGGTAATGAAGACCAAGCACGGCCGTGACGGTGATGGCGATCCATTGCGGATATCGCCGGCGAATCAGCAGGTACACCGTCACCAGCGTCAGCCCCGCGATCCCCAGCATGACCACCTGTGCGGCCAGTGGACGAAAAGCATCCTGTTCACCGAAAACGCGCTCGACCCCGGCGAGCAGAAGCGGCAAACCGGGGTAAACGTGGTGTTCCGGTTCGCCTCGAAAGCTGTATCCCGCGCCCGAGGCGAGATTCTCCGCGACCGACCGATACAACGCGCTGTCGCGTCCCACCCGCCATTGCCCATTGAACGCGGCGAGATTCACCAGCAGGACCAGCGAAAAAATGATGTACCGCATCCGCACGATGGCGCGAACACAGTTGCCGCTCGTTATCACCCCACGAAGCCGTGTCTGGAGAAGGGGCTTTGGCTCGTTTAAGGACATCTTCGTTCCAGACTCATCCCCTCAAAAAAATTAAACAGTAAAACCCAGAGTAGTCGGGCATATTCTCTTGACGCAAGGCGGTAAACAATTGATAACCTGTTCCCCTGACACTATAGCAGGAATTTCACAATGAAGCTTGTGGTGACCATTCCCGCGCTGAACGAGGGAAAGACGATTGGCCGGGTGGTGCGCGACATCCCGCGCGACATTCCCGGCGTGAGCCAGGTGGAGGTGATCGTCGTCAACGA
>CAYUNS010000217.1:0-799 GCA_964446155.1 uncultured Tepidisphaeraceae bacterium | reverse complement strand
CCGCCGCGGAAGCGCGCGCCGCCGGCGCGCTGGTCATCACCCTGTCCAATCGACCGGGACTGGGGACCGTCTTCCGAACCGGGCTGGAGCGCGCCATGCGCCGCGGCGCGGACATCATCGTCAACATCGACGGCGACGGGCAATTCGATTCCCGCGACATCCCGACGCTGATCCGCCCGATCCTGGACGGCGACGCGGACTTCGCCACCTGCACGCGGTTCGCCGATCCGGCCCTTCGCCCGACCATGCCCATGGTCAAATATTACGGCAATCACGCCGTCACGCGCATCATCAACTGGGTATGCGGCGGAACCCGCTTCACCGATGTCTCCTGCGGCTTTCGCGCCTTCGATCGCGAGGCGGCATACCGGTTGACGCTCTTTGGGCGGTTCACCTATACGCAGGAAACCTTCATTGATCTGTTCAGCAAGGGCATGCGCATCGTCGAGGTTCCCCTCAAGGTGCGCGGCGTACGCGAGCACGGCAAAAGTCGGGTCGCCTCCAGCATTTTCAAATACGCCACCAATTCCCTGCCCATCATTCTCCGCGCGATGCGCGACATCCAGCCCCTGAAATTCTTCGGGGGCATCGGCGCGGCGCTGGCGGTTCCCGGCTTGCTGATGGCCGGCTTCATGGTGGTCTGGTATCTGATGCATCATCAAACCACGCCGTTCAAGTCGTTCATTCCGATCAGCGGTATTCTCGTCACGCTCGGATTTCTCCTGGGCATCTTCGCGCTGCTCGCCGACATGCTCGGTCGGCATCGCCGCATCACCGAGGAACTGCTCTACCTGGCCCG
>CAYUNS010000216.1:3145-5089 GCA_964446155.1 uncultured Tepidisphaeraceae bacterium | reverse complement strand
GGATCGATTCCGGGCTGCCCCACATCAGCACCCAGTCCACATGCCAGTTGCAGCGCTCGAACGTACACCCTTCCAGATGATAAACGGTCTCGCGCAAAATGAGCGTGCAGGCGATGAAGTTGCACCGGATAAACGCCTGCCCGCTGATGTAAACCGTCTGATTCTGAAAGGTTTCGCCTTCGTGTTTGGTCAGAAGCATGAGCCGTCCCTTTGTTAAGATGTGCCGGAATCCCCCGTAAACCACGCTTGCATTACCATGGTGAGGTCGGCCCGTTGAATGGTTGCATACCGCCATCCCGGTGTCAAATCCGGGCCTGTCCAGGTGGTTTTTGCATCGCGGCTCGCGGGGAGCGGCGATTTCATCGCCCCCGCCTCAAGTTCCCCCTCGGACATCCCGAAAAATAATCCAGCCTTCCATCAGAAACGGAGCCTTATGGCCTTGTCGGGTGAGCAGTTGCATCAAATATTCAGCCACCTGCGCTCCGATGCGTCCCAGTAGCGGAAGGACCGTCGCACCGGGCCCCGGGTGGGATTGCGTTCACAGATCGCCATTCGACATCCGGATCCTAAAAACCGCGAGCGGACCAGCACCGTCTGGGTTCGCGACATTTCGGCCCGGGGAATCGGGATCGTCAGCCCGCTGCGGTTGCGATTCGGCCTGGAGTTCATCGCATCGTTTCCACGACACAACCAGACACCACTGTCGCTTCTTTATCGCATCACGGATTGCCGCCTGCTCTCGGGAAATCTCTACGCGCTCGGCGCGCAACTGCTGCGTCAGGTGGAATGCTGATCCCCATTGGTCCACTTTCGCCCATCCGGGCGGACGCTGGCGTTTTCCATTAAAAAGGATATAATCATCCGCTTTAGTGGGAGTTGGTTTCATGCAGTGGCTGGTGGATTTGCTGTGGCATGACGAGGCATCGGTGGCGCATTCGATCGTCGTGCTGGCGCTGGTGGCGGCGGGCGGGCTGGCGGTCGGCAGCATCCGCATCCGCGGCGTGGGAATGGGTGTCGCCGGGGTGCTCTTCGCCGGACTGGCGTTCGCGCATTTCGGAATGCGGGTGAATCCCGAGGTGCTCGAATTCGCCCGTGAATTCGGGCTGATTCTCTTCGTCTACAGCATCGGCGTGCAGGTCGGTCCGGGATTCTTCGCCTCCCTTCGGCGGCAGGGGCTTCCCCTGAACCTCATGGCCGCCGCCGTCGTGCTGCTGGGCGTCGCGGTGACGCTCGGCGTCTACTTCCTCTTCATGGAGCGCGACGACCTCCCCGCGGCGGTCGGGCTGTTCTCCGGCGCCACCACCAACACCCCCAGTCTCGCCGCGGCGCAGCAGGCGCTGAAGGAGATCGACCTCCCCGATGACATCCGCGCCACCCCCGGCATTGGGTACGCCGTCGCCTATCCGTTCGGCATCGTGGGGATCATCCTTACGATGATCCTCATCCGACGGGTCTGCCGCGTCGACATCTCCGCCGAAGCCACCGCCCTCGCCCGCTGGAATGCGAGCGGCCACGAAACGATCGCCACCATGAACCTCGAGGTGAAGAATTCCAACCTGTTCGGAATTCCCCTTCGGGAAATCCCCACGCTCAGCGACTCCGGCGTGGTCATCTCGCGCATCATGCACGGCAACCAGCCGCGGGCGCCCAAACCCGACACCCTGCTGCAACCCGGCGACCTGCTTCACGCGGTCGGACACCCGCGGCATCTCGAGCAGCTTCGGCTCATCGTCGGCGCCGAAAGCAAGATCGACATCAAGGCGATCCCCAGCGACATCAGCGTCCGGCGGATCATCGTGACCCATAACTCCGCGCTGGGCAAGACGATTCGCGAGCTGGACCTCCGGCACTTCGGCGCCAACGTCACCCGCGTCTTCCGTGCCGATGTCGAGCTGCCCCCCACCCCCAACCTGCGATTGCAGTTCGGCGATCAGCTCCTGGTCG
>CAYUNS010000216.1:0-3135 GCA_964446155.1 uncultured Tepidisphaeraceae bacterium | reverse complement strand
CCAGGAGCTGATCGCCGAACTGCAATCGCAGGTTGGGGGTGGGGGGCAGCTCCTGGTCGTCGGGGAGGAAAGCGCCCTCCGGCAGGCCGTCGCCGTGCTGGGGGATTCGGTGAAAAAACTGCATCATCCCGAGGTGGCGCCGATGTTCGTCGGGATCGTGCTGGGAGTGATCCTGGGATCGGTCCCCATCGCCGTTCCCGGTCTGCCCGCCGCTTTCAAGCTCGGGCTGGCCGGAGGACCGCTCATCGTGGCGATCCTGCTGAGTCGCCTCGGACATGTCGGGCCGCTCGTCTGGTACATGCCCTCCAGCGCCAACCTCGCCATGCGAGAGCTGGGCATCGCCCTCTTTCTCGCGGTCGTGGGACTGAAGTCCGGCGGACAGTTCGTCAACACCCTGACCGAAGGACCGGGCCTGCAATGGATGCTGTCCGGCGCGCTGATCACGGCGATCCCCATCCTCCTCGTCGGCTTCTTCGCGCGCCTCGTGATGAAGACGAACTACCTGTCCCTCTGCGGGCTGCTGGCCGGCAGCATGACCGATCCCCCGGCCCTGGCGTTCGCCGGACAAGTCACCGGATCGGACGCCCCCCACATCAGCTACGCGACGGTTTACCCCCTCGTGATGCTGCTCCGGGTCATCAGCGCCCAGGCCATTATCCTCATTTTGATGCGATGACAACGGCAAAAGACCATTTACTTTGCGGGCATTTCCCGTTAAACCGGATGAACTCATCCACATAACAGGAATACCATGATCTTCACAACCACGGCGGAATATGCGGTACGGGGACTGAGCGAGCTGGCGACGCGATCACCGAACGGTCTGGTCATGCTGGACGACATTGTCGCGGGATCGAACCTGCCGCGCGATTTCCTCGCGAAGGTGTTTCAAAAGCTCGTCAAGGGTGGAATCCTCAAGAGCACCAAGGGGCGCGGCGGCGGATTCATGCTCGCGCGGGCGACCCATGAGATCACCCTCATGCAGATCGTCGAGGCCATCGAAGGCCCGCAACCTTATGACAGTTGCGTCGTCGGGCTGTCCGCCTGCAACGATCAGATGCCCTGCTCGCAACACGATCTGTACAAGCCCATCCGGCAGCGCCTCAAGGATTATCTCAACACCACCACGCTCGCGGACCTGGCGGCTTCGCTGAAGGCGAAGGCGACCTGGCAGCAGATGCGGTCCGAAGTCACCCGCGTCGCCAAGCCCGCCGAGTCGGCTTGAATTCTCCGCCCGCGCGATCCATTCCCGCCGAGCCGGACTCGCGGGATGTTCGGGGCGAGTCCACCCATGCGAAAGATTCGTCGCGCACGGTTGCGGCATTCGCCTCGCAAGAGCTACCATGCCGCTGTGAAACACCTTTATCCGTGGATGGTGTTGGGCGTGCTGTGGCTTGCGGCCTCCGCATGGGCGCGGGAGCCGACAGGGGAGATTGCGGAATGGATCGCGCAACTCGCCTCCCCCGATCCCACGGAGCGCCACGCCGCCAGTGAAAAAATCCGCGCGCAGGGCCAGGCCGCACGATCCGCGCTGTCGGAGGCCGCACGCTCCCCCCTGCCCGAGATCAGCACCCGCGCGGGCATCCTGCTGCAGGAACTGCCCTGGTGGCTTCCCTCCGATCCCCCCGAGGTGCGCAAGGAACTGGAACAATACGCGACGATGAACGAGCGCGACCGCATCCGCGCGATCGGGCGGCTGCACCGAATCGGCGCCGCCGATGTGCTCCTGCGAATGCTGCCCGAGGAATCCGGGCATCGCATCCAGTGGGAGATCGTCAACACTCTTCGATTCCATCTCACGCCCGAGCGCGCCCTGGCGGTGCGGCAATTGAAAGACCCCGGCGAATCGCCCCCGGTGCTGGCGATCCAGGCGCTGGCGTGGCTGTCGGTGGATCGCGCGCAAACCGGGGAACTGCTCGATCAGGCGCTGGCGCGTCAGCAGACGATGGAAACCCCGCCGGTCGCGTATCAATTGCTGCTTCCGCTGGCGCTGAAGGTGAACCGCACCAACGCCGCCGCCGACATGCTGCGTCGGCAGGCGACCGATCAGCCCGATCGCCCTTCCAAACAAGTGCTCGACCTGTTCGCCTTGCACGCGACCGCCGGACCTTTGAAAGGCCTCGACGAAGACCTGCTCGCTTACCGGAAATATCTCGGCGACCCGCGGATTCTCTACGCGCTGAGCAAGACCGTGGATCATCCTTTCACGCGCATCGGCTCGAGCGCGCTCGAGGCGATCGCCTTCGCGGCCGGGGAAGCGCCGCCCAACATGCGGCAACTCGCGGGCGCCTTCCTGGTCGAGCGCGGCTGGACCAATCTCGCGACGCGCGAATGGGAGGCGGCCCTCGCGGGCGACAATCCGATCGAGGCGCATTTCCAACTGTCGCGCCTCGCCGCCGCGAAGGGGAACGACTTCCTCGCCGCCGAGCATCTGCGTCTGGGGCTGGAGCAACTGCTCGCCTCGCGCGGGGATGTCGCGCTCCGGGGCATCGACAACGCCGGTCATCCCGTCGATCTTCCCACCGACGCGCTGTGGACCGAGATCCACTGGCGATATCTCCGCGCCGCGGAAAAGAAAAACGACACGGACGAGATGGGCAGGCGACTCGATCGTCTCGTCGAGCTGAACCCGGACGAACCCCACTTCGCCACCGACATCGTTCCCGCGCTGAAGCGGCTGAACCGCCCGGAGGAAGCGAAGGTCTTCTTCGATCGCGCCCGCGCGCAGGCCAGGGCGAAGCTTGACGCCGATCCCGACAGCGCCGAACACCGCAACAACCTCGCGTGGCTCTACGCGCGATGCGACGAGCAACTGGACGAGGCGTTGAAACTGGCGCGGGAGGCGGTCGCCGCGCAGCCCGACAACGCCGCATACCTCGACACGCTCGCCGAGGCGCAGTTCCGGCTCGGCAACCATGAGGAGGCGATCCGCCTGGAAACGCGCGCCCTGGAGATACGCCCCGACGACGCATTCATGCGCGAGCAACTCGAACGCTTCCGCGCCGCGGCGGCCAACGGCGGTTAGGAAGACGCAAGCCGGCGGCGAAGGTCAGCCCGATCTGGCAGCTGTCCTTGCCATGCTCCAGCTCACGCAGGAAGCGCACGCCGACACCGCTCAGGGCTGCAAGCTGTTCC
>CAYUNS010000215.1:0-5089 GCA_964446155.1 uncultured Tepidisphaeraceae bacterium | reverse complement strand
GTCATCGGCGGCAGCGCCGCGGTCGGACGATCCATCCTGATCGGCATGGGCAGGATCAAGCCGTTCACCTTCTCCGTCCTGATCGCCGGCGCGGGCAATGTGCTTCTGAGTTATGTGTTCGTGAGATTTTTCGACTGGGGGCTGCGGGGCATTGTGCTGGGGACGATCATCGTCGTCTTCGCGCGGGCCGGCATCTGGATGCCCTGGTATGTGATGCGCGCCCTGAATCAACCGGAACGAACCACGGATAAACGCGGGTGAACGAACACGATCCGCCTTTATCCGTGGTTCCCTTCTTTTGCCGATGGACCACGTTCATGACAGGCCGTCCCATCGCTCAGGTTCCTCCTCCATGTCCCCCCGCGCCATCGGCACGGCCGCGATGTCGCGCCGACCGGCGAGCTTCTCGGCGAGATCCACGCAAACGGGTTGAAAACTCCTGATCGGCTCGTTGATCGAACCACGTGTTTCCATCCACGAGAACAACATCGAATCAGCGGCGAAACAGGTCATGAAAACTCCTTCGTTTGAACAACAATCACTACTTGGATACGAACGTCTGTCCGATTGCCTGCTTACCATCGTCAGATACCGAACATTTACCTAAATAATTCTGCCGGTTCTATCCGTCGTATCGACCCCGGACTCGCTACACCATTAGTGGGGCCACAAGAATTTCCCGGCGTCCAATAATTCATTCGCCCGCACGTCATTGCACATCATTACACCGAGGGAACGCAATAATCGTGCCTGTTGTCGCTGTTGTGGCCGGCCAGGGCAGTTTGGATTTCGGGACACGCACTTTAGACGAGAGGCCGGCGCAGACCGATAGCCGGACCTTTCGGGCCGGCTTTTTACACCCCCACAAGAATGTCGATCGAACGGCCTTCAATGGCCATTCAATCTCCCCGTCATTCCGGCGGCTCAGGCAGATACTCAAACCCGCCGGCCACGTCCCAGTGCTGGATCACCATGCCAAACTCGTTGTAGTTGGGCGCCCCCGGGGGCCAGGGCAACAAGAAACCTGATTCGCCATAGATGGCGAAGCCCACATGCCACCCGCGGCGCGTCTGCGTCGCCGGGTCGTAGCCAGGCGGCGTCGCGCACCAAGGCGTAAGAGGGGAAGGGTCGAAATCACCAAATGGCCCCAGATCGAACGTATTGGCGGTTGACTCAAAATCCTTCACCAACTGGAGCAGTTCCGTGCCGTTGGGCGTCACCGGGGTATCTGGATTCCCGTCATTGTCCACGTCATCGGTGAGCACCTTCCCGTAGTCATCGAACTCAAATGAGTACGTCGACAGGAAGGACGTATCGTGTCCAGGAGACGTTCGCAGCAGCACCTGAATGCGGCGATTCAGCCCGTCATCATTGAGCGCCCCCCGCGTGGCATGCTCGACGATGTAGCGTGCTTTGGACACGGCCGTCATGGTGATGCGATCGTCGCCGGCGAGTTTGACCGCGCGGGATGCGGGCGTCCAGGGGCCGGCGGCGGGATCATTCACCCTGCTGGACCGCCGCAAGGCTGAAGTGCTGCTGCACCAGACGACATCCGACCTGACCACGGCCGCCAACTCGATCGTGGCGGTGGCTGAGCGGACGATGCGGCAGACGCACGCACTGGGGCTGAACGATGCGGCGGTCAATCGGATCATCGCCGGCGGGATGCTCGACGGCGTGCCGGACGAGGCGCATCGCGAGCTGCGCAAGCGGTTGCGGCGGATCGCCGAGGGCGGTCTGGTCGAGACGGTCAATCCGAGGTCGGGCGTCGTCACCACCCACAAGCCTGAGGCCTATGCCGACATGGTCTTCCAGACCAAGACTCGGGAAGCCGCCACCATCGCCACCGCCGGCCGGTTGGCTGAGAGCGGCATTGACCTGGTGCGGATCATCGGCAGCGACAGCGCCAACTTCTGCACTCACTTCGTGGGCAAGGTCTTCTCCCTCAACGGCACGCATCCGGAGTATCCGCCGCTGGCGAATCTGCCTCGCGGAGGCCCGCCGTTCCATCCGAGATGCAGCAAGACGATCGTGGCGTTCATCGAGGAGCTGGCGACGAGCGAGCAAATCGCGAAATCCCGCCCCAACGACGCGGTGCGAGAGCTGATGGGCGCCACGCCGGCCGAGGCGCAGCGGATGCACACCAAGCGGACGAAGCCCGTGCCGGAGACGCTGCTCCGAAGTATGACGCCAGGTGACAGTGGGCCGCCTGCCGCACCCAGGCCCATCCGAAGGCCTGTGATCAAAGAAGGGAAGGAGATCGCCATGAGTTACGTCTCCTCCCCGGGAATCGCCCAACTTATCGATGACGCAGTGGTGTCCTTGGATCGGCATCTACCGAAACTCAATTTCGTTGAACAGCCCAAAGCGTTCAAGGGGTCATTCGCGACAATATCACCGATGGCATATGATCGCAAAACAAGGACGGTGCTCATCAACCCAGTGTTTGCCACAGCCACACATTTGGCTCGGGTCACGGCACAGTCAGCCAGGCAATCGCTGATCTCGTCAGCCGACCCAAGATATGCAGTGTTCCAGGAAATCGCACACGCGCTCCATCACGAGGCGATCGGCAGCAACGACTTACACAACCTCTCGCGCCGGCAGCTATCGGCGATGGAGCTCCGGGTGGCGCGTCGAGTCAGTGACCGGGCCACGCAGAATCCGGCCGAGTTCGTCGCAGAGGTCTTTGTCCTCTTGGCCACAGGCAGCTCTGTGGCCAAGGACGTGGAACACCTATACAGGAGGCTGAGAGGGCCATGGCCATGACCAGATTTTATCTCGTGATAGATTCGCAGTGCCTGCACTGTCGTCACGCACATCGCGACGGCGAACGATTCCTGGGGTCGTGCGCCGCGTTCCCCGAGAGGATTCCCGTTCCCATCGTCAACGGCGAGATCGACCACCGCCGGCCTTATCCCGGCGACCATGGCATCCGCTTCGAGGCGAAGGAGGACGATCACCACCCACTGGGGGACAGGGATGTCCGATCCGATGATGACGCGAGCGGCGAGGATTGAACCGCCACCGCCATCCAGCCTGTTTGCCTCGACCAGCCGCGGGGCCGGCGCGGTCGCTGCCCGCCGGGTGGGCTCCCGTCGCAGGCGCATTCTCTCGCTCATCCGGGAGCGGGGGTCGATCACGATCTTCGAGGTCGCCGAGGCTTTGTCGCTTGGCGACAACCAGATCAGCGGGCGATTCAGCGAACTGGAGCGGGATGGCCTGATCCGCAAATCGGGCGTGCGCCGCCTCAAGCCGGGAACGGAATGCCGGGCGGAGGTGTATGTCCTGGCCGACCCGACCGAGCCACACGAGTTGGATAAGCAGCTTGACCGTCTTGGCTATCCATCGGCCATATCCATCGGGGGCGATCTGTTCGACCGCGGCATCGTGCCGGATGGCGAGACCCTGCCCGGTATTCCCTATAGCCGCCGCGCCGATTCCGGCGGCGCCCGTCTGCACTGGCGGATCGAGTTCGTTGAGAGCCCATGCTGCGGACGCCCGATGATCTTCTGCCCTGAGCGAGTCGCCGGCCAGACTGTCAAGCGATTCACCTGCACCGGCGCCAATTGTCGGCGCGTCTATGAACTCGCCACCGGCGCCGAGCCTGGTCACGGCCCGTTTCTCGTGATGGTCCTCAAGCACCTGTGATGAACCATTGCCCCATCACCTCGCATTTTTTCGATAAAACACGGCGCGCATCTTGCGCGCAGCGCGCACCTTTTGATGGGCACTCAAACACCCTTTACGCCCCTATGAACGCGGATTCGAAAGGTGCGCGCCGTCTAAACCGCGCGATCAAATACCCCGATTTCGCCGCGCCGTCCAAAGTGCGGGCTTGACCGACCCGCAATGAGGAATCGCCCGTGTTTTCCGGGCGATCCCGCGTTTTCCATCCCGGATAATCCCGCTTTCCCCCGTCTAATGTCGCTTGTCCGTGTACAGCTGTCCAACGACAATATCATCGAGGATCGACTTCCTTTACACTTCCCGCCGTGGCTTTATCGCGGCAACGCATCTACGCCCTGTGGGACACGCTGGCCGCCGCGCCGGCGTCCGAGATCGATGCGACGTGTCGGCATCTGCTGAACACGCTTTCCGAATGGGTTGGCGCGAACAACGCGGCATGGGTCGGGGCCGTCCGGCTGCTCGACGGGACCGCCGCCGCCCGCGACGGACTGAGCGGCTGGCGGTGCAAGATCATCACGTTCCTTCACCCGCCCGAAGCGCACGAGGCGTTGTTGGCCCAGCAGATCCTCGCCGGCAGGAAGCCCGTGCCGGGCTTGCCGAGCATGGCGACGGCCCGGTTCCACGGCACGTTCCGCGTCCATCGCCTGCATGACGGGTTCTTCGACCTCGACGAATACCGCCAGACCGATCACTACCGCGCGCACTACACCGCGTTCGGGGTGGACGACCGGCTGTGGGTTGCCTCGCCGATCAACCCACAGGCCGAGTCGTACTTCGTCTTCGACAAACGCCGCACACCGTCGCGCTTCACCAAAGTGGATGCCGAGCTGGCCGGCGAGGCGATCCGCGGGCTGACGTGGTTCCAGCGGCAACTGCTGTACAGCCACGGGCTGCTCGTCGCCGAAAGCCCTCTCACGCCGACGGAACGGCAGGTGGTGCAACTGCTGCTGACCGAAAAATCGGAAAAGGAAATCGCCTCCGAGCTGGGCCAAAGCCCGCACACGACTCACGGCCATGTGAAAGAGATCTACCGAAAATACAACGTGAAAGGCCGCGCGGGACTGATGGCCGTCTGGCTGTCAAACCAATGACCGACGCCGCGCCAGCAGGCCGGCGCCGGCGAGAATGGGCAGCAGGCCGGTTGGTTCGGGGATGGCGGTGAAGATGATGGCGACATCGTTGCCGTTGCCGACGCCGTTCAAGGCCGAGCCGCTGAAGGCATAGTCGAGGGTGTACTGAAACGCGGAGAACGCGCCCAGGTCGATCGAGGTGAACGTGCCGGTGACGGCATCGGAGACGTCGTTGGCGATCAGCAGGAACGTCAGCGGCGTGGTGATGTTGGCCGGCGCGTCGAGCAGCGACAGGACCAATGCCGCGTTGGCGAGGTTGACCGTGCCGG
>CAYUNS010000214.1:0-5159 GCA_964446155.1 uncultured Tepidisphaeraceae bacterium | reverse complement strand
CCCAAACGAACCCACGGGGGAAGGGAGAGAAGGTGAAAATACAAAACGAACCCACCAGTGATCCCTTCGGCGATGGCGAGTGGTCCGGAGTTCATCGCCGCGGGAATTCGGTTCCCGGATCGACTTTATGGCGCAACGGCCTGTCGTCCCGGCCAGGAGTCGGGGCGTGACCAGAAGGCATCGTCCCGGCCGCCGTAATAGGACGCGAGCGCCTGATCCATGACGCGCGACGTGCGTGCGGCGGAGACTCCGGTGCTGGGGGATTTCCCCCGGCCGGACAGTTCATCGACCACCGACTGGATCAGCGGCTGCTGAACGTGGGGCGGGTTGGGCAGATCGAATTCGACGGTTTCCTTTCCCCGCCGCAGGCGAACGGGATCGTTGCCGAAACAAGTCAGGGAGATGCGTCCTTCCGTGCCGAAAAACTCGATAGTGTCCTCGGAAGCGTCGCTGGCGAAATTCCAGATCGCCGCGCCATGCGCGCCGGATTCAGTTCGCCAGGTCATTGAAACGACATCCTCCACCTCCTGCTTCGACGTGAGATTCGACGCCCGCCCCGAGACGTCAACGATCGGCCCGAGGATGTAATCGAGCACGTCGAGCGCATGACTGGCGAGATCGAGAAAAAGCCCTCCGCCGGAGTGTTCCGCGCGCACCCGCCACGGAGGGTTGTCCGGGTTCATTCCGCGATACGCCGGCTGCGCATGACGATAGGCGACGGCCGTCACCTCGCCGATCCGCCCGGCGGCGATCAGTTCCTTCGTCTTGATGAACCGGGGCAGCCCTCTTCGATAATAGGCGACGAACAACGGCAGCCGCGCCTGGTCGAACGCCTCGATCATTCGCTGGCATTCCGCATGATTGCGGGCCATCGGCTTCTCGACATAGGCGGGTTTTCCCGCAGCGCGGACCTGGAGGGCGTATTCGAGATGATTTCCTGGCGGGGTCGCGATGTACACCGCATCCACCTCGGGATCATTGATCAGCTTTCGCGCATCGTCATACCAGTGTGGAACCCCATGCCGTCTGGCGTAATCCGCCGCACGCGCGCCGTCGCGCCGCATAACGGCCACCAGCGAGCTTCCCGTGGCCTTCTGAAGGCCGGGACCGCTCTTCACTTCCGTCACATCGCCGCAACCAATGATGCCCCAGCGAATCATGACGCTCCTTTCACGCGTTATCGAGGTGTCCCCACCCGAAGAACGACCTGCTCGTTCCTCACGATCAATTCGCTTTTCAGAATGAACCCGTTGTCCGTCGCCTCATACCCGAACGGTCCGTCACCGAACGGATCCCGCGACGCCTGGACCGCATCCCGTCCGCGTTCAAGGACATCGATGGCGACCGGCAGCATCGCGCGCTTCGCTTCCAGGGTAGCTTGAGGAATCCGAAACGCCTTAAGGGTCGGACCAATGATTTTCGCGAAGATGTTGTTGTCGAGGCGGGCGATTTCCCGATCGACCGCAGCGGCGAATTCGTCGGGGCTTGAGTCCGACGCTTCGGCCAACGCGATATAAAACGGTTCGAGGCGCTTCAAGGATGCATCGGCGTCGGGTTGGCTGATCATATACGCAAACTCGGCCAGCAAGGTCGCCTTGCTGGATGTCGGCGGCGGCAGAGCCGACAGTTTTCGCCGCAGTCTCGGAAGCGATTCGGCCGGTAGCGCGGGCAAAATGTCCGCCAAACACTCCGTCGCTTCCTGCTCGATCCCCAGTTCGATCAGCCGCGCCGCCATCCATTGCCCCCGGCCTGTGTGCCGCGCCAGCGCCAGTGTCGCCACCAGATCATCCACCGCCCGATCCGGCCGGCCGTTTTGCATATCGAGGCGACTTTGCAAAGTCGCCTCGATATGCAAAATGCCAAGCCGCCCCAGCCGCCGCATACCGGACAGCTCGCCGATCCATGCCTCCATCTCATTGGCATCCGGTGTCATCGCGTCCGCGGGTCGCTTCGTCGCAGCGAGAAGGAGCAGCCGCATCGCGGGTTGATTGTCATGGAGAAACTCGACCGTCGCACGATCGAGCGCGCGGTCACGCGGCGAATCCAGAAATGGCCGTTCCGCGCCCCCCTGGTCATCAAGAAGCCTCGCCGCTTCGCGATAATCGGCCTCGTTCTCCGCGGCGAATGTCGCCTGTGAAAGGACAATCATCAGCAGAATCGAGAGACATGGGATGAGGTTTCGCATGATGGGACGGTGACATCGGCGCGCCGCGTCGGCCATTACATATCCCGGTCGTCTTTGTAATGGAGCTACTCTTCGCCTTTGCCTCCCTCTCCGGGGGGCATTTCCATGTCCGGCTCGATCTCCACCAGGTCCTGCGCCAACCGGCTGAGGAAAAACTGGAGTTCCTGCGGCGCGACCGCGTTGGGCAGGGGATCGCGCAGGTCGTATTGATGCGAGTGATCCTCCGCCGACTCATCGCCGCGTTTTTCGCCTTCGGTGATGATGTGATGTTCAAAGGTGACGCAGTCCTCATGGCTCTGCATGATGACAAGCTCGCCCCATCGCCAGGCGAGATGGACGCGAAGGGAAAGCTGGTTGCCCCAGGTGGAGACGCGATGGACGACGCCATTCCTGGCGAGCGATCCGACCAGCGCGTCGATCGCGGGAAGCACCGCGCCGTTGATGAACTCGGCGTAGTTGCGGTTGTACTCCCCCTGCTGGCTCATCGCCTCGCGCTCCGCCGCGAGTTTCTCGGGTGGAACATCCTTGAACGGCTCCACGCGGGAGAGCCACCACTTGGAAAACGACTTGTCGAGCATGTCGGCGATGATAGCGTTGGACGGGTGCGAACGCACGCACGGCATTGCGAGCCGCTTCGGGCGCGGCGTATCCACGTCGCCCCTCACGCCACGGCGGCGACGACCTTCCGGGCGGCGTCGGTCAGATCGTCGGCGGTTTGCAGGGTGGGAAGCTCGCCCCCGGCGCCCTTGAGGATCTCGCGCGCCTTGTCCACGTTGGTTCCTTCCAGGCGCACGACCACGGGAACCTTGAACCCGATCTCGCGTCCGGCCTTCACGAGGGCGTCGGCGATGAGGTCGCACTTGGCGATGCCGCCGAAGATGTTCACCAGGATGCCCTTCACCTTGGGATCGGACAGGATGATGCCGAACGCCTCGACGGCGCCTTCGGCCGTCACCGACCCGCCGACATCGAGAAAGTTGGCCGGTTCGGCGCCATGCAGCTTGATGATGTCCATCGTCGACATCGCCAGGCCCGCGCCGTTGACGAGGCAGCCGATGTTGCCGTCCAGCGCGATGTAATTGAGATTGGCCTTCTTGGCGCGCACGTCGAGCGGCTTTTCCTGCGATTCATCCTCCATCGCGGCGATCTCCTTGTGACGGAACAGCGCGTTGTCGTCGAAGTTGAACTTCGCGTCGAGCGCGAGGATTTTTCCGTCCCGCGTGACCACCAGTGGGTTGATCTCGGCGAGGGAGGCGTCGGTCTGGATGAACGCCCGGGCGAGATTCGCGATGATCTTCGCGACCTCGCCGGCCTGCTTGTCCTTGAAGCCGAGCTTGTAAGCCAGCCCGCGCGCCTGGTAGCCCTGCAACCCGAGCAGCGGATGCAGCGGCTCCTTGAGGACTTTCTCCGGCGACTTTTTGGCGACCTCCTCGATCTCAACGCCGCCCTCGGCCGACGCGATCAGGGTGACGGTGTTGCGGGCGCGATCGACGGTGATGCCGAGATAAAATTCCTTCTCGATCTCCACGCCGGGCGCGACGATCAGCACGGAGACGGGCACACCTTCCGGGCCGGTCTGGTAGCTGGTCATGCGATGGGTGAGCATGAACTTCGCCGCTTCCAGAGCCTCGTCGGTGGATTTCACGAGCTTCACGAAGCCCGCCTTGCCGCGCCCGCCGGCATAGACCTGCGCCTTCACCACGCACATCGGCTCGTTGAATTTCCTGAACGCCGCCGCCGCCTCCTCGGGCGTGCGGACCACTTCCGCCGCCGGAACGGGAACCCCTGCTTCGGAAAGAATCTGACGCGCCTGATATTCATGAATTTTCATTGGAAATCCCTGTCGTCCGTGTAGCAAAGCCCGCTCGCCGGGGATGGCAAGCGAAACAGGGAAGGTAATGGACACCCTTGCGAACGTCCAGTGCCGGACGCGGAGAATCCAGCCCCCCAGGGCGATTGCATCTTCACTGGCAGATAAGTCGCAAGAGGTAATCGTGGTCCCAGCCTGCGTTGAGTCGTTTGGTTTTGATGCCCGCCTTGATGCTGGTGTCTCGCCTGAGCAGGTTCAATGCGATTCGGCACAGCCGGGAGTAGTTCTCGGCCCCGTGTCCTTTGCGGGTGCGGTTCTGGTCTTCGCCGAAGCTGATGTTCAGTTGCCAATGCAGGTTGTTCTCCACCGCCCAATGCCCACGCACGGCAGCGGCCATCCCTGACGCGTGGATTCCCTTGAGGCTGCTGATGTAAATCCGCCGCTCGATACTCACCTTGCCTGTCAGGTCTCCAAGGTTCTGCCGCGTTCGCTCGTCCAGGGCGATGCTTGCCAAACCCGGCCACAACGCCGGCGGGTCTTTGCCGAGCGACCCAATGTCGTCGCTGACCCACACCCGCCGGGTCTCCAGACGGCCGTGGCCCGATTCGCTCTGCTCGAAATAATCGACCCGCGTCCCACCGGTCCCCCTGGCATGATCCAGCATCAGGTCGTTCAGCAGCGTCCGGGTCCTGTTCAGCAGTGTCGGCTGGTTGTCCTTGACCGGCAGCACGTAGTCCCCGCCGTCGGTGATGACCCTGGCCGCGACTTCACGCTGGCAACCGATCGCGTCGATCGTCACGATCGCCCCCTTGAGGTCCAGCAGGTCCAGCAGCCGGGGAATGGCGACGATCTCGTTGGACTTGTCTTCCACCGCCAACTGCGAGAAGACCACGCGGTTGTCCCCCTGGCTGACGAACGCGCTGACCAGATACGCCATGGCATTTTTGTCCCAGGCATGCTCGAAGCTGCGGCGGATCGCCTTGCCGTCGATCGATACCAGTCGTCCGGCCGACAACTCGACCACCGCCGCCATCCAGTTGAGGAAGCACCGCTCGAAGCGGTCCGGATCGAGCATTGAGAAGATGCGGCCAAACGTGTCGTGCGATGGGATGCCGCCGGGCAGGTCCAGAAACGTGCTGAGCCACCTGGCCTTGCAACGGCCCC
>CAYUNS010000213.1:0-5255 GCA_964446155.1 uncultured Tepidisphaeraceae bacterium | reverse complement strand
TGTCGAACAGCCCCGTCAGATCGCGCACCACCGCGTCCAGGTCGATCGCCTCCATCCGCTGCCGGCGGCTTTTGATCCGCGACAACTCCAGCAGTTCGGTGATGAGATCCGTCTCGACCTCCACGTTCTTCTGAATGCGCTCCAGGCGGTGAACGACATCGTCGTCCACCTTGCCGCGGTATTTCATCAGCAGCATCGACGCCATCCCCGCGATGTTGCGCAGGGGCGCGTTCAAATCGTGCGACACCGCGCGCAGGAAGTCCTCCTTCTCCGCGATTTCGCTGCTCAGACGATGGTTGGTCCGCTCGAGCTGCGCGGTGCGCTGCCGCACCTTTTGCTCGAGGTCGCGGTTGGCCTCGGCGAGCATCTCGTTGGCGGCCTCAAGCTCCTGCTGCTGCGACTTGACCTTCGTCACCATTTCATTGAACGAGCGGGCGAGCGTTCCGATCACGTCGGGGCGATGAATCGCCACCTGCGTGTCCAGGTTTCCCGCGGCGATCTTGTTCGTGGCCTCGACCAGCTGACGGATCGGCCAGAAAACGCGATGCACCAGCGCGTACGCCAGCGGCAGCGAGATCATCACCATCACGCAGCCGATCGCGACCACGAGCAGGTTGATCCGCCTGAACTGCGCCTGCTCGCGCGTCTGCGACAGCCCGACCGCGACATATCCGAGCAGCCGCGACCCCGGTGAGGCCATCGCCTCATGCGCGTCGCGCGACGCATGCGCCTCGCGCGGCTCATCGGGTTGTCCCGTCGGCCTCGACAGGACCGGCGCGATCACCTCGAGATATTCCCCGAATACCGCCGATTCACCCCGGTGAACCTGCATCAGCACCCGCGTGTTGTGCTGCACCATCGCCAACTGCTTCGCGTTGAAGTCGGGATCGCGGCTGGACAACTCGATCGGGTTTCCCGTTTCGTCCAGGAACGCGACAAAGAGAACGTTGTGTCCCTTGAGAAAATCCTGCCCGATGCGCTGCAGCTCCTCGCGGTCGCCGTTGAGCATCATCCCCTTCGTCGCCAGCGACAACGCGTAAGACACCTGCCTCGCCTGCTCGCCGGTCAGGACCGCGAGCATCACGTTGCTCTCCTGCACGAACAGCCAGCAGCTTCCCCCCATCCCCAATGTCAGCAGCAACAGGAAGCAGCAGATCAATTTCCCCTGCAACCCGATCCGCGCCAGCGCCCGGCGATGCCATGGTGTCCGCGCCGCCCATAAACGCATGGACTCTTCCTGATCGGATTGTTCCATTCCCGTTTTCATGCGCCATCGGCCCATGCCGCATGAATCTCATCGTCGCCAAAGGCATGACAGTTAATCCGATGGCGGGATGAACGCCGGAATTGAGGAAATGACCCGATTTATCGGACGCGGCGGCGCATCCCATGGGCGCATCCCGGGATCGGATTCGTGGAAATGCGGAGAAAACCCGATCGGCTTTACGGCCTGGCCATCCGTCCCGCGCTCACGCTGACGGTGGTGTCGCGCTCCAGCGTCATGGGCAATCGCACGAGCAGCGTGCCGTCCTCCAGTCGAAAGCTTGTTTCGACGAGTTGGCCTTCCACCGTCACCAATGCCGGTCCTTGCGGCAACCCGGATATCTCCAGGATGGGCTGATGGATCGGCGAGCCGGCCGGATGGATCTGAAACGACGCCCGCGGACCGTTGACGTGCAGCGGATACGAGCCACGCGACTCGTTGTATCCGTCGTTGTTCGCATCGCCGGGGGAGTTGCGGATGACGCGGCCAAGTCGTTCCTCAATCTCGATCGACCCCGGCGCGAGATGCTGGGCCGCGAAGCGCCACAGCGCCGGTGTTTGCATCCGGGGGCGATATTCACCGTCGAGGTATGCCCGGCCATCGGCATAAATGGTCTGATGGCGATCCGCATGGAGATGACTGAAGCGAACGCGGAGCGGGCCGGCGTCCTCGATTCGCCACGCCTCCCCCGCCGCTCCTTCGATCGATACGGAAAACGCGAACCCTTCGGGGCTTTCCCCCTGGACCTGGAATCCTCGCCGACAGATGGTCCACATGCCGGGAGGATTGTCCGACATGTCGCCGTCGCCGACGATCCACTCCTGGTTGTCGATCAGCAGCGCATCATCCAGGCGAAGCGGCGCGGTGAGGGGGTGATCGAACTCGATGACGAGCCGGCCGGCGCCGTCGGTGGGCGACATCCCGGCCACGTCGAGCATCACGGACGACCATCGGCCGGCGGGAAGACGCTCGCGCCGGTGAACCAGCACATCACCGTCGGCGTGATAGCTCATTTCCAACTCCACCGGCCGAAGCGGATGGAAATAGGCGCCGATGAGCGTCCAGTGACCGGGGAAAGGCGCATCGGGCGGCACGATCGACGCGAGATCGATCGTCGCCCGGCGTGTGCCGATCGGCAGTTCGAGGCTTTGCCCCCCGGTGTGCGCCTCCTCCGGCCGGACGATTGGCGGATACGGATGGGTGTTCACGAAGACCGCGTCGGATGCGAACTCAAAATTGAGCAGCACCAGGAAGCGATGCGCGTTCAGCCACGGATCGGCGCGGAGCAGTTGGATGCCCACCGGCGTCGGTGGAGGCGGCGGTGTTGCAGCGCAGCCGTTCAGAATCGCCAGGCACGCCGCCACGCTCCCCAGCCCCCGCGCCGCGATCCCCTTTCCCATCATCCGCCGGATTGTCCTTCGCAACATCCCTGTCGCCGTCACGACGCCACATCTCCCTGGTTCGGTTGGGTCGGCGGAACGACGGATGGCGGCACGGTCGAAGCGGTCTCTTCCTTCGCATCCGTGCCGAGCTTCACGAGATACTCCGGCAGTTCCACGCCGCCGATGTCCTTCATCACCTGCATCATCGGGGGCATGGTGCGGGCCATGTTCTGGAGAAAGTTGCCGGTCGCGCTCGTGCCGTTGCCGTTCTGCCCGCCTTCCCACACCACCACCTTGTCGAACTTGATGTTCGAGATCGCGGTGGCCGCGGTCATCGCGAGATGATCGAGGTGTTCGAGCATGAGCATCTGGAACGCCTCCTTCGATCCACCGCAGGCGTCGATGATGCGCTGAAGACCCTCACCCTTTTTGGCGAGGATTTCGTACTGGCCGCGGGCCTCGGCTTCGAGCTTGGCGTAGATCGCGGCGGCCTGTCCGGCGGCCTCGAGGCGGCGTTTTTCCGCCTCGGCTTCGGCCTCGACGATGATCCGCGCCTTCTCCGCCTTCGCGGGCGCCTCGAGCGTCGAGCGCTGCTCGGCCTCGACGCGCTCGGCTTCCGCCAGATACGCCTTGGCCATCGCGCGGTTCTGCACCTCGAGCACCGTCGCCTCCGCCTCGCGCTTGCGGGTCTCGCCGATCTCGTAGGCTTCGGCCTCCTTCACCTTCAGCTGCGCGTTGGTCGCGACGATCTCCGCCTGCGCCTTGGCTTCACCGGCGATCGCCTTGGCGTTGGCGTCGGCGATGCTGATGCGCATGTCGCGCTCCGCCTGCTTCACCTGCATCTCGCGCTCGTAGGCGGCCGTCTCCTCGCCGATCTTCTGTTCCTTCTCGAGCTGCGCGACCCGCACCGCCTGCTCGCGCTGCGCCTCGCGCGTGCCGATCTCCCGGAACTTGTTGGCGTTCGCGACCTGCACCGTGCGCTCGCGCATCGCCTCGGCGACGCGCACCTCGCCGAGCTTCTCCTGGTCCGCGACATCGCCTCGCGCCTGCTGCACCGCCTGGCTCGCGGCTTTCTGACCGATCGCCTCGATGTACCCGCTTTCATCGGTGATGTCCGTGATGTTCACGTTGATCAGCACCAGCCCGATCTTCCGCAACTCGGGCTCGAGCGACTGCTGAATGTTGTGCAGGAACGCCTCGCGGTCGCGATTGATGTCCGTGATCTGCATCGACGCGATGACCTGCCGCAACTGCCCGAAGATGATGTCCTGCGCCTGCTGCTTGATCTGCATCGGATTCAGTCCGAGCAGACGGATCGCCGCGTTCTGCATCAATGCCGGCTCGGTGCCGATGGCGACCGTGAACACGCTGGGCACATTGACGCGGATGTTCTCCATCGACAGCGCGTCCCGCAGCGGGATTTCGATCTGGATCGGTTCGAGGCTGAGATAGGCGTAGTCCTGGATGACCGGCCAGACGAATGTGCCCCCGCCATGCACGCACCGCGCGGTGTTGCCCTGGCCGACCTTGCCGTAGATGACCAGCACACGATTGCTCGGACAGCGGCGGAAGCGCGTGAACGCCCACACCACGAGGAAGAACACCATCGCCACCAGGGTCGCCAGCAGCACATACACCATCATGCCGCCGTCCCCCGACTGCGCCAGTGGAAACATCGCCTCGATTGTTGTCAGTCTGTTCATCATCGCTTCCCTGTTGTTGAAGGCGTCATCTCGCCGCCGCCACTTCCACCGTTCCCGGACCGATCACCTCGACGACCACCACCTTGGCGCCCGTCGGCAATTGATCCTGAAACGTGACGGCCTGATATTCCACCGTCCGGTTCTGCACGTCCACCTGGACCTTGCCGAAGCCTTCGCGGTTCGCGGGGATGGTGAGATATACCGTCCCCGTCTGTCCGATCGCCCGTCGGATGTCGACCGTCCCGTCGTTTCGCAGCTTCATCAGCAAATGCATGAGAAACGCCATCAGCGCCGCCGACCCCACCCCCGCCATCGTCGCAAAACCCGTCCCCAACGGCGTGTTCCATTCATATGCCGACGCCACCATCCCTCCCAGCCCGAAGAAGGTCAGCGCCGCCGTCACCGCGCGAAACGTCAGCATCCCATGCACCCACGCCGCGCCGTGCCCCCAATGCCCGTCATGATGTCCCCCCACGTCGTGCCCCGCGTCCCCCAGATGCACATCCGCCCCGCCGATGTCGTCATGCCCCCCAAGCCCGATGAGCATGAGCAGCAACTGGCAGAGGAACAGCGTCCCGCCGATGATCGCACAGTAGATGTAGATGCGCTCCATGATCGACCTCGTTCCTCGCGTCGGCGACGCGCCGCCAATGCATGATCGTCACATCGAAAGACCTGTCAATTTGATCGCCGTTCTAAAACAGAACGATGTTTCCACCCGCCCCCCCCTATCGTTCCCCGCATCGTCTTGTCACCCTCAGGGCGTCTCCTACAATCCCGGCATGGAACGCCTCGCCTTCTCAACCAACGCCTTCAAGAAAAACACGCTCGACGAAGCCATCGGCGCGATCGCGGACATCGGCTATCGCGGCGTCGAGCTGATGGCCGACCTGCACCACGCCTATC
>CAYUNS010000212.1:0-5261 GCA_964446155.1 uncultured Tepidisphaeraceae bacterium | reverse complement strand
GGGGCGGCGATGGAGGGCGATGGAGGCGAAAGTGAAAAACGAACCCAAACCCGCCGAAGCCATGCCTGAGGCCGCCTGCGGTGGGTGGTGTTGGGGGCGGCGATGGAGGGCGATGGAGGCGAAAGTGAAAAACGAACCCAAACCCGCCACCGGCGGCTTCGGAAGGCGTCGTATTGACAGTAGCCGAACAAGGGATACAACTATCCCCCATTGCGACGGTGGTCGTAGCTCAGTTGGTAGAGCGCCAGGTTGTGGTCCTGGACGTCGCGGGTTCGAGTCCCGTCGATCACCCTTGGAGCGGTTGCCCGGTTTCTTCGCCGGCAACCGGCTGCTAGTAACCAGTAACATCCCTCCCGCCCCCATGTTGACCAAACGCATCATTCCCTGTCTGGATGTGGACCGTGGCCGAGTGGTCAAGGGGGTGAAGTTCTTCGATCATGTCGATGCCGGAGACCCCGTCGAGCAGGCCAGACGATATCAGGACGACGGCGCGGATGAGCTTGTTTTTTATGACATCAGCGCCAGCCACGAAGGCCGGCAGATCATGGCCGGGCTGGTGCGGGAAGTGGCCGACAATGTCTTCATGCCGCTCACCGTCGGAGGAGGCATCCGCACGCTCGACGACGCGATGCGGCTGATCCAGGCCGGTGCGGAAAAAGTCAGCCTCAACTCCGCGGCCGTGAAAAACCCCGCCCTGATCGAGGAAGTCGCCCGAAAGTTCGGACGATGTGCCACCGTCCTTGGTCTCGATGCCAATCGCGTCCGGAAGGAGGGCGTCGAGGTGTGGGAAGTCTTCCTCAACGGCGGGCGCGTCGGAACGGGCATCCGGGTGATGGACTGGGTGAAACAAGCCGAAGACCTCGGCGCCGGGGAGATCGTGCTGAATGTCATGAACGCCGATGGCACGCGCAGCGGCTACGACCTGGAGATGACCGCCGCCGTCAGCGACGCGGTCCGGATTCCCGTGGTCGCCAGCGGCGGCGCGGGGGAACCCAGGCATCTGCTCGATGTCCTCACCACCGGCCGCGCCGATGCGGCGCTGGCGGCCAGCATCTTCCATTTCAACGAGCACTCCGTCCCCGCGTGCAAGCGATATCTCGCGGAGCATGGCGTCCCCGTTCGGCTGACGTGAGAACACCGCCCTGTGCGGTGGTGCGATCCTCGTTCGATCCTCCTATGATTCACGCGATGCAGGACAACTTCGATCTTCCAATTCGCCCCCGCCGTCTGCGCCTCGATCCGCGGCTGCGATTGATGCTTCAGCGCGTGACGCTTCGCAGAAGCGACATCATCGTCCCCGTCTTCCTGCGCGAAGGGAAGAACATCCGCCGGGAAGTCCCGTCGATGCCCGGCGTCTTTCAGATGTCCGGCGATGTCGCGCTTCCATGGTTGACGCGGCGGGCGGAGGAGGGTTTCGGCGCGTATCTGCTGTTCGGGGTGATCGATCGAACGAAGAAGGATGCGTCAGGCTCCGTCGCGCTCGATGAGAACAATATCGTCTGCGACATGCTGCGCCAGGCGCGCCAGGCCAGGCTCCCGATGATCGGCGTCACCGATCTGTGCTTCTGCGAATACACCGATCACGGTCATTGTGGGCCGATGACGGCCGACGGTTCGACGGTGAAGAACGACGAGACGGTTGAACGGCTCATCGAGCAGGCGATTCATCACGCCCGCGCCGGCGCCTCGGTCATCGCGCCCAGCGGGATGATGGACGGCGCGGTGGGAGCGCTGCGCCGCGGGCTGGATCACGCCGGATTCCCGGATGTGTCGATCCTCTCCTACGCGGTGAAGTACGCCAGCGCGTTCTATGGTCCTTTTCGCGACGCCGCCGATTCCGCGCCCGCCTTCGGCGATCGACGCTCCTATCAGATGGACCCGGCGCGCGGCGTCGATGAGGCGATTCGCGAGGCAAGGCTCGATGTCGAGCAGGGCGCGGACATGGTGATGGTGAAGCCGGCGGGCGCTTATCTCGACGTCATCAACGCCATGCGGCGCCAGTTCGAGATTCCCATCGTCGCCTACCAGGTCAGCGGCGAATACGCGATGCTCGAAGCGGCCGCGAAAAACGGATGGATCGACCGGGACCACGCGCTGATCGAGTCGCTGACCGCCATCAAGCGCGCTGGCGCGGACCTGATCATTTCATACCATGCCGAAGTGCTGGCGGGATTGCTGCCGCCGGCATGACGTGCGCGTTTTGGAGGGAAAGAAATGACAAGCGTTCTTATACCCTGTTCGCCGTCGCGAGCGTCGCGTCCGACTCTTCCTCCTCCTTCATGGGGATCGGCGTGGCTTTCGGCTTCAGCAGCGCCAGGATCGCCCCTCCGACGATCAATGCGCCCGCCGCATAGAAGGACCAGTGGGGAATCTCGCGGAAAATCAGAAACGCCAGCACGCCCGCGAAGATGAACTGCCCCATGTTGATGATGCTGACGACCTGCCCGCGCAGGTGTTTCATCGAGATGTTGAGGATCGAGTGCCCCATCACGGTGGGGATCAGCCCCAGCCCGAGAACGAGCAGGATTTCCCGCCCATTGAAGACGCCGGGGACGCCGCCTGATCCGAAGATCAGCCATGTGATTGCGCAGCAGACGGCGCTGAATGCGTAAAGCGGAACGACGTAAAGCCACAGGCTTGGAAAGTGGGCGTTGCGTCGCCCGAGCACCAGGTAGCAGGTGACGGCGAGCATTGAGCCGAAGCAGATGACATCGCCCCAGAAATGTTGGGCGCTGACGTTGAAGTCGCTCCCGACGAGCAGCAGCACGCCGATCAGGGCGATGGCGGTCGCGAGCCATTCGTTGCGGGTGAGGCGCTCGCCCACCGCGCCGAGAAGCATGAAGGGCATGACGATGGGAATGAAGTTGACGATGAGCGTGGAATTGGCGGCCGGAGTCATCCGGGCGCCGATGATCCAACTGATGAAGTGCGCCGCCAGCACCGCGCCCGGAAGCAGGGTGGCGCGCACCTGTCGCCACGAATAAGCGTCGCGATGTTTTTTCAGGTCGCTCAGAAACAGCGGCGTCAGCGCGATCACCGCCACCGCCAGACGCAGCGCCGACAACAGGATCGGATCGACGCGGCTGGCCTTGATCATCAGCACGGCCGTCGAGCAGCAGAAAATGCCGAAAATAAGCAGGAGAATACGGGACATACGAATGTTCCCCGCTTCAGGATGGCCGAAGCGGTTGGATGACGACGCTTCCGAACAAAGGGTGAAAAACGCCCGTTTCCCCGGTCCTTCCCCGGCCTGTCGCCGGGAAAGAACGGGGAAGCGGGAGGAGGAGTCATACCCCCGAATATTGCGTGATCAGTCGCTCTCGATGGCTCATGCTTCGCAGGCGATTGATGGCGGCCAGGTAGGCGAGCGCGCTGGCTTCGAGAATGTCGGTGCTCAGCCCGCGCCCCCGGATTTTCCGGTCGCTGTGCTCCATCTCGATCTGCACCTCGCCCTGCGCGTCCTTGCCGCGGGTCACGGCGCGGATGCGGTAGTCGGTGAGCTTGACCGCGATTCCCGTCAGACGCTGAATCGCGGAATAGATCGCATCGACCGGTCCATCGCCGATGCTCGCATCCTGCAGGACCTCGCCGTTGCTGTCGCGCAGGCTGATCGTGGCGGTGGGGATCGTGTTCGATCCGGCCGTCACCTGCAAGCCGACCAGTTCCCACAGGCTCGGGGTCAGCTCGAGTTGTTCGTCCACCAGTGCTTCGATGTCTTCATCGAACACTTCCTTCTTTTTGTCCGCCAGCGCCTTGAACTTGATGAAGGCGGACTCGAGGTGCGCATCCGAAATCGCATACCCCAGTTGCTGCACGCGGTCCCGGAAGGCATGGCGTCCCGAGTGCTTGCCCAGGACCAGTTCGGTCTTGGCGATGCCGACCGACGCGGGGTTCATGATCTCGTAGGTCTCGCGATATTTCAGGATGCCGTCCTGGTGGATGCCCGACTCATGCGCGAAGGCGTTCTCCCCGACGATCGCCTTGTTGCGCTGCACCACCAGGCCCGTCAGCGTGCTGACCATGCGGCTGGTGGGATAAATCTTCGTGGCGTCGATGCGCGTCTCCACCTGGTAATGGTCGCCGCGCGTGCGGAGGGCCATGACGATCTCCTCCAGCGCCGCGTTGCCCGCGCGCTCGCCGATGCCGTTGATGGTGCATTCGATCTGCCGCGCCCCGTTCTCGACCGCCGACAACGAGTTCGCGACCGCCATGCCCAGGTCGTCGTGGCAATGCGTCGAGAGGACGATGCCGCGCTCGCGCAACATGGGGAGCTTTTGCAGCATGTGCGAGAAGATCTCGCCATAACCCTTCGGCGTGGCATAACCGACGGTGTCGGGGAGATTGATGGTCGTCGCGCCGGCTTCGACGGCGGCCTGGGTGATCTCCTCGAGGAATTCCAACTCCGTGCGGCTGGCGTCCTCGGGCGAGAATTCCACGTCCTCCGTGTATTGTCTCGCCTGCCGGATCGATTCGACCGCCAGCTTGATGATGTCCTCCTTCCCTTTGCGCAGCTTGTGCTCGCGATGGATTCGGGAGGTGGCGCAAAAAACGTGGATGCGCGGCTTGGCGGCGTGCTTCACCGCCTCACCGGCGCGATCGATGTCCTGGGGCGTACATCTCGCCAGCCCGCAAACCGTGCTCCGCGAAATCTCACCGGCGATCGTCTTCACGGATTCGAAATCGCCATTGGAGCTGATCGGAAATCCGGCCTCGATGATGTCGACGCCCAACGCCTCGAGCTGACGGGCGATCTCCAGCTTTTCCGGGAGCGTGAGCGTCGCTCCGGGAGATTGCTCGCCGTCTCTCAGCGTCGTGTCGAATATCCTGACCGTGTCCATGATCCGCTCCTGTGTAAGGAACCCATAAAACAAGAAAACCCCGCGATCCACGATCGCAGGGCCGTTAGAAATCATCCAGTGCAGCGTGCCCTACGATCAAGCGCAAAGAAGCCCGAGACCCCGAAGGGCCAGACCAACTCGCTCGGATCGAAGAGAATTCCACTGCATGAGCCAGGAACTCTAAACTCCCCGATGGGGCATTGTCAAGGATGAAATCACCTGATTCATCCCCGACTTCCATTCGTCGGGATGATTGCGATTCCAAAGGCGTCCGCGCTTTCATCGCCATAACTGAAGATCGGAGACGAGTCGGCAGTTGGCCTTCTTGACGATGCATGTCGCGTCATTACAATGCGCCGCACAATCCAGTTTCCCGGGGCGATGGTCTAACGGGATGACGGCTGAATCGCATTCAGCAAATCG
>CAYUNS010000211.1:0-5307 GCA_964446155.1 uncultured Tepidisphaeraceae bacterium | reverse complement strand
CGACGCACGGCCTCCGCCTTCACGCTGCGCGCTGCCAACCCCTCCGCCCCCCGCCGGCGCCCCCCCCCGACGTAGCCAAGCCCCCATTCCCCCCAACAACCCCACCCGCCACCCTCCCTCCGGCCAAGGTTCCCCAGGCGTGCCGAACGGGATTGGGTACGTCCCCGTTTCATGCTGCAGATGTAGAGCGAAGTTTTTTGAGATCACGTTCTCGTTGAAAGAGCTTCAACTGGATCGCATCTTCATTATCAGGCCATTTGTCACCAAAGGTAGCCCCTTCGAGAAACGCTACAACACCCTTTCGAATAAACAAGATGAAGCAAACACCTTCATTACCCTGCGCCTCACCCGATACGCTTGAAAGCTCGAAATTCTCTGGCCTTATGCGTAGGGCATGATCGGAAACCTTGAAATTCGTGAAAAATCCTACAGGCGTACGTTCACGCAGTACATCCTCCGCCGTATTGATCTGATGAAGTAACAGTTCCCCAGCCGGCGTTGTCTCCTTTAGCAGCAAATCAAGGACTCGACACTCTAGATTCGTAAGACGCAAGTTCATAACTCTCCTGGGATGAAAGCAGTGCCAATTCGTGGTTCACCCCCCACAAAGATGCCGCGAACTGTTACGGCAATTCCCTCGACATGAACAACATGCTCGAATTCACCGTCAGTGATGCCATGTTGTTTTAAAGTAGCCTTATTCGCCGCCACTAATACCTGCATAGCCTTTCCTCGATGGCCAAATTTAGATTCAAGTAAACTGAGGTTATGCCCCGGCTTATTGAACAGGTGATGGATCTTATTGACGTTTAGATCTGGCGTATCCTCGCAATTATTATGCACCCACACCGCATCCACGCCGCCAAATCCGTCTTCGACGAAGTAGGTGTGGTCGCCCTCGACCTCAAGATTATACACCGTGATGCCATCGGGGTGATCCTCGCGGGTTGAGGCGAGGACCGCCTGCCAACTGCCGTCGGTCTCCTGCACCAGATCGCCGGCCTGCAGGCTGGCTGCACTCGTCCAGCCTTTGCCCCGCACATAGAACGGATGCTCATCCGTCGTCTGGATGACCTCGACATTCCCGTCGTCGCCTTCGATGGTCACCATTCGAATGTGATCGCTGGTTCGCTTGAACACCTGCGTCACCTTCCGTGGCGTCAGGTCATCGTATTCATCGTGCTGATCTCGCGAAAGCACCAGATCGCCGACTTGAACGTCTTCGATGCTCCGGGTGACAAGCGAGCCATCGGGATTGAAGCCAGTCGCCACCCGTGTCCCGGCTACGAAGCAGGCACCGGGGTTGTCGTCATGCCAGGCCACCGGCGGGGCCTTGGGGGTCACGCTGATCGCGGCGAGACTTCACTCCTCGTCGCTCCAGAGCTTTTCGAAGTACAGCCCCGTTAAATCCAGACGCTCGTAGCGCCGCTTGAACTCGTATTCAGGATCGGGACCGTTCTCGACGCAGAGAACCTCTACCATTGACGTTTCAGGAATCTTGAACAGTGGCGTGTCCGGGATGCGATGTTTGTGGAACGTATATTTTTGGGGATAGGGATCAAAATTCGATCTCTCGCGATCCAGGCAGTTTTTACACTCCAGCACGTTGATAACATAAAACGTTTCTCCCTCGTACGGCAGCGGCAGCAGTTCTCCCGACATTTCGAGGATCTCCGCCATCTCATCATTGTCGCGCGTTCGCTCGTCGCAAATGAAGCCGCCTCTCGATCCCCTAAAGCCGAAGAAACTGCCACGTTTGAGTTTTGGGTGGGGGTTATACACCTCCGGCGGATTCCAATCGGGCTCGGATCGTTGACAATCAAAGTAATACTTTCGACTCAATGCAATTTTCCGATCAGCAATTTCGAGTGATTGATAATTGTTCAAATCACAACGTACTCGATAGATGGTCATGGTGGCACTTTCTTCCATAGTCATTCATACAGGAAACTTTCCGTTGAGCAATTCCTGTCGAATCTGGTCCAATGCATTCAGCACCGATTCTCTGCCGCCTACTTCAGCTAATTCCAACCGTTGGGCTACATTTTCATAATATATACTGGTATGAACACTTGCATGCGTCTGAACTCCCGGTACCGCGCGCTTTCCGTTGATTGGCAGAAAGACGCCGTTGCTCGCTTCGTTGATGTCGATCCCAGTTCGCTGAAGTACGCCTCGAGCGGCAGCGGCGTCAATATTATCCTTCCCATGGGCCACGATGTGATGCGCCGCAGCGCTCTCCGGCGCGTCCACTCCGGCCGCCTTGAGGTTTCGCCGCAGAACGTCCCGGTCGCCCGACGCGCCCAACCGCTGGCCCGCCAGATTCCTGCTGGGATTCTGCCCCTGAAACGCATGCGGTCCCGTCTTCAGCCCCTTGGCCTTGACAACCTTGACCGCCCCCGTCGCCTGGATGGCCAGCATTCCGGCCTGCAGGGCGATCGGATTGACGCCCGCCTGCGCCGCCATCCCCACCGCCCACTCCATCACCGGCGTCAGCGTCCATTCCGCGGCTTTCGTGACCGCGTAATTTCGGGCGATGATTTTCACCGCCGCCGCCAGACCCGCCTTCGTCGTCAGCGTCGCGGCCGTGTACATCCCCCCCGGTCGTCAGGGCCAGCCCATACTCCGCCCGCTCCAGCACCGCGTGCGCACCTTCGGCCACCGTGAACACCGTCCCCGCAAGGTTCGACTGGAATCCCGCCGCGTCCCCGAACTCGTTCAGGGCGTCGGTGATCTTCTGCATGTACGCTTCGTTGGGCTCCAAGCCCCCGATGTCGCGCGGAAGCGCCTGTACTCCCATCAGCACCATCGAGTAGGTGTCGGGGTCCCACCAGTTATCGAAATACGCCTGCCAGGTGCTTTGATAGCTCGCGGCGTTGCCGTTCAACTCCAGCCACGCGTCCAGATACGTCAGGTACGCCGACTGCGCCGTGTCCAGTGCGTCGATGGCGTCATCCGCAAGCTCAAGCACCTCCTCCGCCCCATCTTCGGTCACCGCGATCGGCTGCCACGCTTCGCCCAAATCCGCCAATGCATGGAGTACGGCATTCCGCTTCTGCTCGACAGTCCCCACTTTCTCATACAGGTCGTTGAGAGTTCCATCAAAGGGCTGGGACACCCAGTCGCTCCGCGGCTGGACGATTATCGGCGGCGGCGGCGGATAATCCCCCACCTGCAACTGCACCCAGTGCTCCACGCTCGGCCGCTCGGGCGAGGATGTCGTGAAGCTGAAGAAGTCCCAACCGACGTACGGCTCGCCGGTGATCGAATCGGGCGGTGGGGGCGTATAGGTGAACGTGTCGTTGCCGTTGAGCGACACCGTGCCGTGCTGGGCATTCTGCCCGAGCGTCAACGAAAACCCGCTCTCGGGCGCGACGAAATCGTGGTCGTCGTCGTCATAGTAGGCCCATCTCGGCTTGTCTATTACGGCCGGGATGTAACCGCCTAATGAACGTGTAGTCGGCTGGTCGTTGGAAACCGAGGCTACATGTTGCCCCAGTCCTCCCCATCGATCCAGAACCAGGGTCGCCGGCTTGCTGGTGAACGGACCATTGCGGGTCACATAGGTGAACTGGACCTCCGGCCAACCGGAGGAACCCGGCGGGGCGACGTAGGATGCATCTGCGATCTCGGGATACCAGACGCCGGTTTCCGCCGTCTGCCAACTAGGCTGCTCCGGATCCATCACATGCACCATCAGCGTGCCGCTGGACGGCAGGGAGGTGAATTTCATCGCCATGTTCTGATACCAGAACCATGCCAGCGAGGTTGGAACATAACCCGCAACAACTGTCAGTTGATGATAAGAAGTGATCACCACCGACGCGACCGGCGGATCATCGGGCGCCGTCGTTCCATCATTCACGGTGAAGGTGAAGCGGTCAGTCCCCATGAAGCTCTGGGCGTCGGGGACATAGACGAACTGCCCCGTGGCCGGGTCGATCACGAGCGTACCGTGCGAGACGTCATCCGCCACTTCATAGGTGAGCGTGTCGCCATCGGCATCCGTGGCGACCAGTTGCCCGATGTGCCCCCATTCATAGGTCTGGCCGAGGAACTGCGCCTGCTCCACCCCGTAATAGTTCACCTCTTGCGATTTGGGCGAAGGCAACGTGTTCGTCACGTCCACCGCCACCGTCGCCGGAGCGCTGGGCGTGCCGTCGCCATCCACCACCCAGTAGGTGAACGTGTCCGTGCCGGCGAAGCCGGCATCGGGGATATAGGTGAACTTCCCGGTCTGCGCATCGAGCGTCACCGTGCCGTTACCCGGCTGGGTGAAGCCGTTGGAGGGGATATGGACCGTGCCGCTGTCGTAATCAACGTCGTTGGGGACGACATTGATGATCACGCCGTTCGGATCGTCGTGGACGACGTGGAACGGGCTGAGCGTACCGCGCTCGTTGGCCCCCGCGTTGTCGTCATGCCACGCCACCGGCGGGGCCTTGGGGGTCACGCTGATCGCGGTACTGGCCGCCGAGAGGATCAACTCATATCCCCGCACGGCCACCACGCGAAACCAGTTCACCCCGAACGTGGGATACGCATCCGTGTAGCTCGTCTCGCCGGCGTCCACCTCGTCGATGGCGAACCATTCGCTTTCGTCGCTCGACCATTCGATCAGGTAGTAATCCTCGTCGTCGGCGTTGTCCGTCCAGTTGAACGTCACCCCGTCGATCCACGCCTCACCGCTCACCGCCAGACCCGTCGGCGCCGTCGTCTCGATGGCCGCTGACCCCGGAGGAGTGAAGGCAACTGTCAGAAGTTACGGTGATTCCGATATGTTCCCGCGGCCTTCTCCGGGCTTTTTCAGATGATCCGCAACATCACCGAAGATCATCTTCGCCTGAGCGAGTGGGTAAATCATACTGCCATATCTACTTTCGCTAGAACTGCCGCAGATCCATTCATGTGTATTGCCTGACTCGGTCTCGACGACGAAAAGCAGGAGGAATTCATGATAGCCCCCTTTCTGGTCCCTAAAATTTCTCAGATATTGTCCACGCTGAAAGAACTCCGATGCCATATCCAGCCGTGTTTTATTGTCTTTGAACGAAGGCCGCTCCCGCACCCATCGCTCAAGCGCCTCCTGCGAATCCGGAATGGGTTCTCCATCTCGCTGTGCCATCCGCAGTTCATTGGCAATGGTGGCCATGGGCTGGATTTTCTTGTTTATCTCGAAGTCCAACTCATTGGATCGCTCACATCCGCAACAAAGCACGAGGAGCATCAGCACCTTAAAGATCATTGTCATCATCGCATTTCGTCCGATTAAGGCCGCCACCGCATTGGCGTATTAACAATGTACGT